>JAJYDB010000286.1 GCA_021777845.1 Planctomycetota bacterium
GGCGCCGATGCCGCCCGCACCGATGCCGCCCGCGCCGATCGAACCCGCGGTCCCGCCGCCAAGGTTCGCTCCGGCACCGCCGGGAATCGGACTGAGGATCGTCGCAAGCGGGTTTTGCACCGCGAACGAGCTCTTGCGACCGACCGCCCTCGAGAGGATGTTGAAGTCGAAGTCGACCCCGATCTGCTCGAAGAAGCTGTCGTTGACGGTGATGAACCGGACCTCGATCGAGATCTGGAGGTCCTGTAAACGCCTGAGCTGGCGGAGCAGGTCGGCGACTTCCTCATGCACTTCGGGCGTGTGCTTGACGATCAAGCTGAGGCTGAGGAAGTAGGGGATGATCGAGCCCGGCGTGGCGGTGGCGGTGTCGCCGCCCGCGTCGCCGCCGAAGCCGGCGCCCATGCCGTAAGCGCCGCTGTTGGGCGCGCCTGCGGTCGGGTCGTTGAGGACGCGCCAACTATTCGGCGCGATCGTCGTGGTAATAAGCTGGATCAGCGGGCCCATGTCGGCCTTTTGCGTCGTCCCGCTGAGCGCGACGGCGAGATTCTGGCCGACCGAACCGACGCCCGGCGCGAGCGTCGAGGCGCCGTTGGTCATCGAGACCTGCTGCGAACCCGAGCTCGGGTCGCCCGCGGGCTTGCCGGGGTTAAGCGCCTCGTTCAGCGTCGGGGCCTTGCCCGGCGGCATCACGAGGTCGCCGACGTAGTACGTCTTCGTGTACGTCGCCGCCGTCGACGCCTGCGAGCTGGTGATCAGCAGCACGTCGTCCTCGATCTTGTAGTTCAAGCCCAGCGGCTGGAGCATCAGCTTCAGCGCCGTCTTGAGCCGAATGTTCTGCGCGACCATCGTCACCGGGGTCGCCGACGTCTGGCCCTCTTCGTTGAGCGCCTTCGGGTCGACCATGATGTTCAGGCCGGTCAACTTTTGCAGGAACTCGACCGCGTCGTGCAGAGGCTGGCGATCGATGTTCAGCGTGACCGACTCGGTCAGCTTCGACTCGATCGCGAGCACCTTCGGATCGCGTTGCGGCTCGAGCCGAGCGTTCAGCCGACGCCGTTCCGCGGTCAGATCCTTGAAGTTCTTCGGGTACTTGATGTCGTGCAGCAAGACCTCGGGGTCGGAGATGCCCGCCTCTTCGGCCGCTTGGAACGCGACCAGCGCGCCTTCCGACTTCGCGTCGCGGATCTCGAGGTCCTTCTTGTAGTGACGCTCGGCGCGGGCCTTCCACGCGAGAATCACCGCCGCGACCTCGTTCGGATCCACTTCTTGCGCTCGCTTCGCGAACGCTTCGGCCTCGGCGTACTTGCCCGACGCCATCGCGTCGGTCGCCTTGTCCATCAGCTCTTTCATCCGCGCCTTCTTCGCAGCGTCGGCCTCGAAGATCCGCAGCTTTTTCTGCTCGATTTCCGCCCGCGCGGTCTTGTCCTTCATCTTCGAGTCGAAGGCGACCTTGTCCTTCTTCGCCAGCTCGATCGCGACTTCGAGACGTCGCGACATCGTGCGGGCGACGGCCTCGGGGAGCGCCGCGGCCTTCACCGACTTCAGCGTCTCGTCGAGGATCGCGATCGACTTGTCGGGATCGACCTCGAGCATCCGGCGCGCCTCGGCGACCTTGGCGCCGACCTCGGCGTTGAGCCGTTGCGCGGTCAGCGTCTCGGTGTCGTCGACGCGCGAGCTCGCCGTCGGGGCGTCGGCTGCGATCGCCTTGCCGACCGCGTGGGCGTCGGCCGGGATCCTCTGCAACATCGCCTGCACCTTTTCCAGCATCCCCTCGTCGAGCGAGCTGCCCGCCGAAGCGACTTCGGTCAAAAGTGCGCGGGCCCGGGCGTTGTCGCCCTTGCGCATCGCACCGAGGGCCGATTCATAGAGCGCCAGTGCGCCCCCCTGCTCCGCAAGCGCGATCGTCGCGAGCATCTCGTCGGCCTGGGCGTCGACGCCCGTGCCGCTGTTCTTCGCTCGCATCGCGGTTTCGCGCGCCGCCTGCAGGTTGCCGTCCTTGTAAAGGGCGGCCGCGTTCTCGAGCAGTTGCGCCCCGCGGCTCGACGCCTCGCCCGGCTTGGTCGCGTTGGTCTTCGGCGCGTCGGCCTTCGGAGTCGCAAGCGCCGGAGCGGCGTCGTCGCCGTTCCCCGCATCCACCTTGCGCACCTCGGGGTCGCTCGTCGGAGCCATCGCCAGTCCGGGGTCGGACTTCGCATCGGCCACTTTCCGCAGCCGTTCGGCCTCGGCGAACTTGACCGACGCGGCCTCGTTCTTGCCTCGCGCCAACAGCTCGTTGGCTTCGCGCTCGGCCTGAGCGTAGGGAGGCTCGCCGCTCGGCACTACGCCGCCGCGACGCGCCTTCGCGATGTCGCTCAACACCGTCTCGGCGCGATCCGCCGTCAGCGGCGGAATCACGTTCATCGACTGCGCCATCCGCGCCTTCGTGTCGGCCTCGTCAAACTTGCCGCGCTTCATCAACTCGCGCGCCTCGACGAGCAGCGCGTCGTAAACGCTCTGGCTCGGCAGCTCCTTCGCGCTGCCGTTGCGCAGAGAGTCGCGACGACGCAACGCACGCGCCGCCGACGCCACTTTGTCGGGCGTGTCGTCGAACATGCCGTACGAAAGATTCCACGACTTCACGTCGATCGCGACGGTCTCCGCCCGCTCGTAATCCCCCTGCGAAAGCATTGCCCGCGCGTCGCGCAGCTTCGCCTTCGCGGTCTTGCGGTCGTGCGGCTCGTTCGACTTCGCAGGCGTCGCGGGCGAGGTTTTCGGCCGCGCCGCCGCAATCGTCTCGCTCACCTTCGCGGGCGTGTCGTCAAACAACCCCCAGCGAATATTGAGCGCCTTCGCCTGGGTCACAAGCTGCTCGGCTTGGTCGTAATTGCCCAAAGCCGCCTGCTCGCGCGCCGAGTGCAACAGCCAGCGCGCCTGCTGCCGCGAATCGGTCGTCGCCGTCCGCGGCGTGTTCGCCGTGATCGGAGACGTCGCCGTCGCGGGCGTCACCGACGCGGCCGGATTCACCCCCGCGTCCTTGAGCGGAGCCGCCGCGGCCTTCACGTCCGATTTCGCGACGTCGGCCATCGACTCCACACCAGCCGCCGCCGCCGGCTTCGACGACCCCTTCGGAGCCGCCGCGATCGCGTCCGCCAAAGCGTTCGGATCGCTCAGCGTCGCGTCCTTCAGGTTGTTCAAATACGCGTCGAGCACCGTTTGATCGGCGACCGTAAGCTGGTCGCGATACGTGTTCGCGGCCTTCAAGTATTTGACCGCAAGGTCGTACTGACCGCTGTTTGACAATTTCGCGCCGGCCTCGAGATATTTTCGAGGCGGCACCG
Source organism: Planctomycetota bacterium (assembly GCA_021777845.1). Taxonomy (GTDB): domain Bacteria; phylum Planctomycetota; class Planctomycetia; order Isosphaerales; family Isosphaeraceae; genus JAJYDB01. The sequence goes on from JAJYDB010000286.1 coordinate 3,318, forward strand.
TCGGCGCGGGACGTGTCCCGGAGCCGCTCGACGGCGGTGTTGCATCGCCCGGCGGCGCGCCTTCCGTGGCCGCCCCCCAAGCGCCGAGGGCCAAGAGGATCGTGAGCGTTCTGAGGCTTCCCAACGCGACCTCCTTTCGCCGCTCGCGAGGACGACCGCCGACTTCCCTGGCGACGGTCCTGATCTTGTCCACGAAGCGGGAGACGTGAATCGTGAGTCTTCGGCTCGGTCAACCACGCCGACGCATCGCGACGACTCGGCCAACCAACCGGCTGTCCATTTGCGTTCCGCGCCCAAAGAGATGTGCGTTCAAGAGACGGCGCGACCGAGAACGGGACGAAGACAACGCGACGTGCTACCCGATCGCAAGATCGCGGTCAAGCACAATTTCGTAGAATTTTCGGATTCGCGCGATTTTTCCGTCCCACCCCGACCGCTCGTCTCTCAAGCCCCCCGTTGACCACGCGCACCGCGCACATGTACGCTCAATAACCGAGATGCGCTACGAGGTCGAGATGAAATTCCGAGTCGCCGACCACGACCAAGTCGAGGCCCGCCTCCGCGAAGCCCGCGCCGTCGCGGCCCCCGCATGCGCCCAAACCGACGTCTACTTCCAACACCCCGCCCGCGACTTCGCACTCACCCGCGAAGCCCTCCGACTCCGACTCGCCGACGGACGCACTCGCATCACCTACAAAGGACCCAAACTCGCAGGCCCGACCAAAACCCGCGAGGAAATCGAGCTCGACCTCGACTCCGAAGCCGAGAATACGCTCGAATCCGCAACCACCATGCTCGTCCGGCTCGGGTTTCAACCGATCGCAACCCTACGCAAAACCCGCCGCGCCTTCACCCTCAGCCTCCAAGGGCAAACGCTCGAAGTCGCGCTCGACGACGCTTCCGACCTCGGGCGATTCGTCGAGGTCGAAACCATCGCCGACTCCGCCGAGAACCTCCCCGCCGCGCGTCAAAAAGTTCTCGACGTGGCCGCCCGGCTCGGACTCGAGCCGTCCATGCTCGAACCCCGATCCTACTTAAGCATGAGGCTCGAACAATCCGGCAGGTAGTCGGTCTTCATTTTGCTTCGACGTTCGCGTCGAAGACCCGCACCTGCGCCCAGTTCGGCTTGTTTTCCTCGACGAATTGCAGGTGCCTCGGCGCAACCTGATAAGCATCGTGCGAAGCGAGCGAGTCGAATACGACGACGAGGGCGACGTCGTAGTCAAGCACGTTCACCGGCCGATTTAAACTCGATTCGACCGTCCCCGCCGCAAAAAAGACCGTCCCAGGGTGCCCGGTCAGGAATTCTTTGCACGCCGCGACCAGCGCTTCGCGATTCGCCGCGGTCGACTCTTTGAGCGTGAAGTAAACGCTGTGAGAAAGCATTGTCAAGTTCCTCGTGCAATCAAACCCCAACCGTCCTCGATCATTCCGCGAGCACCCGGCCGATGTTGGCCGCGTCAACCGGCTGAATCACGCCGCGCTCGGTGATAATCGCCGTGATCAACGCCGCGGGCGTGACGTCGAACGCCGGGTTGTAGACGTCGACCCCCTCGGGTGCCGTCTGACGTCCGAACCCGTGCGTCACCTCGCGCGGGTCGCGTTGTTCGATGGGGATCCCCGAGCCGTCGGGCAGCGCGAGGTCGAAAGTGCTCGACGGCGCGGCGACGTAAAACGGTATTCCGTGAGCCTTTGCGAGCAGAGCGACGCCGTAGGTGCCGATTTTGTTCGCGACGTCGCCGTTGGCGGCGATGCGGTCGGCTCCGACCACCACCGCGCGGACGCGGCCCTCGCGCATCACTTGGGCGGCCATGTTGTCGCAAATAAGCGTGACCGGCACGCCGCGACGCGCCAACTCCCAGGCGGTGAGCCGCGCCCCTTGCAAAAGCGGCCGCGTCTCGTCGGCGTAAACGCGAATCGCCTTCCCCTGGATATGCGCCTCGAAGAGCACCGCCAGCGCCGTCCCGTAGTCCGAAGTCGCCAGCCCGCCCGCGTTGCAATGCGTCAACACGCCGTCGCCGTGCGCGATCAACGTCGCGCCGCGGCGTCCGATCGCGCGGCACATCGCGCGGTCCTCGCGCTCGATCGCGCGCGCCTCCTCGAGCACCCGCGCCGCCAGCGTCTCGGCGGCCGCGTCCTCCGACTCAATGACGCGCCCGACGCGGTCGAGCGCCCAGAACAGGTTGACCGCCGTCGGCCGGCTCGCGCGTAACGTCGTGGACGCCGCGCGCAATGCCGCCCGCATTGAGTCCACCCCCCCCGGCGGCGCGGCCTGCCCGCCGAGCACCACGCCGTACGCCGCCGCCGCGCCGATCGCGGGCGCGCCGCGAACACGCAGCGACCGAA
>JAJYDB010000287.1 GCA_021777845.1 Planctomycetota bacterium
GCGCTGAGCCGTGCGATACGCACCATGCATGACTGCGACAAAACCCAGGCGGTGACGCCGGTCTTAATGATTTCGTACTTGATCATGCTGGTGACGCCGAGTTCTTTGACCCACGCGGCGGTGTGGAGTTCGACGGCGCGGATTTCGTCCTCGCCGAGGACGACGCCGCCGCCGGCAAAGCCATGCTTGAATGCATTCGCGCGTGATTGGCTTTTGCCGTCGACGGAGGTGGGGCCGGTGGATTTGGCGGCGTTTTGGCGGTTGACCTCGGCTTTTTGGGTGGGGCTGAGGAGGGGCATGGGGGCGTCCTCGCGGTTGAGGGTGGTGAGGAATATTGGCGCGAGTTTAACGCGCCTCCACCATCAACTATCGAGAGCCCGCGCTGCTTTGTTCCGTCGCGGTCGGAAATTTTTTTCTTCGGCGCGCAACTTTAGCGTTGGTAAGGGTTAGAGCGCGAACCCCGGTTCGATTCGATGACCTGGGTAAGGTACGTCAGCCCGATAGGCTTCAAATGCCGGTTTAAAGCGGGGAGGGTCGGGAGCCGTCGCGGCGTGGGTGCGGCTCCCAGTGGAGCCTTGTTGTTAGGCGGCAGGGATGATGCGGACGGCGGCGCGGAGCGACTCGATGGTTGCGGGCGTTTGGGTGGAGAAGAGAAGGTAGGCGGGGTAGGGGTCGGTACCGTCGATGATAATTTGGCGGTGGTTAGGTTGTTGGACGCCTTCGTCGCAGGGTTGGTGGCCGTTGATGAAGAGGTCGGCGTCGACTTGGGCGGCGTAGCGGTCGGCGTTGGCGGGAGAGGTGTCGCGACCCCAGGTGAGGGCGTAGATCGAGCCGCCGCGTTTGAGTTCATCTTCGGGCCAGGCGTCGGCGTCGAGGAGGGCCCAGTTGATGCGGTCGAAGTCGCGTTCGTCGGGGAGGGTGTGGGAGATGAAGACGCGGTTGGGTGCGCGGACGGCGAGGGGGAGCGAAGCGAAGAGTTCGAGGTAAGCGGCGTAGATTGCGTCGGCGTATTCGCCGTAGGCGGTGGTGATGCCTTGTCGGAAGTTTTTGTTGAGGACCTCGCCGTTTTTGGCGATCACGCGGCCGGTGAGTTCGGAGAGTTCGTGGTTGCCCATGATGAGATGAACGCGGTCGGGATATTGGCATTTGAGTGCGGCGACGAGGTCGACGAGTTGGTGGGACTTGTCGCCGCCGTCGTTGGGATAGGAGCGTGTGCCGTGGACGAGTTCTTGGAGGACGAGGTGTCGCGCGGGGTGTTGGGCGAGGGCGGCGACGTCGAGGATTTTGCGAAAGAAGGGGATATTGCCGTGGAGGTCGCCGACGACGAGGGCGTCGACGGCGGATGCGGGGAGTGGGACGACGGCGCCGCGGCGTCCGGGGCCGTTGCGAAAGAGCATCGCGGCGCGGCGCAGCAGGGCGAGCAGTTTGACGGGGTCGGGCATGGTTTGCTCGCCGGGGTGGTTTGCTTGGTTGCGGGTGGTTGGTGCCGAAGGGGTTTGATGCGGGGTTAGGCGTTGAACTCGGCGGCCTCTTCCCAGTGTTCATAGAGGCGCGCGAGTGCATCTTTGAGGCTTTGATGTCGGAGCTGCAAGTCGCGGGCCTTGACGGGTTCGCGCCAGGTGGCGGGCCGGCCGAGGAGGTCTTCGAGCTCGAGCGCCTCGGCTTCTTTGGACGCGATCTCGGATTCGATGTCGGCAGGCTTTTTGTAGGGATATTTGCGTTTGCGGCGTTCGTTTTTGGTCGGAGCGGGGGAGGGGGCCGGGGCGTGCTTGGCGGCGGGTGCGGGTGCGGCGGGCTTGGTCGCGGGGGCGTTGCGCTGTTCGAGCAGGCGTTGGTAAAACTCGTAGTCGCCCTCGACGACGCGTGCCTGGCCGTCGGCGACGACGACGAGCCGGTCGGCGACTTGGTTGAGGAAATAACGGTCGTGGCTGACGACGAGGACGGTCCCCTCGAAGTCGATAATCGATCGTTCAAGTGCTTCGCACGACCAAATATCCAAGTGATTCGTCGGCTCGTCGAGCACGAGCAAGTTGGCGCCGACGGCTTCGAGCCGCGCGAGCGCCGCCTTGGCGCGTTCGCCGCCGGAAAGCTGCTGGACCTTGGAATGGACGAGGTCGCCGGGGAGTCCGAAGCGGGCGAGCAGGTTGCGGACGTCCTGCTCGACGATCGAGACGTCGTCCTCGGGCCAGACGGCGCGGAGGACGGTGGCGTCGGGCGGGAGCGAGTCGAGCGACTGGTCGTGATAACCGACGCGCACCTTGTGTCCGAGCCGGACCGAGCCCGCGTCGGGCGCGACCTGTCCGATCAACGTTTTTATTAGTGTGGACTTGCCCGCTCCGTTCGGCCCGAGCACGCCGACGCACTGGCCGCGCGGCACGGTGACGTTGAAGTGATCAAACAGCTTCTTCTCGTAGGATTTGGCGAGTTCGCGGGCCTCGAGGACGATGTCGCCGGAGCGCTCGACCTCGCCGAAGCCCATCACCGGCCCGACAATCGACTGCATCGTTTCCACAGGTACGGATTCGAGACGCGCCAGCTTCTTTTCACGATCCTTCGCCTGCTTCGCGCGCTGGCCGACGCCCCAACGGCGGATGAACGCCTCGAGGTCGCCTTTTTCCTCCTCGCGACGCTCGGCGACGCGGTCGAGAAGCTTCGCCTTCTCGGTGCGCAGACGCCAATATTGCGTGTAATTGCCGGGATAAGCCTCGACTTTCCCCTGGTGCAGCTCCCAGATTTTGAGGACCACCTTGTCGAGAAAATAACGGTCGTGGCTGACGATCACCATCGCCGTCGCCTGCCGCGCCAGGTAGTTTTCAAGCCATGCCGTTGTATCAATATCAAGATGGTTCGACGGCTCGTCGAGCAACATCACGTCGGGGCTTTCGAGCAGGAGCTTCGCGAGCATCATCCGCGACTGCTGACCGCCCGAAAACGTCCCCGCCGCGCGGGTGTAGTCGTCGCTCCGAAAGCCGAGGCCGCCGAGGATTTCCTCGACGCGGTGCTCGACCGAGTAGGCGTCCTGGTGTTCAAGACGGTCGCGGATTTCGTCGTAGCGACGCGCGGCGCGGTCGCGGTCGTCGTCGTCCTCGGCCTCGCCCAGCTCGCGCGCGGCCTCCTCGAGCTCGGCCTGCAACTCGAGCGCGTCGGCCAGTCCCGAACGCGCGACGTCAAAGAGCGTCTCGGTCGGCGCGAAGTCGGGCGTCTGCTTCAGCAGCACCAACTTCACGCCCGGCCGAACGTTCAAATGGCCGTAGTCCGGCCGATCCAGCCCGGCAAGCAAACGCATCAGCGTCGACTTACCCGCGCCGTTCGGCCCGACCAGCCCAATCCGGTCGCCCGCGCGGATCTCGAACGACACCCCCTCAAACACAGGGTCGCCCGCGTATTGACGACCCAAACCAGAAGCAGAGATAAGAATCATAATGCGTTTAAAGTGTCTTTGTTGTAAATCGCGAAATCAAACGACGACCAAGCCCCCAGCGATCCCCGCCGATTTCGTCTCAAGCCGAATCGTCGCCGAAGGTACGCTTTTTGCGGAGCATGTGGTGGTAATGTTGGGCGAAACGGTGCGCTTCGTCACGTACGTATTGTAGCAAGCGGAGGGCAAACGAGCGACGCGAGAGCACGATCGGGTCGGGCCGGCCGGGCACGAAAATCTCTTCGTCGCGCTTCGCGAGCGAAATCAGGGTAGGGGGCCGCACCCCCGCGGCCTCGAACGCCGACAGCGCCGAGCTGAGCTGCCCCTTGCCGCCGTCGATCAAAAAAATGTCGGGAAACGGCTCGTCGCGCTCGCGCAAACCCTCGATCCGACGCCCGACCACCTCGCGAATCGAAGCGAAGTCGTCAACGCCGGTCACCGTCTTGATCCGATAACGCCGATATCCAGGCTTGAAAGGCAGCCCGTCGATGAACGTCACCAACGAGCCGACGGTCTCGGTCCCGCCGAGATGCGCGATGTCGACCCCGTCGATCCGCCGCGGCGTCGCGTCCAACCCCAGCACCTTGCGCAGCCCCTTCAATCCCCGCGTGGGATCGACGTGGAACACCTCGGGCTGTGCGTGCTTCGCGAGGTCGCCGCGCAAGTTCAACGCTCGCAGAAGCTTAAGTTCGTCGCGCAGACGCGCCGCCTTCTCGAAAAGCAGCGCCTTGCCGGCCGCGCGCATCTCGGCCTCCATCTCGGCGATCACCAACTCCTTCTTGCCGTCGAGAAAAAGGCGGAGCCGGCGGATGTCCTTGCGATACGACTCGCGGTCGACGCTGAAATTGCAGGGCGCGGTACACTGATTAATGGAGTGGAGTAGGCACGGACGGAACCAACGCCAGCGCGGGTCGTCCTCCTCGATGTCGAGCGAACAGGTCCGGAATTTGAAGATCTTTTGGAGGATCTGGATCGCGCCGCGGAGACTCTTCGCGCGCGGAAACGGACCGTACAGCTTGACGCCGCGGTCGCGCGGCTCGCGCGTAAAATTGACCCGAGGAAAGTCTTCGTTCGTCGTGATTTGAAGATAAGGGAATGATTTGTCGTCTTTAAGCTCTTGATTATAACGAGGCTGGATGTCTTTGATGAGACGGGCTTCGAGCAAGAGCGCGTCGACCTCGCTGTCGGCAACGAGAAAGTCGGCGTCGAGGACCTCTCCGATCCATTCGCGGACGCGCGGGTCGAAGTCGGCCGTCTTCTGAAAATACGAGGAAACACGGGCCCGGAGGCTCTTCGCCTTGCCGATGTAGAGCACGCGGCCCTTCTCGTCCTTCAGCAGATAGACGCCCGGCTCGGTTGGAAACGCGCGGATCTTCGCGCGCAGATCGGCGCGTGCATCGCCGGCCGCGGCCGCGTCGCGCGTCGCGCGTTCGGCGGGCTCGACGGACGGCTCGGGGGGTGGATCGGGCGGTATCTGCGACGCGTCGGGCGGCGTCATGGACCAGACCTTCCGTGTGCGGGCACCTCGTACTTTCAAGCGCAATCCAATTGTCGCACAACGCCGCGGCGCAAGTCGAGCGGAAGCACGCGAACCGACGAGTCGCCGGACTCCACAATTTCCGACGCGAGCCGCCCGCGGCGCAATACTCTACTCCAACGCCGGCTCGTCGCGATTAGAGTGGAGTAACTCCGGCCGGCTCAGTTCGTCGCGAGCGCGGCGTCCATAAACGCGTGCAGATCGGCGGTCATTTGGTCGAGTCGACGGTCGGTCTCGGCCTTGATCGCGGGCAGGTCGGCGAGGGTTTTCCCCTGCGTCTCCGTGCGGGCGAACAGGTAGAGCTTCATCTTCGGCTCGGTGCCGGAGGGTCGAACGGCGAAGCGGACCCCCGGCGCTTCGGCGTGAAAGATCAAGAGGTCGCCGGAAGGCTTTGGCAGGGCGGTGGTTGCGCCGCCTTGCAGACTTCGCGACTCGTGCTTTTGGTAGTCGTCCACCTTCGTCAACGTCAGGCCGTCGAGCGTTTTCGGCGGGTTGTTGCGGAACGCCGCCATCAACTTCTGGATTTGCGCGGCGCCCTCGCGGCCGGTGAGGACTTTATTGATGAGCCGCTCGCCGAAGTCGCCGTATTCGAGGTAGAGTTCGTCGAGATACCCATTCACGGTTTTGCCGCGTTTTTTCAGGTCCGCGGCGAGGTCGGCGAAGAGCAGCGCGGCGACGGCGGCGTCCTTGT
>JAJYDB010000034.1 GCA_021777845.1 Planctomycetota bacterium
ACATCAGCTACTCGCAGTCCGACTTTTCCGATGCCGTCGCGAGCTACACCACCGTCGTCAAGGGCTACAGCTCGACCTCCGGCGAAACTACGCCGTTGCAGGTCTTCCCCCAAACCGGCGCACAGGGCTTTTCGTGGACCGGCGGCAACGGCTTCGCGATTTCGAACCTCAACACCAGCGGCATCCCCACCGGCAACGGAGCCACGGCGACTCTCACCAGCACCGCCACAAGCAGCAGTTCGCCCGGTTTGTACACCGTCAGTTACAATACGCCCATCGCGGCCGACTTCAACACGAGCTGGATCGTCTCGGTGCTCTCGAACGGTCAAAAGTCGCTCGAGTTTCAAGGCGGCGGCAGCGGCCTCGTTGACAACAGCGGTTCGTTCAACCTCACCGTCAACATCAACGGCAATTGGTCGTCGATCGGCACCGGGTCGGGCCAAACAAACTACCTCGGCATCAACCCCGCCTGGACGGTTGATTCGCTCTTCACCTACAATTCTCTTGCCAATCAAACCACTTTCGCGGCCCACATCAATAATTACAGCGGCAACGACCCGAACCTCGACTTCATCCTTGTCGGCCCCGCGGCCGCGGCCGTGCCCGAGCCAAGCTCGGCGGTGACACTGCTACTCGGCTTTGCGGCACTTTTCACGGTGGACCGACTCCGCCGCCGTCGTCTCGCGACCGCGGGCTAACCGCCCCGCGCCTCGGACGGGACCGGAGCCCGGTCTTCAACCTTGCCGTCTCGCGCCCGTTTTCCCTACGTCGCGGGTTGGGTCGGACCCACGTGCCGTTCCGACGTTGAAATCGGCGTTCTTTACCGACTCCGCGAACCATCCGCGCGCCGTTGCGCGTTGGTGTGACTCAAGGAATGCCGGCGGGCAAACCTTCAGGAAGCCGCCAGGCATGTCGCCGATCGCTGAACTGAAGATGAGCTTCCATCTCTCGTCGATCGCGAGCCAACTCGACGCCGATCGATCCGACTGCGACCTCTGATTCTTGCGCGCCGATGCCGGAAAACGCTTAAGATCGTCGATGCGTTTGGGGCCTCGCGACGCGCCGCGCAGGAGTGGGTCGCTCCTTACAATAGCTACGGCGTTGATGAACTCGGCGAGCGGTCCAAAACCGGCCGCACCCCGTTTTTTATCCCTACGCGACTCAAGCAGCTTCGTCGGCGAATCGAAGCAGGATCATTGCCCGCGCAGGACACTCGTGCTCTCCGCGGCCCCGAGGTTTGTGTCTGGCTCGAACGCGAATATGGCGTCGCTCATCGCCTCGCGGTCGCTCGGTCTCCGCCGAGGTCAGAGCTCACAATCTGGTTCCAGGACAAAGCGCGCCGCGGCCAACAACGGATTCCGACGGCGGTCTGGGCACCTTGCTCCACTCCGATTCTCAAGAAGCCCGCGGTCGCAACGATGTCGAGTCCGTATCACTTCCCCTCGAGTTGCATTTTGAGTTTCAGGGCTGCGGGGTTTTCGGGGTCGGCCTTGAGGATTTGGTCAAGCGTCGTTTTGGCGTCGGTTGGCTTTTTCGCGTCAATTTGGAGTTGCGCGAGTTTGATCAAGATGTCGTTCGGCTTTCTCGGCTTCAGCGACAGCGCGGTTTGATACTCGTCGGTCGCGGCGTCGAATTTCTTGCCGGCGGCGAGGGCATCGCCATAGAGCGTGTGCAGCGAGGGGTCGTCGACCTTGATGTGGAGGCAGTCGGCGGCCCATTTCTCCGCTTGATCGATGTCGCCGCGTTTGAGGTGCCGCTCGGCGAGCGCTTTGCGAACGGAGAGGTCGTCGGCGTCGTTGGCGGCGATCTGCGCGAGGTCGTCGAGAAACTTGTCCTCCTTTTTTTGACGCAGGTGGACCCGCGCCAGCCCCGCGATCCACTTTGTGCGGAAGGGGTCGCCTTGACGACCGATTTCGTAGAGTTTCTCGGCGTCGTCGAGGCGGCCGGCCTTCATCACCAGCTCGGCAAGGCGGTCCAAGACGCGCGCGTCAGGTTTCTTCGGGTCGAGCGCGGGTTCGAGGATCGCCCTCGCCGCGTCGTCGTCGCCGATCGTTTCGAGCAGCCGCGCCTTCACGTAGCTCGCGAGCGGATGCTTCGGCTTGAGCTTCAAGGCCTTGTCCGCGAGCGGCCGCGCGGCTTTATAGTCGCGACGCTGAAAGAAGGCGTACGCGACGCGCGCGTTGAGGTCGGCGTCGTCGGGCTGTGCGGCGAGCATTCGCTCCAAACGCGAGAACGGCACCGACTCGTCGTCGCTTGTACGCGCTTGGATCGTCTTTACGACGTCATCCAAATACGCGAGGTAGCCCGCCTCGAAGTCGGCCTTCGCGACGCCGAAGCTCGCGGCGACGGCGCGGTCGGTCGTCAGGCCGCGACGATACGCGTTCAGCATTTTAATGAGCGCGTCGGACCCAAATCGTTTCAGCATATAACGTGCGTAAAGCTGAGCTTGGCAATAAGCCATCTGGCGGTCGTCGGCTTCTTTCGGGCGGATGAAGCCGAGGTTGATCGTATCGAGGTTGAGCAACTTCGAGCGGCCGGGGACGCGGTCGAGCAAGAGCGCGTTCCACTCTTGCGGACGCGGGTAGCCCTCGCTTTCGACCGCGAGCGCCTCGGTGTACCAGTGCGGGATGTTGAATTCGGTTTGTTGAAGCGTGATCACGTGAACGGTTTCGTGCTTCATGACGCGCGCCCAATTGAACGGCCTGTTGGTGGCGAGCGGACTGGCGAGCGCGACGACTCGGCCGGTGCAGGCGCCGACGGTGGGGATGAACGGCAGCGCGATCGTCCGACCGCTGAACCACTGGTGGTTCTTCATGATTTCAATTTTTGTGCGGCCGGCGACGGCGTAGCCGAATCGGGCGGTCAATTCGTCGTGGATCGACTCCAAATAGCGGCTCATGTATTTGGCGAGGAGGGTGTCCTGGGTCGGGTCGTAGAGAATCGAGTAGTGAGCCGAATCGAGCGTCGCGTAAGTCGACATGTGTTTTAAGACTTTGCGCATGTTGTCGGCGCGCACGTTGAAGGGATCGGCGGCGAAGGCGTCGTCGAAGAGTGCTCGGGCTTCTTCCTCGCGGCCGATTTGCATATAGAGCATGCCGAGACCGATGGCGGCGTCGGCGCGTCCGGGTTCGGCGGCGGCGGCTTGGAGGAAGGCGTGTTCGGCGGGTGCGTATTTGCGACGGTCGGCGAGGCGTTCGGCGAGCGCGGCGTAGAAGGCGGCGGGTCGTGGGCTGCGGGCGAGGGCTTCGCGTTCGGCCCAGGCGGCGCCGAGGGGGTCGACGAGGAGGAGCGACGATGCGGCGTAGCGTGCGAGCGCTTCCTCGTCGCGCGGGTTGACGGCGAGGGCTTTTTTCGAGGCGTCGAGTGCGTCGGCGAAGCGTTCGTCGGAGATGTTGAGGTCGGCCGACAGGACCAGAGCGGGTGCGAAAGCGGGGTTGATTGCGAGGGCGCGTTCGGCCTTTTTGCGGCCGTCGGCGAGTTTATAGCCGTCGAGGTCGGCGCGTCCGAGGGTGACAATGGCCTCGGCGCTGCTGGGGTTGATTTTGAGCGCGCGGCCGAGTTCGCGGCGTGCGCCGGCCTCGTTGTATCCGGATAAAAAGAGGCGTCCTTCGAGCCAGGCGGCTTGCCAGCAATTGGGGTCGACGCGGAGGGCGCCTTCGTAGATTTCATTGATGACGTCGTTGAGCGACTCGCTGAGTTCGTCGCCGCGTGCGCGTGCGCGGTAGTAGCGTTCGGAGGCTTGTCCGACGAGGAGGAGGGCGTCGGGGTCGCGTCCGAGTTCGTCGCGGCGGGCGTTGTAGCGGTCGACGAACCATTTGCAGGCGTCGACGGCTTGCTCGCGGTCGCCGGCGGCTTCGAGCAGGCGGACAATGATCCAGCGCGCGGGGAGGTTGTTCTGGTCGATCGCGAGCGCTGCTTGCGCGGAGGCGCGGGCGGCGTCCCAGTCGCCCTTGCCGAAGAGGAGTTCGGATCGGAGCGCGGCGGGCGCGGGGTCTTTCGGGTTGGATTTTGAGGCGGCGAGGGTCGCGGCGAGTGCTTCGTCGATGCGACCGAGGCTTGCCAGGCAATCGGCGCGGCCGAGTGCGGCGCGCGCGGCGTCGACGGCCGATTTCTTGGCCTCGGCCTCTTTCGCGAGCGAGTCGTAGGCTTCGAGCGACTCGTCGTAGCGTCCGTTCTGCCGGAGCCGCCGGGCGTCGTCGAAACCCGACGGACCGGCGCCGGCCACGATCAACACCGAGGTCAAAAGCAAGCGTAGCATCGCGCGTGATCCTCCTATTTGGGGCCGCCTCCACGATAACAGAAGCGTCGAACGCGGAGAATCCGGCCGCGATCGGGCGCAACGGAGTCGGCCGAGGCGGCGCGCCGCCGGCGCCGACGCGCCCGCTTTCGCCGTCGGGCGACGCGCGTGGTCGTAGAGTGGAGTGCGTTGCGTCCGCCGATTTGAAAGATTCCACTCCACTCGGGGCCGGCGCGAGGTCGGGCGCGCCGGTTCCCGACGAGCCGGGTTACTTCACTCGCACCAGCTTCATGATTCGGCCCGCGACGTTCCAGTCTTGCACGTAGAGGTTGCCGTCGTGGTCCCACGAAGATCCGTGCGTGCCGGTGAAGATACCCTCGACCCATTTGTCTTGAGGAACGTTGTAGTTGCCGCGGGTGGCGGGGTTGGCGTCGTGGCCGAGGACGGCGATGATCGTGTTGCTTTTATCAAGGATGACCAGCCGGCCTTGCAGGTCGGGCACCGAGACGTAGTCCCCCTGCACCACGGCGGAAGTCGGCATGCCCAGTCCGGTGACGACCTCTTCGATGAAGTTGCCGTCGAGGTCGTAGTGCACGAGCCGGCCCTTCGGCGCGTGGTTGCGGTCGCAGATCAAGAGGCGAGGCGGGTTGTAGCGCGTGTCGAGCGTCATTCCGTGCGCCGTGTTGAATTCCTTGAGACCATTGCCTTTGGTCCCGAAGTGCATGAGATACTTTCCGGTTTTGTCGAACTTGAAGATGTGGTTGCTCGCGTAGCCGTCGGAGAGAAAGATATCGCCGTTGGGGGCGACGGTGATCGCGGTCGGGTTGAACGGGGTCGGCTTCAGGCCGGACTCCTTCGGGAAGGGGAGTTTCAGGACGATCTCGCCGGTTTGGGCGTTGAATTTGAGGCCTTCGGCGGCGTTGTTGCGGGCGGCGTAGATAAACTCGCCTGCGGATTCCTCGCGGATTTTCATGTCGTGCATGTCGGAGTATTTGTCGCCGAGAAACTTGCGGACGACATGACCGTCGGGCGCGAACACGAAGACTCCGGCGTGGGCGCTGGTGTAGATATCGCCGGCTTTGTCGACGACGACGCTGCCGTGGCAAGGCCCGATGACGGACTTGTCTTGATGGTCGAGGGCCCAACCGGGGACGGTGTCGAAGGTCATGATCCCGCAGCCCATGCGGACGGGCTTGGTGTTCTCGGCCGCGAGGGCCGGCGTCGCGAGGCCAAGCGCGACGGCAAGGGCGGCGAGCGTGGGACGGTTCGTCATAGGAGTGTCGATTCCGGGTGAGGACGTCAACGGATCGCGGAGGGGCGCGCACGAGCAACGAACGACCGCGACCCCGGTGCGGCGCAAGGCAAGAATCTCATTATTCAGCGCGACGGCGTGCAATTCAACCGTCCGAAGCCCGCGCGAGGGTGTCGTCGCAACGCGAAGCGCGTCGCGGGGGGCTTCGCGAACGCCGCGCGCATCGAGTACGCGGCGCGAATTTGGGAAGCATGTGCGGGTTTCGGCGGTTTTTCTCAAGCCGTTTCTCCCGATGTGGTAATGGGTTCGGTCGATTAGGCAAACTTGAAGGCGACCGATGCTTGACTACCGACCGCGGCGCGCCAAGAATATGCTCAACATGTCGTGCTCGCGAGGGGTGCGTCATCGTTACGGAATACCCGCTTTCGCTCATAATTCAGCTCACGAAGGGCGTAGGTCGGTGGCCGCGAGACGGCGGTCGGGGATGTCATTCGTCCCTCAGTATCTTCGGTATCGCTTGCCGAAATGATGTAGGAGTTATTTGACCTCTCGAGGGGGTCTTGATCTCGACCGACTTCGGCCGAGGGCGGGTGCGTGCGCGCCGTTCGGCGTCGTAGTGGTTGGGTTCAGGGGCGTTCAGGGGCGGCGACACGCCCCGAGTTACGCCTCTACGCAGCGACACCTAGAACAACAACACTGGAGTGAGGTCATGGAATCGCGAAAGAATCGGTCGTCGATTTTCCCCCCCTTCTCGATGTCACGAACCGGTCGGCGAAGTCGGAGCCTGCGTCGTCACGCGGTTTTGGAGTTTTTGGAAACGCGCAACTTGCTGTCGACGATCGTCGGTCAAGTGTTCAACGATCTCAACGGCAATGGAATGCTGGACGTTTCCGAGCCGGGTCAAGCCGGGGCGACGGTGCAGTTGGACTCGCTGAACGGGTTGACGGGCGCCACGACGCTCGTTGCGTCGCAGACGACGGCGGCGGACGGCACCTATCAGTTCAACGGGGTGGCGCCGGGTCTGTACAAGGTGGTCGACGTGGTCGGGACCGGGGCGTTCCAGACGTATCCGACGGTGGAGCACCAGGGTCAGTCGTACATCGTGAACGTGGCTTCGAACAACCAGACGATCGGCGGCACGCTTGCCACGCCGCTGACGAATCCGGTTGACAACTGGCTGGCCGCGCTCCCCGCGGGCGACTACACGTTCAACGTTGCCGGTGACTTCATGTTCCAGTTCGGGAAGGGTGGGATCGCTCCTTCGCGGGTGTTGATGTCGGGCTCGATCACCGTGCACGTGAATGCGCCGACCGACACGAGCGCGCAGGGCGACGGTCAGACGCTGACGACGGCGACGACGCAGGTGACGCAGCTTTCGTTGCAGGGCGTCTTGCAGTCGGACCAATTTGGCCAGGGATATCAGGGGCCGATCACGATGACGCTGACGCCGTCGACGACGTCGACGGGGGCGATCACGCAACGACGCGACAGCGCGGCGCTCGCCGACAGCACGATGGGCATCAACGCGACGATCTCGCTGCCGCCGGGATTTGGGGCGAGCACGATCCAGACACAGGTGCCGATCGACTTTCTCGCTCGCGAGATCGCGCGGTTTCCGGCCTTCGGCTCGACCTACGCGCGGAACGGCACCGAGCCGCCGATCCCGCTCGTCGACGCGACCGGCACGCAACAGGGCGAGCTGTTTTTCGCAAGCCTGAACCCGACGCCGGGCGTCGATTTCGGCAACTTCCAGGCAGGCACGATTCAGGGGATCGCCTTTGAGGATTTGGCCCACACCGGCGTCTACGCGCCGGGCGACCCGCTGCTCGTGAATCAGGCGATCACGCTGCAAAATCTGGGCTTGGAGACGACGACCGAGGGCGACTCGGGCAACGGCGCGAGTTCGGGGCAGGGGGGCCCGCCGCCGGGCGTCGGCGAAGGGACCGCGGCTCCCGTGACCGTGATGACCGACGCTACGGGACACTACATTTTCACCAATTTGGGGCCGGGCAACTACACTCTCAGCCAGCGCGTCGCGCTTCCTTGGACACAAACGGAACCCGCCGCGCCGACGACGTCCCTCGCGATCAGCCCGCTCACCAGCGGCGCGAGCATTACGCAGAATTTCGGCTCGTACTTCACGCCGGGCCAGCTTGACATCAGCGAAGCGCCGGCGCCGTATCCGACCGCGACGCACGTGATCACGCAGAACTTCCACCTCGGTCAGTTCGAGGACACCGACGGCCCGGCCGGGGTCACCGGCTCGACGCAGGCGGATACCAACGGCAACAACGACGAGGACGGCGTCGTGTTCAACACCCCGCTGATCGCGGGTCAGACGGCGACCGTCACCGTGACCGCGACTTTGGGCGGCCAGCCGGGCTATCTCGACGCCTGGGTCGACTTTGGCGGCAACGGCAATTGGAACTCGGCCGGCGACCAAATCTTCACCAGTCAGGCGCTGCACGAAGGGGCGAACACGCTGACCTTCCCGGTGCCTTTGTCGGCGGTCGGCGGCGTGCCGGTTTACGCGCGCTTCCGGCTCAGCAGTACCGGCGGACTCTCGCCCGGCGGCGCGGCGTCCGACGGCGAGGTTGAGGATTACAAGGTCTCGATGTACCAGCCGTCGCAGCTCGGCACGATCAACGGCCAGACCTTCCTCGACACGAACGGCGACGGCTTGCACGCCGCGACCGAGCCGGGGCAAAACGGCTGGACGGTGCAGCTCATCGACCTCGTCACCGGACAGGTTGTGGCGACGCAAATCACGGCCGCCCAGGACGTGAACCACGACGGTACGATCAACCCGTATCTGGAAGACGGCTTGTTCCAATTCACGCAAGTGGTGCCCGGCCAGTACGAGCTGGTCGAGACGCCGCCCTCGGGAGGCGGAAACTGGTCGCAAACGTACCCGGCTTCGGGCGAGGGTCCGATCACGTACAAGTTCACGATCACTCCGGGCGAGACCTTGGGCGCGACGCCGCAGGTGACTGCGAGCGCGGCGCCGAATTGGATCACGAATCTGGCGCCCGGCGTCGACACGTCGCTGATGCAGGGGCAATTCACGCTCTTGACCGGCGGCGGCGGCGGATCCGGCGGCAGCGGCGGGTCAGGAGGATCGGCGACGACCGGGCCGAAGATCATTCGGATCGCGGTGGTCGGGCCGGCATCGATTCAGCGCGGCGCGGCGGTCGGCGGGGTCGCCAACGAAACGGTGACATCGCTCAATCTGGAGGGGATCGCGGTCTCGGAGTCCGAAACCGACGGCTCAACGCAGATTCTGGGGCCGGTCACGATCACGCTCTGGCCGGCGTTCGTGTCGGGCGGCACGCTGACGCAGGGATCGGGGAGCGGCGACGGTCCGGCGAAAGCCAGTCTGACGTTCTACTTCCAGATCGACGCGACGTCGCTCGGACTTGGGATCCTCACGAACACGCGTCCGATCGTGATGAACGGCGACGTGACGCAGATCCCGTTCGTCGGGACGTCGCTGCGACGTCAAGGGGGCTCGCCGGTCCCGCTGCGCGATCAGCTTGGGGGCGAGCCCGCGACGTTGCAGTCGGTGGTGCTGAATCCGTCGTACGGAGTTGATCTCGGCAACACGCAGCCCGGCGGGATCAGCGGCACGATTTACGTCGATCAGAACAACAGCGGCGTGTTCGACCCGACCGAGCCGGGTCTGGCGGGCGCGACGGTGATCGTTCAACAAGTTTCCACCGAGGGGGGCGAGGGCGACGTCGGCTCCGAGGAGGGAAACGGCGGCTCCGGTCACGGCGGTTCGGGCGGTATGGGGAACGGCGGTTCGGGGAACGGCGAAGGGGGCGGTGAAACCCTGCCCTTGACGTTGATCACGACCGCCGACGCATCCGGCAATTGGAGCGTCGCCGGACTGCCGCCCGGCGAGTACACGATCACCGCCGTGCCGACGTCGCAGTATCGGCAGGGGATCGGCGCGCAGTCGTTGTCGGCGACGCTCACCAGCGGCGGGGCGATCACCGCACAGGACCTCGGATTTGTCCTGAACACGGCGCCCGTGGCGGCGTCCCAGACCTTCACCGTCGCGGAGGATCAAACGCTCGCGACCGCCGCGCCCGGCGCCCTCGCCGGCGCGACCGACGTGAACAACGACCCGCTCACCGCGTCGCTGGTCACGACGACCTCGCACGGGACGCTCGCGTTCAACGCCGACGGGTCGTTTAACTACACTCCGGCGACGAACTACTTCGGCCTCGACCAGTTCACGTACGTCGCCAACGACGGCACCGCGAACAGCGCGCCGGCGACGGTGACGATCAACGTGACTCCCGTGATCGACACGCCGATTTTCACGCCGATCGCCTCGCAAACGATCGACGTGGGAATGCCGCTGGTCGTGCCGATCCACGCCGCGGAGCCGAACCCGGCCCCGCCCGTGTTGCCGATCGTCTATACGCTCGGGGCGGGAGCGCCGAACGGGGCGAGCATCGACCCGAACACCGGCGTATTCCATTGGACGCCGAACTTCCTGCAAGGTCCGGCGAGCTACAACGTCACCGTCGTCGCGACCGAAAACGGTCCCGGCGGCCTGAGCGCGTCGTCGTCGTTCGCGATCACCGTCCAGAGCTCGATTCCGCACGACCCGACGTCGCTCTACGTCGCGACGCTCTACGAAAACGTGCTCGGCCGCGTGCCCGACCTCGGCGGCCTCGACCACTGGACCAGTTTGATCCAGGGCGGAGTCAGCCGCGAGAACGTCGCCGCGCAATTCCTCGCGAGCCCCGAACATCTGGGCATCGAGGTTAATCAACTCTACTCCACTCTGCTCGACCGGCAACCCGACGCGTGGGAGCAGGAAGGCTGGGTCAAGGCGTTGCTCACCGAACCGTTGACCTACGACCAGGCGCGCGAACGCTTCCTGACCAGCCCGGAATATCAGTCAATGCACCCGACCGACGCCGCGTACATCGATAGCCTGTACCAAAACGTGCTGGATCGAGGCGAGTCGACCGGCGAGCGCGACGCTTGGCTTCAGGCGCTCTCCGCGGGCGTCTCCCGAGCGCAGGCGGCGAAGTTGTTCATCACCTCGACCGAGGAGTACACGCAGACCGTCGAGAATCTCTATCAAACGGATCTCGGACGGCCCGCCGACCCGGGCGGATTGAACGGCTGGGTTACCGCGCTCAAGACCGGCGAAAAGACCTCGGAGGGCGTCGAGGCCGGGATCCTCGGTTCGCTCGAGTACTACGACCGCGCGATCCAACAGCTCATCGACAACGCCTGAGCCGTCCGACGCGCACATGATCGTCCGACCGTCGCCGCGGGGCACGCCTGCTCCGCGGCGTTCGGTCGCGCGCACGCCGAACTCGCGTCAGAGTCCGCCGTGGAAAACCGTCCGAAGTGGTTCGCGAGCAGGAGCGTCTTGCCCAGGCGGGCGGCGCGAGTTTGGCCCCGAGGGCGACGGCAAAAGCGACGGAGAGCAGCGCGTCGCGTCGATTTCCACTTCGCCTCACCGAGTCGTCACATCCTTGAGGGCGGCGTAAACGGCGACGTCGTCCTCCGCGCCGCGGAACGTGAACGGGTAGTGCTGGTTGGTCTCCTCAAGCATCAGCCCCCACGAGCCGCCGGCGGAAACACACAACCTGGCTGCCTGCGCGCCTTCGCGGCCGGTCTTCGTGTCCTCGTTGCAGACGACCGGCTTGCCGAACGCACGGAGCGCCTTGATGCGCGACGCAATGTCGTCCGTTTTCGTCCCGTTGAAGTGAACCAGCAGGTAGTCCGCGATCTTCGCGACGTCTCTCGGGACCTGGCCGTTGCTCACGTCGCTCGTCGAGACGAGTAAATCAGGGTGAACCCGCTTCGCCAGTGCGATCAGCTCCGCCTGACCCGCGGCGGTCGTCAGGATTCTGTGGTCAAACCCGCCGTGCCCAAATTCGTTGGCCGTTTCGAGGACGACGTTGGTGAAGCCGCATCCCTTGACCCATTGGGCGGTGTTGACCACCCCGGCCCGCACCGCGGCCTCGCTCTTGAGAATCTGGTCCTGACGCTGGTAGAAGCAGCCCAGGATCACGACGACCCCGTGTCGGTCGCAGGACTCGATCACGCGACGGACGCGCTCCAGGTAGGCTTCGCGCAGATTGCCGTCGGCGTCGAACGCCGAGTTCACCGCCCCTTCATACCCGGGCGTGCCCCCTTGGAGGTTGATCGAGAACGCCCTCACTCCGTGCGCGACGTAGTCTGGAATCTTGTCGATGAAGCGGTCGGTGTTCGCCGCCGCGTCGAAGGCGGGGCGGTGGGCGTCCTCGAAGACGGCGTTGACCATCCGGACGTTCATAAGCAGCCCTTCGGCCTGCGCGCCGCGGTACGTGACCGCACCGTTGATGAGCCACCGACCCTTCTCGATCGAGACCCGCGTCTCGCGTTTCACGGAGTCGCGGATCAGCCTTGCCGCTTGGTTGCACTTCGTCCGCGTATTCATGGGGCTGTCGTCGTGGTCTTCGATGTTCGCGTCGTTCCAGGCGACGATGAGGTCGAGGCTCGGGATCACCCAAAGGGTTCGCTTTCCGCCGTGACCCGAGGCGACGTA
This sequence comes from Planctomycetota bacterium, assembly GCA_021777845.1. Taxonomy (GTDB): domain Bacteria; phylum Planctomycetota; class Planctomycetia; order Isosphaerales; family Isosphaeraceae; genus JAJYDB01. The sequence continues at coordinate 12,052 of JAJYDB010000034.1, forward strand.
AGCATCGGGCGGCAGGTCGGCGAAGAGGCGTCGATCAAGCTTGTCGGTACGATTCAACCACCAGTTGAAACTGTACACCCCGGGGCCGACCCCTGTCTGGTTTTTGCCGCCGCCGAGCGTGCGCTGCCTCGGGAGCATTTGGGCGTCCTTCCCCGAAGTCCGCGGAAGGTCAACCGAGACCGGGCTGTTCAAGGCGAGTCGGACCAGTTCGGGCTTGAGAACTTGCTTTTCCTTCCAGCGACCGCCGCGCAGGTAGAGCAGGCCAAAGCGCGCGTGGTCGCGCACGGAGAGAGCGAGCCTGCCGGGTCGATCGTCCGGCCCGAACGCCTCGAACGTATACTTGTCCTGGAACCCCAGGACGTCGCCGAGTTGCTCCTTCAGGATGAGCGTGCCGGCCTGCTTGTAGACCCCCCGCGTGAGGTTGTCGTAGTACAGAGCGAGCGCCGAATCGTTGTAGGCGAACGCCTTGCCGGGCGCTTCGACCAGACCGTAACCGGAGGTCTGCGAGGCGAGGTGCCTCCAGGTGATCCCGGCGTCCTTACCCCGATTGAGCTTGAGCAGACCCGGCTCAAAGTCGGACACCTTCGCGTCGACGCTCGCGAGCTTCCCGTCCTGAACCGCCAACAGCAGGAGAGTGCTGATGACCGGCTTCATCGCCGAGGCAATGTCCTCGCTCCTCGAAGAGTCGCCCCACGCGTAAACCAGATACCCGTGTCGAACGACGCAGCCGCGGCCCCCCGCCAACTCGGCGAGCGCCTTCAGTTTGTCGACCGAGAGGCCCACCTGTTCGGGCGTGCGTCTCAACCACTCGACCCCCGGATAAACGAAATGTGATCTCTCGTCGCCGCGCCCCTCCTCCGTAAGGACGGTCAGGACACCGACGAGCGACAGCAGCAAAAGCCCGACCTTACGAAGTTCGCGCACAATCAATCCCCGGCCCCGACAATAAACGGAATCCCCAGACGCAACGGCGCGTCGCTTCACTTTACCTTGTCAACCTAACCCGGACGCCCGCGCCTGACAACGACTCGACTAAGAAAGCATCTCGCTACCCCCCCCGCGGTCCGGTAACCAGCCGCGTGATTTGCGCCTCGCTCGAAGTCGTGGCATCGGCGCGACGGCGATGATACGATCGAGGCGAAAGCGTTCACAATCGACCGATTCGTTCGGAGCGGACCCATGCCGAACACCGGTGACGTCAAGTATCGACTTGTGATCTTCGACGAGGTCGACGAACCCGCCGAAGTCCGCGACCTGTTCGTGAAGGCGGCCGGCGCGCACCCGACCGACGCGACGCAGTGGATCGCCAAGCTGCCCGGCACCTGGCCTTGGCCCCTCGACGAGCCGACCGTCCGAACGCTCCTCGACGGCCTCTACGACCGCGCCGTCGCCGCCGAAGCCTGGCGCGTCGATCAGTTCCCCGACATCGCGCCGCCGCGGCATATCCACAGCGCGGCGTGCCTTAACGAGGGCCTGCGGATCGACGGACTCCGCGGCGAGCCCACGCACTGGGTCCCCTGGGATCGCGTCGAAATCATCAGCGCGGGCAAAGTCCCCCTCGAGGACGCCGTACACGCCGTCAATCCGCCCACATGGACGAATTCGCTGACGATCGGACTGCAAGCCCTCGCGAATCGCCCCGGCAAACTGATGAACCTCAGCCGTCGACAACGCGCCGAACGCTCGCCGCGCGACCCCCTCGGCGAAGTCATCATCGTCCGACGCGACCCCCGGATCGCCTTCAGAATCATCGAAAATAAGATGAATTACGCGTATCTCGGCGACCGTCTGCGGCCGACGTCGTTCGAGAATTTCCCGCAATTCCTCGATGATCTCGTCCGCCTCGCCGATCACGCCTACGTCACCAAGGCGACCCGCTCGCTGCTCGCCGCCGGCGACCCTCCCGACTTTACTTTTCCCTCTTCCCAGGCGCTGCTCGACCATACGCTCATCCAGCTTTTGTGGAGTTGGTATCGACGCGACCGCGACGCTCGACTCGACCAGAACATCGATGAAACTTTGAGCTGAATCAAGTGAGCTTAACCCGAGAGATTCCCGCAATGGCCGCGCCGTCCGCCATGATCGCGCTCCCGCTCGAGATGCTCGACGTCTCGTTCGACAAAAAGGCTTGGCACGGTCCTAATTTGCACGGCTCGATCCGACACGTCGACGCCGACTTCGCAGCGCTGCGGCCGGCGCCGGGACGCAAGTGCGTCGCCGAGCACTTACTCCACTGCGCCGCTTGGAAATATGCGACCACACGGCGATTGCGCGGCGCAAAGCGCGGCTCGTTCGCGCTCCTGGGCTCGAATTGGTTCGACGTTGCCGCTCCACTCCCCAAAGCGGACCGGCGCGGACACCTCGCATTGCTCGACACCGAGCACAAGGCGCCGCGCGCCGCGGTCGCGCGCGTCGATCCCGACGACCTCGACCGCGAAGCCGCCGGCAGTAAATACACCGTCTCGAAAACGATTCACGGCATCGCGCCGCACGACATTTACCGCGAAGGTCGAATTCAATTATTGAAGAGGTTGCTCCACCAACCGGAAGAGCGGATCTAGTGGAGTCGAAACGAACCGCACGACAGGTCCGCGGCAGGTTGGCGGAGTCCACTCAAATCGCATCCCGGGTCGACGAGTTCGGCGACTTTCAGACGCCCGTCGCGCTGGCGGAGCAGGTCTGCGCGCTGTTGCGGTCGCGCGGCGCGCGGCCGGCTTCGCTGCTCGAACCGACGTGCGGAGTCGGCAACCTCCTGTGCGCCGCGGTCGACGCTTTTCCCTCGCTCCGGTCCGCATTGGGAGTGGAGTTAAACCGCGAGTACGTGCGGCGGGCGAAGGAAAGTGTGAAACTCCGAGCATCGTCGGCTCAAGCGGAAGTCGTCGCCGGGAATTTCTTCGACGCGGATTGGAGAGTAATTCTCGACGGCCTGCCTGAACCGATCCTGGTGCTGGGTAATCCCCCCTGGGTGACCAACTCCGCGCTCAGTGTGGTGGAGAGTTCGAATCTCCCGCGGAAGTCGAATTTTCAGAAACGGGGCGGAATGGAGGCGCTGACCGGGAAGAGTAACTTCGACGTCTCGGAGTGGATGGTCGCGACGCTGCTCGAATTACTCTGGGGCCGCGAGGCGACGCTGGCGATGCTTTGCAAAACGTCGGTGGCCCGCAAGGTGCTCCTGCATGCCTGGAAGCGGGGGGTCGGGCCCGCAAGCGCCGAGATGCGCGGAATCGACGCGTCCGCCCATTTTGGAGCGTCGGTCGACGCCTGTCTGCTCGTTTGTTCGCTCTCGCCCGGAGTTTCGTCCGCGGATTGGAGTATCTTTCGCGGACTCGAGGACGACCGGCCCGTATCGATCCTTGGTTGCCGCGGGGGCGAATTGGTCGCGGACGTTCCCGCCTACGAACGATGGAGGCACTTGAGGGGAGTCGCGGCGCGCGCGTGGCGCTCCGGCGTCAAGCACGATTGCTCGAAGTTAATGGAGTTGCGTGCGGAGGCAGGTCTTTATCGTAACGGCTTCGGCGAACTCGTCGATCTCGAGGACGACTGTATTTACCCCATGTTGAAGAGCTCCGAGCTTGCACGCGAATCAAGCAGCGAGCCTGCGCGACGGATGTTGGTGACTCAGAAGTCCGTCGGCGACGACACTTCGATGCTGCGCGAGGTCGCGCCCAAAACGTGGGAATATCTTGAGTCGCGCGGCGCGCTGCTCGATCGGAGGGCGAGTCGCATTTACAGCAACCGTCCGCGGTTTTCCGTTTTTGGAGTTGGACCGTACACGTTCTCGCCGTGGAAGGTCGCAATCTCCGGATTTCGCAAGTCGCTTGAATTCGTGGTCGTCGGTCCGTATGAAGGGAGGCCGGTCGTGGTCGACGACGCGTCGTATTTCTTGTCGTGCGAAACCGAGGAGGAGGCGCGGCTTCTCGCCGACTTGCTCAACACCGCTCCCGCGCGTGGATTCTACTCGGCGTACGTCTTTTGGGATTCCAAACGTCCAATTACGATCGAGCTGTTGCGTAAGCTTGATCTGCGCGCCCTGGCGGTTGAACTCGGCTGCTCGGAAGCGTCGATGAAGTTCGTCGTCGAGACCGAGGCAAGGAGCGAGGGGAACTCGGTTTCGTTGCGGAATCGGGCGCGCGGACCGGTCGCGCGAAAATCGAACAGGAATCGCTCGAACGGCAGGACCCCTTTGCGTCGCCGGGTCGGATTTTTGTAAGATGCGTGCCGGATGAGCGAAGAACACGAGTCGGGACTGACGCTTGCCTCGGTGCAGCGGCACATTCGAGCGCTCTACGGCGCGAAGGATGCGGCGCGGGGAGACCTCGCGACTTTTGTTTGGCTCGTCGAGGAGGTCGGCGAACTCGCGACCGCGTTGCGGTCAGGGACGCGGGAGGAGCTCGCGTTCGAGATGGCCGACGTGCTCGCCTGGCTGGCGACGCTTGCGAATCTGCGCGGGATTGAACTGGAAGACGCGTTCGTGCGTAAATACGGACGAGTTTGTCCCGATTGCGGGCTCAATCCCTGCGCTTGTGATCCCGCGGAAAAGCCGTAACTGCTTGGCCTGAATGACGTTTGATCGTTTTAACGTTGAGATCGCCCTCATGAAGCTTCGGCACGCAGCGACGGTTTTTGGGTCGGGTTCGACGACAATTCGCGGGTTGCGTTTGACCTGGGTCGCGGCCGGACTGTTGCTCGCGTCGACGTCGACGGCGTGGTCGGCGCAGCGGGTCGAGGTGGAGAGCGTGCGCGTCGGATTTGGAGACGCGAACGTCTATCGGCTTGGCGCGTGGACGCCGGTTTGGGTTCAGGTTCGCGGCGGCGACGCGCGGTTCAGCGGGGTGATGGAGGTTGCGGTTGAGGACGACGACGGCGCGCAGGTCGGCTCGCCGGTGGTGGTCGACGTCGGCGCGGGCGAGACGAAGAGCTTCGTCGCTTATGTCCGCGCCGGTACGAGCGACCCGCGCGTGAACGTCACCCTCTTCGACCAGAACGGACGCCGCCAAGGTTCGCCGTTCGACTCGCTGGCGCAAGGGACATCGACGGTTGCTTATACGCCGGTCCAAGTCGACGACGCGCTCGTGCTCACGATCGGGAACACGCTCGGCGTCGAGCTCATACCCGCGATGCAAAGTTTCAAAACGAACGTGAACGCGACGACTTCGGAGGTGACCGTCGCGAAAATCGACGTCGGAACGGGCTTTTTCTCGTTCCCGGGCCGCGCTCTGGGGTTTGACGGCGCGCGAGCGGTCGTGCTCGACACCAATGCGCGCGACGCGATGACGGCGCTCGCCGGCGGTCGCGGCCAGTCGCTCGTGGAGTGGGTCCGACAAGGGGGGCACCTCGTGCTTGCGGTGGGGTCAAACTGGCAGGCCGCCGCCGACAGCTTTCTCGCGGAACTGCTGCCCGGCAAGCCGACGGGCTCCGAGCGCGTCAACGACCTCGCCGCAGTCGACGTGTTTGCGGGCGGAAACAAGCAAGTGACCCCGCCGGGGACCCCCGCGGTCTCGGTCACGCGCTTCAACATCGTCCGCGATGGAGGCGCGAAAGTCCTCGCCGCGACCGCCGACCTGCCGCTCGTCGTCCGCGCTCCCTTCGGCTTTGGACGCGTGACGCTCATTACGTTTGACGTCGACCAGAAACCTTTCGCCGCTTGGGCCGACCGCGGTGAATTCTGGGTCCGCGCGCTCGACCTCCGACGTCTTGCCGACGAAAACTCCACAGCCGGAAAACCAGGCCAACCCGCCGCGAGGTTCTATCGCTCGGGTTACTACAATCTTGCGTCGAGACTCCGCGGATCGCTCGAACAATTTAAGGGAATTCGTCTCGTCCCATTCGGCTGGGTCGCGTTTTTCATCTTTATCTACATTTTACTGATCGGGCCCGGCGATTACTTTTTTCTCAAGAAAGTCCTCCGCGGCCGGATGGAGTTAACCTGGATTACATTCCCGGCGCTCGTGATCGTCGTCAGCGTCGCCGCCTATTACGCCGCGTATTTGATCAAAGGGACCAAGCTGCGCGTCAATAAAGTGGACGTCGTCGACGTCGATCAGGCCGACGGCATCGCGCGCGGATACGTCTTCTTTGACCTCTTCAGCCCGCTCAACCGCGCTTACGACGTCGAGGTGGCGCCGTTTCCTCTCGACAAACTCGCCGACACCAAGTCGGCCGCGTCGGTCCGACCCGCGGGCGACGACGCGATCTTGATTCAACCAGGCCTCGAGCGTCGGCTTAGTTGGATGGGCTCGCCCGAGCCCGGCTTCGGCGGCATCGGCGCACGCGGCGGAGTCGGCATGGGTTCCCCTTACGGCTACGCCCCCGTCGGCGGCGTCGAGTCGCTCCGAGGCGTCCGCGTCCCTATCTGGAGCACCCGCAGCCTCGAAGCCCGCTGGTTCGCGACCGCCCCCAAACTCATCGATTCCGACCTCACCCCCGCCGGGCCCGACCGTCTGATCGGGACCGTCACCAACAACACCGGCCTCGTCCTCAAAGACGCCATACTCGTGCACGGCAAGCAACAATGGCAGCTCGACGACATCGCGCCCGGCGCGACCGTCCGCGTTGAAACAAAGCAGGACCGCCAGATATCCGGCTACCTCACCGACAAGTTGAACCTTTCCAGCGGTGTTCAAATGAACGGGGACGGCATGGCTTTCGGCGACCGAATCGACCTGATCCGCGGGATGATGTTTCACGACGCGATCATCCCCGCCGCGAACCAGACCCCGATCGGCAACACCTATCACGACATCGACCTCTCGGGCCTGCTCGCGCTCGAACGTCCGATGCTCGTCGCCGTCGTCGACCACCCCGCCACGCAGGTCGTTCTGCACGGCTCGTCGTCCCTTGTCGAGTCGACTCAAACCACGCTGCTGCGCGTCGTTCTGAAGTTCAGCGACTCCGTGCCGAAAACGGCCGACGCGGGCACCCCGTCCGCGCGACGACCGCATCCGGCGTATCCGAAGTCGACTGATCATGCCGTCGCCGTAATCGAATCTCGTTAATCCGTGCATCCAACCTATGAGGGCGCTCGTTCATGATTGAAACTCACGACCTGACAAAGATGTACGGCGACCTTTATGCGCTCAACCGGTTGAATTTGAAGCTTGACCAGGGCGACGTCTACGGGTTCATCGGACCGAACGGCGCCGGCAAGACGACGACGATGCGGATCTTGGCGACGTTGCTCAACCCGACCTGGGGCGAGGCGTATGTCTGCGGCCATTCGATCTACACCGGCTCGAAGGACATTCGTCGCGCCATCGGGTACATGCCCGACTTTTTCGGCGTGTACGACGACATGAAGGTGGTGGAGTATCTCGAATTTTTCGCCGCGGCGTACCGCATTAAGGGCGCGGCGCGGAAAAAGATTTGCGAGGAGGTGCTTGAACTCGTCGACCTGACGTACAAGCGCGACGCTCTCGTGACGAGTCTTTCGCGCGGGATGACGCAGCGGCTCGGTCTGGCGCGGGTATTATTGCACGACCCGCAGGTGCTGCTGCTCGACGAACCCGCGTCGGGTCTTGACCCGCGTGCTCGCATCGAAATCCGCGCGCTCTTGAAAGAGCTGCGCTCGATGGGCAAGACGATCTTGGTTTCGAGCCACATTCTGCCCGAACTGGCCGACATCTGCAATAAAATCGGCATCATTGAGCAGGGCGTTTTGCTCGTGAACGGCGCGGTGGTCGACGTGATGAAGCAAGTCCGCACCGACATCGTCCTGAACATTATGGTGTTGGATCGGCTGAACGACGCGGCGAACATGCTCGAGGGCCAGCCCGAGGTGGAGACCGTTCAAGACAAGAACGGCGTGTTGATCGTGAAGCTGAACGAAGGAGTCCTCCAGTATAGTATCCTTGCGAACCGGCTCATCGAGCAGGGCTTCGAGTTGACAATGTTCAAGGAAGACGAGATCAACCTTGAGACCGCGTTCATGCACTTGACGAAGGGCATCACGAGCTGAGCGCAGAGGGTGGATCCCGTTTCCGGAAGCCCTCTTTGTCGTTCAAGCCCATCGAGTCGGAGGAGGAGTCGAGAATCGCGCGGAAGCACTCGAGGTCCCAGCCGTTCTGGAGACACCGGGACCAGGCGGGCCGGATGAAATCCTTCATCGCGGTGTGGCAGAACATTCCGTCTGTGACTGGGTTGCTTTGCCGGACTTTGATACCGCCGGTTTTGCGCACCTCTTCGGATGGGTGTGCGAGAACCGTTACTTTTAGTGCCCACTCGAGACCGTGGGAGATTGCGGCAAGAGAGGATGCTCGCGGAGGGGGCTCATTCCGCGCTCGGTCGAATGTTATCAAGGATCGAACCGGTTTGATACGAATCGTAGCGGGCCTTCGAAGCGGTGTTCTTCACGGTCTCGATTCTCAAGTCAAGGTCAGGCTCGCGCGGAACGCGAGTCGAATCTTCGAATGATCGCGGCGCTGCGTTCCGGGGATCATCGAATGGCGGTTGTTCGGGAGAAGCCGGCGTGGGGAAAACCCTCGACCGCCCGCGGTTTGGGGCGATCGAGGGCGTTGGTTGCGACCTTTTGACCGAAGTCCTGTGAGGAACTCAGAACGGCGCGGAAGGCGGTGCGGGATAGGGCGCGACGGGTCCGATGACGAAGAAGTTGGTGCCGGTGTTGGCGTCGTTGATGCCGCCGGTGACGTTGAAGTTGGTTGGATTGGCGTAGAGCCCGCCGCGGACAAGGAAGAGCCCAGGGTACGGCGAGGTGCCGCTCTGAAGGATGTTTGCGCCCGGTTGGACGATGATTTTGTCGCCGACGATCATTTGGCTGCCGGGCGCGATCTGGAAGTTGCCCTGGATGAGGGCGCCGCTGAGGAGGGTCGCGGCGGCGGAGACGAAGTTTTGTGTTGTCGAGAGGTTGCTTGAGCCGATCGGCTGCGGGTTGGGGGGGACGACGGCGGGGTTGGCGGGGATGCCGACCTCGGTTCCCTTCATGTACTGCGGGGTGAGGCCGATGTCTCGGCCGACGTGCAGGTTTGCGCCGTTTTCGAGGGTGAGCGTGCCGCCGATATTGAGGAAGTTGAGGTCGCGGCCGACGAAGAGGCCGGGCGTGCCCGAGAATGTGGCGGCGTGCAGGACGTCGAGGGTGTTGAGGTCGCCTTGGACGCCGATCGAGCCGCCGGGGAGGATCGAGTCGAACGAGATGCGGTCGACGACGCTGTTGCCGCCGATCGTCATCGGGCCGGAGAGGTCGGCGGTGTGGTAACCGTTGAACTGAAAGATGCGGCCGCTGCTGACGTTGATCGAGCCGATGTTGAGGAGTTGCGGCTGGCCGGCGACGCCGATGGCGAGGCTGTGCGCGTATCCGCTTTTTTGCGGGAACGGCAACGGATTAACGTCGACCTCGGTGGTGTCGGTCGAGCCGTCGATGGTGATGCCGACGCGGCCTCCGGACATTGGGACGCCGCGGATGATGCCCGCGCCGATGACTTGGATGTTGAAGTGGTTCCCATCGGGCGCGGTGACCTGGAGAATCTTGCCGCCGCGGGCGACCTGGAGGCCGACGGCGCGTTGCGTTTGATAGTTGCCGAGCCCGTTGACCGGTGGAGCATCGGCGGCGAGGAACCGCGGCAAGGGTTTGTGGAGGTGCGCGGCGAGGTTTTTGACGTGGAGAGCCTGCGGCTGCCCGTAGATCAAGATTCTCGGATGCGTGTGCGAGAGCAGCATGCGGGGTTCGAGGGTTTCAGCTTCGAGTCGCGGTTGAAAGTCGCGACGCTGTCTTAATCGGTTCGCAGACATCGAACGTGCCCTCCTTGGCAGGCGATACCCTCGGGATCGTAGCGGCCGCGACCGCAAAGGCCGCTTCGGTCGCCGGCTGGATCGGGATCGGCGCTCGGGTTGCGGGGGGCTACGATCCCGTCGCACCTGGACGCGACCTTACGTTCCTTGTTATCGGCAGGTGCGGCGCGTCGCGAACGACAGAAACGTCATGCGCGTCGCGACCGGAGCGCCTCGCGCGCCGGTTGGGAGGAGTTTGCCGGTTCCATGGTCTGCGGCGACCGCGTCAACGCTGCGGACCCGTCGGCTGGGGCGATCGACGTGTGCGCGTTGCGGGTTCGCGCTGGTTCTTGTCATAATTTCGCGACGGATTTCGGCGCGGGATCGGGCGCGGTTCGAGGGCGGGCATGAGATGAAGTTGCCGTTATTGTCGAGAAAAGCGTCGCGATTCACCGAAAGCGTGATTCGCGGCATGTCGGTGGAGGCCGCGCGTTACGGCGCGGTCAACTTGGCGCAGGGGATGCCTGACTTCGCGGCACCGGCCGAGGTGAAGGCCGCCGCGTGTCGGGCGATCGAGGCCGACGTCAATCAATATGCGATCACCTGGGGAGCACGGCCGCTCCGCGAGGCGATCGCGGAGCACGCGTCGCGCTACCTCGCGCTCGAGGTCGATCCCGAAACCGAGATCACCGTGACCTGCGGCGCGACCGAGGCGATGCTCGTCGCGCTCACCGCCTTGATCAACCCCGGCGACGAAGTGATCTTGACCGAACCGTTTTACGAAAACTATTGGCCCGACTGCGTCCTTGCCGAGGCGACCCCGCGGTTCGTCGCGCTCCGTCCGCCCGGTTGGCGGCTCGACCTCGACGAACTCGCGCGCACGTTCAACGACCGCACCAAAGCGATCGTCCTGTGCAACCCGAACAACCCGACGGGGACCGTTCTCACGCGCGCCGAGCTCGAGGAGGTCGCGCGGTTGTGCGCGCAGTGGAACGTGATCGCAATTACAGACGAGATTTATGAGCACATTATCTTCGACGGTCGCGAACACGTCGCGCTGGCAAGTTTGGAGGGGATGCGCGAGCGCTCGGTGACGATCAGCGGGATGTCGAAGACCTACGCGGTGACGGGGTGGCGGATCGGTACGATCATCGCTCCGCCGTTGCTGACGCGCGCCTTTCGACAGGTGCACGACTACGTTACGATCGGCGCCGCGGCTCCCCTGCAAGAGGCCGGCGCGACCGCGTATCGACTTCCCGACGCCTACTACGCGCGGCTCGCGGCCGACTACCAGGCCCGCCGCGACCGCTTCTGTACCGCGCTCGCCGACGTCGGGTTTGACTTTACTCCACCCGAAGGCGCTTATTACGTGATGGCCGACGCCTCCGCCTTCGGCGCGGCCGACGACGTCGCCTTCGCGCGCCGACTCGTCCGCGAGGTGGGCGTCGCGAGCGTGCCAGGTTCGAGCTTCTTTCACGATCGCAAAGATCTCGGAAGTCAATACGTGCGATTTTGCTTCTGTAAGCGCGACGAAACCCTCGACGCGGCAATCGCGCGCCTGAAGACGCTGCGGGTCGTGGTCTAGAAGGCATCCGTCCGCCGGTTGACACGGCCGCGCGGGCGGATTACGCTCGAGATCGAAGCGGCGATTCTACCCACCGTTTCTCGCTCGCCCCTTGAGATGCACGCCTTGAGATGTGAACGTGCCGGAATGCATTTTACGACGTCGCTGCTCGCGGCCGTGTTGACGGTCGCGGCCTGCGGGTTGTCGTCGTCGTCGGCGAGCACTCTCTCGGCGGAATCGGGCAGGGGCGTCGCCGGGCACGCATGTGAATGTGAGCGGCACTGTTCCGGCGCGTGTTGCTGCGTATCAAAGGTCCGCGTCGCAGCATCGTCGCGGGGAGCGCGGAGAGCCGATCGCGCGGAGAAAGCCGCGGTCGGGCAAGGTCCGTGCGTGCGCGCCGGTTTGTGCGAGGAGGCCGAGCCGCCGACCTCGACCGCGGTACGTCACATCGAGCGCGCCCCGGCGCTCTTGAATCTCCGTTGTCACGTCGGACCCCCGACGGCGTCGGGTCTGAACATTTCGGCAAGGCTAAATCACATTGCTCCCGTCGGCCCGTGCGTCGAGCGTCCGCCGCGATTTGCGTCGCTCTGAGAGGTCGTTATCGATCGCGACAGAGACTCGGCGCGCCCTTCCGCGCTTGTGTCGTCGCGCCCCTCGGCGCGACGAGCCGAGACGATGCATTTACACGTACGGGAGACGACAAGTGGCGAGTTCAGATAAGCGTGCGCGCGGTTTTACGTTGATCGAACTGTTGGTCGTGATTGCGATTATCGCGGTATTGATCTCGTTGCTGCTGCCCGCGGTGCAGGCGGCGCGCGAGGCCGCGCGGCGGGTCGCCTGCACGAACAACCTGAAGCAGATCGGGCTGGCGATGGCATCGTACCACGATGCGAACACCGCGTTTCCGATCGGAGTTCTGTCGCTTCCCGCGGCGAACGGCACGAATGCGGGTCCGGGCTGGGGCTGGGCTTCGCGTTTGCTGCCTCAGATGGAGCAGTCGCCCACTTATAACAGCATCAACGTCGGCCTTCAGATCTTCGATCCGTCGAACTCGACGGCGCGACTGACGCAAATCAAGACGTTTATCTGTCCGAGCGACGGTTACGCACTGCCGACGTTCACCGTGGTCGACAACACGACGACGAGCACAACGCCCGGCGCGGCGATTTGCGACGTCGCGGCGTCGAATTACCTCGGCGTGATCGGTACCGGCGACCCCTCGGGGATTCCGGGCCGCGACTTCGGCAACGGCACGTTTTTTCGCAACAAGTCGGTTCGTTGCTGCGACTATCTCGACGGTTTGAGCCAGACGATCGTTGTTGGCGAGCGGAGTCAAAACCTTTCGCGGGCGACCTGGACGGGCGCGGTGACGGGTGCGGCGGTGCCGATCACGCTGCTGCAAACCGAGAACGGGCTCGACCCCGAGGGGAGCGACGCGTTGGTGCTTTCGCATACGGGCGAACTGAACGGCCCGAACTCGGTGCCCGCGCACGCCGACCAGTTTTGGGGGACGCATCCCGGCGGCGCGATGTTCCTGTTCGGCGACGGCTCGGTGCGATTCATTCAAGCGCAGCGGCCGCTCGCGGTCTTCCAGGCGCTGGCGACGCGGGCAGGCGGCGAGGTGCTCTCGTCGGATCAATACTGAGCCGAGTCCGGCTCGACGAGCCGCGCGTTCGGTGGTGGTGAGAGGTGTTTTCGCGCTTGATCCCGCTTACAATCGGCCGGTCCCGATTGCGTTGACGCTCATCTTCACATGAGTTCGAACGTGTTGGGCTTGTGCGGCGCGCGGCTTGTCTTGGTCTTGGCGAATTCAGGGCGCGTCGCGGGAGTGAGCGGTTTTTCTCATCAAAAGGAGCGGTTTTTATGAAGAAGTTGGTGATGCTCGGGAGCGCGTTGGCGGTGCTGGCGTGCGCGGGGATTTCGGGAGTGCGCGCGGGGTCGGCGTACGAAGAGACGCCGTCGGTGAAGGAGATCATGAAGAAGATCAACGGCGGCCCGAAGTCGATTTCGGGGAAGCTGAAGACGGCGTTGAAGTCGTCGAAGCCGGACTGGTCGGTGATTCAGGAGGACACGAAGGAGTACGTCGAGCTGAGCGAGGCGCTCGCGAAGAACGAGCCGAAGAAGGGGAGCAAAGAGTCTTGGGAGAAGCTCTCGAAAGGCTACCTCGACCACGCGACGGCTCTCGACGAGGCGGCGAAGAAGGAGAACAAAGCGGGCGTGCAGGCGGCGCTCAAGAAAGCGGGCGCGACGTGCAAGGCGTGTCACACCGCGCATAAGGGCAAGTGAGGTCCGCGGCATCGACCGTTCGCAAGGCGACTAACGCCCCTGGGGAGGACGCGCCTCCCCAGGGTTCCGTCGCGTGCGTCATGCCGAGCGCCGCTCAGTAGGAATCGGCGGAGACGACTTCGCCGCCGTTGATGGTCGCGAGTTTTTGATAAACGCCGAGCTGCGTGCCGGGCGTGATGAAGAGGGTCCCGCTGCCGCTGTCGGAGCATCCGATCGGGAAGCCGGTCGAGGGGTTGAAGGCCCAGGTGTTGATCGAATCCTTGAGGAAGCGGACCGAGCCGTCGCAGAAGGCGAAGTTGGCTCCGCCGGGGTGGAAGCTCGAAGCGGACTCGACCCACGAGTCGGAGTATTCCTCGCTGACGATCTGCACCTTGTTGAAGGGGTTCATTGGGTAGAGCGTGG
>JAJYDB010000288.1 GCA_021777845.1 Planctomycetota bacterium
TGTCGACGGCGGCGTTGGGGAAGTAGGTGCTGTCGAGGTCGAGGGTCATGTAGTCGACGACGCGGCGTCGGCCTTCGGGGCCGCGCTTGGTTTGGAGCCGCTGGTGGATGCCGAGGTGGAGCGTTTGCATCGACGCCTGGATATCGGTGGGGCCCGAGATCGGCGAGAGCGCCCGGCGGAGCATGAGGAAGCGCGGGTCGTACTGCGCGGGGAGGACGCCGTTCAGGTAGTTGGTCATGGCGAAGTAGCGGCGGGTGAACTCGTAGGAGTTGTCGTCGATCTGGTCGGTGACGCCGATTTGGTTCAGGCCGACGTTCGAGGCGGAGTTGCGGTAGTCGGCCAGGACGTTGATCTTGTGGTTTAGCCCGTGCATGTTGAAGAGTTCGTTTTCGGCGTTGGGATAGGCTTTCCAGGCCATCGCGTCGATCTTGCCGCCGACCGCGCCCCAGTAGCGTCCGACGGCGTTGCCGGCGATCTGGTCGTTCCAGCCGACGAGCTGCCCCTGCACGTACGGGACGAGCCGGAAGTAGGTGAACTTGATGGGTGCGTCGAGTTCGTGGGTGGTGTAGAAGCGGGCGGTCGAGAGCGTGCCGCTGGTGTTGCTGACGGGGTCGTACGGGATGTAGGCGAACAGGTTCTTGTTGTTGACCTCGTTGGCGGTCTGGGTGATCGAGTAGTCGGCCCCCGAGTGCTGCGAGTAGTTCACCGAGGCTTTGAGCCAGTCGTAGATCGACGAGTCCTCGTTGTCGAAGAGCGAGTCGCCGAAGCGGTAATAATCGACCTGCGGGAGCATCGAGGTGACGGTGTTCCAGGGGAGCAGGTTGCCCGAGGCGAGGATGCTCCAGGCGGTGTTTTGGTTTTGGTGGACGGCGTAGTTGAGCGTTTCCTGGTCGAGCCCCATGTCGAACTGGCGCTTGAAGTACTGCTGGCGGAAGTTGCGGTCGGAGCTGGCGCCGAGCTCGGATTGGATGCGGAAGTCCTCGTCGTCGAGGTTGGTGTCCTCGTCGAAGAACGACTGCATGGTGCGGGCGGTGATTTTGCCTCGATAGGTCTGGAAGCTGGGCACGAAGAGGCGTTGATAGCCCGCTTTGCCCGCTCCCGGAGGCCCGTTGGTGACGACGGCGGGACCGGGGCCGAGGTCGTCGCGGCCGATGTCGCGGATACCGTAGGCGTCGAAGTAGCCGTTGTAACGGCCGGCGAATTCGGGGTACGGATCGGCGGGGGATTCGCCGGCGTCGCGTTTGCGGTCGGCGCGGTAGGGGTCGAGGATATCGCTGACGAGGTTGGTGCCGAAGTAGCCGACCTCGGTGCCGAGCGCGGGTCCGCGCAAGCTGAGGTAGTCGATGTCGATGTTCCAGAGGTCGATCCACTGCGGCTTGCGCTTGCCGAGGATCTTGAACGCGTTCCAGTCGGTGAACAACATTTGGCCAAAGAAGGCGTTCGAGGTGAACCCGAGCTGGCGGAACGGCGGTTCGAGGTCGTCGATGTTGCCGTAGATGCGCGGCCAGTAGAACGTGGGGACGGGTCCGGTGTAGAACGTGTTTTGGCGGCCGTCGACGAGCCAGGTGAGGTCCTTCGGCGCGTTCGGGTCGTTCGGGTCGGCGACGAGTTTGCCGCTGTTCGGGTTCTTTTTCGTGCTCTCGACCCGCGAGAGATCCATCGACTTGCTCACGAAGCGATAGCCCGGGTTCGGGAACCGGCTGCCGGTCATCAGGGTGTTGTCGGCGTGGATTTGGGCGAGTCCGAGGACGTACTTGCCTTTTTTGTCGCGTGCGATCGGGCGGTACTGGTCGATCCGCGGCGCGGTCATGCGGACCGGCGCGATCAGGCTGGGGGCGTACATGTCGACCTCGCCCTTGATCGCGACGAGCCGCTCGGTGCGGAAGTCATAATAAACCTGGCTCGCGCGATAGGTCTTCTGGTCGCCGTTGCCCTGGACCTTGCGCTCGTCCTGACGGACGACGACGTTGCCTTCGAGGTAGATCTCCATCGGCTCGCCGGCGTCCTCGACGACCTCGCCGTCGGGTCCGACGAGCTTCACCTTGCTTTTCTCGGCGTTTTTCCGCCAGATGACGACGTTGTCGGCGGCGAGGTCGATCGTCCCGCCCAGCTTGGCAGGGCTGTCGACGACGACGTTCACGCCGCCTCGAATCACCGTGATCAAGAAGCCGTCCTGCGTTTCGGGCAGGTTCTGCCACTTGAAGTTGGGTCCGCCGTTCAGGGGATAAATATTCACGATCCGCTGCGTGCCGGGGGCGATCGGCGCGGTGATCGGCTCCTTCGGCTTGCCGTTCGGCTTGGGCGCGACGGGCTCGTCGGGATTCGGCGGCGTGAGGCCGGGGAGCGCCGGCAGGTCGTCGTCGTTCGCGTTGCCGGGCGGACGCGTCGAACGCGGGCTTGGACCGGGCGCCGGCGTCGCGTTCGCGGGCGAATCCGGCCCCGGACCCGGCGGCGTCGGCGTGCCGTTCGGCTCCTCGACAAGCGGTTTTTCGACGTTCGGGACCGTCGGCGCGCCCTCGATCGGCGGCAGCTCGACCGGCGGCTCGTCGTCGGGCTTCGCGGTCGGCGGGGTCGCGGGCGGACGCGGCCGATTGAGCGGAAACTGGACCGGCGCAACCGCGGCGTCTCGCTTCACGACGGCAGCAGGGGCAACCTGATCAACCTGGGCAGCCTGGGCAGCGACAGCCGTTGAGGCGGCTTGGGCAGGCGGCTCCGCGACGATCATCTCAGGCAGTCCAGCCTCCTCCTTAATAAGAGGAGTCGCGGCGGTCGCGACCGGCGGCACGTTCGGCGCGGCGGCGGGCGTCTCGATCGGCGACCCAACGAGAGGCGTCTCAACCACCGGCGGCACGTTCGGCGCGGCGGGTTTGGTCGCGGACGGCGTCACTTGGCGATCCACTTTGGGTTCGGCGACGTGCGGCGGCGGGTTGTCGCGCGGCGGCGTGGGGGTCTCGGGAGCGACCGGGGGGGCGGCGTTGGCGTTGCCGAGCGCCGAGCCGAAGTGCATCCCTTGTTGCGGCGTGCCGGGGCGAGAGGCGACGGTCCGCGCGGCGGCCCGCGGCTGGTTCGCGGTCGGGAAGGTGCGCGCGACGATGGGGTCGGCGGGGGCGTGGTCAAGTTTCACGAGCCCGCTCGGCTCGTAAGGGCTCAGGTTGACGTCGAGGTCGGTTTCGAGCGTCGCGTCGAGCCTCGGCAGGGTTTTCGCGCGCGGGCCGGTCGGTCGCGCGTTGCCCTCGGCGTGGATTTCGAGGCGTCGACGTCTTGGGAAGCGGTCGGTCGGCGCGGGGGTGACCTTGATCACCACCTGCCGCGCACGCAACCCGTCCACCCCCTGCAAGACCGCCGCCTGACCCGTCAAGAAGATGTACTGTGCCTCGTCGGTCTCCCAAAGCTGCACCCGGTCGGCCGCGACGTCGATCGGCTCCAGCGGCTTCTCTTCCTGAGGCGTGTTGATCAGGCTGCTCACGCGCGGGTCGATCGGGATCACTCCGCCGCCGCGCGGCTTGCCCGCCAGCGACCGCGATCGACTCGCGCCGGTGTAGTCGCCGACCCCCTGCGCGCGGGCCGACACCGCGACGCACCACGCCGCAATCGCCGTCGCGACCACAACGAGCATCCGTCGTCCGTGCCTACGTCTCGGATCGATGGTCCGGGCGTGACCTCGCACGGCACCTCCCGCTACGCCGTCGTCGCGAACGCCCGCCGCGCCGTCCTTGGCACAACGCAAACGCCCGCGCACCTAACTAACTCGTCCCGCCCGACCGACAAACCCGGCGGAGCAACTGAATGGACGCGAGAACCACGCCCATGGATGAGAAAGGGGGACGCCGGAACCTTAACCACACCCCCCGCGAGCGTCAACCCGAACCACGACGCCCCGCGACTCGACCCCGCCGCCGCTCGCCGCTACAATCAAACCCATCGCCGTCCCCAACGCGCCGCGACCTCCGAACGCATCCGACGTTCGACCGTTGCCGACCGCGACAACGACCGCAGCTCACGAAAGGAGCCGGCCCATGCCCAGCGACCGGATCAAACTCGCGACGGCCGTCGTCGCGCTCGCTCTCTCCGCCGGCTGCGGCGAAGAGAAAGAGCTGATCGAAACCGTCCCGCTCGACAAACTGCCGCCCGGCGTCCTCAAAACCGCCGAAAAGACCCTGCCCGACGTCAAATTCGACCTCGCCCGCAAAATAAAGCTCGAAGGCAAGCCCGCCTACGAGGTCCGCGGCAAGAATAAGGAAGGCAAGATCCGCGAGGTCGAGGTCGACGAGGCCGGCAAAGTGATCGAAGTCGAGTGACGCCGCGTCCTCCGGCCGACTTCCACGCCGCGCCGGCCCGAAACTCAGCCTCGATTTCGTCGCTTTTCGCCTTGACTCGCGCCGCGCGGACGGTACAGTGGTTGTTTCCCAAATGACGACCCTGCCGACTTAGCCGGCGCGACTCGTTCGGACTCTACGACGGTGATGAATCTCACGCAGAAAGCGTACCAGGCCAAAACGGGCGAGTTGCAGCGCCATTGGTACGTCATCGACGCCAAGGATCAGGTCGTCGGCCGGCTCGCGGCCCAAATCGCGCCGATCCTCATGGGCAAGCACCGCCCGACGTACACTTCCCACATCGACACCGGCGATTACGTGATCGTCGTGAACGTCGACAAGGTGGTGTTCACGGGCAACAAATGGCAGCAGAAGTCGTACCAGCGCTACAGCGGCTGGCCCGGCGGCCAACGCGACGAGACCGCCTGGAAGCTGTTCGAGCGCAGGCCCGAGCGGATTTTGGAGCTCGCCGTCCGCCGGATGATGCCCAAGAACAAGCTCGCCCGCCACATGATGGGCAAGCTGAAGCTGTTCGTCGGGCCGAATCACCCGCACCAGGCGCAGTTGCCGATCACGCTCGAGCCGAAGGCCGGCCGTCCGACCGCGTCGGGGATCGTGCTCGCGCCGTTGCCGACGCCGAAAGCGCCGCGCGTCGTCGAGAAGAAGCCGAAGGCGGAGTTCGCGCCCGCGGCCGTCGAAGAGACGAAGCCCGTCGCCGAACTGACCGCGCCCGCTCCGGTCGCCGAGTTGGCCGGCCCCGAGCCCGTCGTCGAACTCGCTCCGCCGTCGCACGAGACGCCCGCGGACGCGGCCGCGACGACCCCGCCCGCCGAGTGAACCGGCGGCGTCCACGCACATTTGACCACGGATCTCAGAGTACATTCGTTCGGATTTGAGGGATTGGCAAGCACATGAGCGCGACCGCGGCAGTACCTTTCGTGTGGGGGACGGGGCGACGCAAAACCGCCGTGGCGCGGGTCCGCATCCGCGACGGCAACGGCGTGTTCCTGGTGAACGGGCTCGAGGCCGACGACTATTTCCCGGTGATCACGCAGCGCGTCGACGTCCGCGCCCCGCTGTTCGCGACCGAGATGGGCGGCCGGCTCGACATTTTCGTGAACGTCCGCGGCAGCGGCAAGCACAGCCAGTCGGGCGCGGTGATGCTCGGACTGGCGCGGGCGCTCAAAGACCACCGGCCCGACCTCGAACAGATCCTCCGCGACCGCGGCTTCCTCACCCGCGACGCCCGTATGGTCGAGCGTAAGAAATACGGACACAAGAAGG
>JAJYDB010000035.1 GCA_021777845.1 Planctomycetota bacterium
ACGTCGTCCGCGCCGGCGAAGTCTATTGATCTGCCGATAAGCTCACGTGTCGATTTAAATGGCGTGAGTGATTGATTGGAAACTGAAGCGGCCGGCGGGGCAAGAGGCTCCGTCGGTCGTTTTTTTGCGCGCGGCGGCGACTGGGGGGAGGTCCGGACGCGGGGCGCGTCAGTCGATTCGTGTCGTCGCGGCGGTCGCGGAGCGGGGTTGCGGTCGCGCGGCGAGGAACGGCCGCGGCACGCGCGGTCGCGGCTCGGGCGGGGCGGCTCGCAGCGTGATCCGGCCCAGGCGGCGGTCAAACCCTCGAATCGTGAGCGCCAAAAGTCCCGCCGCGCAGGCCGCATGCAGCGCGATCGACGCCGCGAGGAACACCCAGATGCGCTCGTGATGATCGATGGCGGGAAGACGCATGAATGCGTTGATCGTCCCGCCGCCGAGCGGGCTGAACGACACCACTCCTTCGTTGAGCCATCGATAGGATTGCATGTGGTTGGCGTCGACGCCGAACGCGAGTTTCAGGACCAATTCGACGACGCCAAGCTCGATGAACACGACGAATCCGAAGGTCGCGGCGAAATAAACGAGGACCGCGACGACGACCGCGCGCTCGACGCGCTTGATCCTTGTCGCGATCCAGAGCCCGAAGGCGGCGACCGACGCTCCGCTCGCGAGCACGTGCAGCGGCGGCAGGATCGCGATCAACCAGCGCTCCCAGCGCCCGAGCGAGCCCGTGCCGAGTGTGGTCAGAACGGCGGTCATCGAGCCTGCTGGGATGGCCCACACCGTCGCGCGAGCCGGAGTGCAGACCGCGATGAACTCCGTCGCCACCAGCACCACCGCCGCGATCATCGGCAACGGCCGCAGCAGCGCCCGCCACTTCGCGAGCACCACGGTGCGCGTCGCGACCGGCGTCGTCAGCAAGACGTCGAGCCCGCCGCGGTTGCGCTCGTCCGCCAGCGACGCGGCAGCCCCCGCGACCATCAGCAGCATCCCAAAAAAGACCGCCACGAACGTGACCGTCTCAAACCCCGCGCGGTCGACGCCGTCCGAGGCCGCCAGCACCGCCGCAGAGACCGTGAAGCCGATGACAACCAGCCAGTGTCCGCCCCAAACCAGCCGCGTCGCCTTCGAGCCGCGCTTGCGGCATTCGAGCCAAAGCACAGGGTTCGTATCGAGCCCGAGGATGCGTCGCGGCCCGTCCAGGCGCGCGAGAATCGAGCGGATCAGCGCCGTCGCGCCGCGCCGGGGGGCGGTTGCGACTCGAATCCAGCCGGTGCGCGACCGCCGCGCGCCCTGCGGGTAAACCGACGACCGCAACCGCAGCGCGACGATGCCGATCGACGCCGCCGCGGCCGTCAGACACGCCGCGACAAACGTCAGCACCGTCTCCCAGTCGATCACGCCGCTGCTCGTGCCGACGTAAGGCCAGGTCGCGAGCTTCACGGGATTCCAATCCAAAACCCAGCCCGGCGTCCTCGGCAGCAGCGACTCGCACAGCAGCGGCACGATCGCCCACCAAAAGAACGCGAGCGCATAGACCGCCATCACGACTTCATGCGACTTCCTGATCCACAGCGACAGCAAGAATGTCGCCGCGCACAGCAGCAGCGCGACCGAGCTGATGACGAGGAACGCCGTGAGCACGGTGTTCGGGTCGATCCCGCCCAGCAGCGACGCCAGCGCAAGCACCGGCGCGACGCAAATGATCAACGAACCGACCGGCAGCAGTCGCGCGGCCAGCTTGCCAAAGACAACTTCCGCGCTCGTCAGCGGCGTCGACATCACGTGCGCCAAGAGCCCGCGGGCACGGTCGACGCAGATCGACGTCGACGCCAAAGCCGGCGCGACCAACATCACCGCCGTCAGCTCGATCACCACCAACGTCTGATAAAACGACTGCCCAACCTCCGCCAGCGACTTCGAGTTCGTTTCGGCCACCACCCCGCCCATCGGCAGCGACGCCAGCCATACCACCGTCAAACCCGCGAATAAAACCAGCGACGTCGCCACCCGCGCGACGTACGTCGCCTTCCGACGAGCAATCAGCATCGACTCGTACGTAAAAATCGGACCGGGGTCGAGAGGCGGCATCGTCGTCATCCTCCGGCGGCGAGATGTGCATCCGTGAAAGACAATTCCTCGTTCAAACGGCACTCAAAGTCAAGTAGGAAGTGGACGCCTAACAAAGCGGTCTCGGCGTGCGTTTCGAGACCGGCGCCGGCCCCGCGGCCCGCCGAGCGAGCCGTTGCGAGTTAAGTTTAATCAGGCGATAAGCTTTATAAGGCATGCCGTGCGCGGGCGCGATGTTTGGGGCGGTCGAACAGTGGAGTATTGAGAGGTTGTGTTGTGGCATTTGGTTATACTAACTCCATAATTTGGCGCGTCAAATACTCGTCTTTTGGACGGCCGAATGAGGGCGAGGCCCGCGGTCGTGCCGAGGTGAGGCCCGGGCCGCGACTTGAAGGGGGGTTCGAGCGGGGCCTGGTGCCCTGGGCGTCGAAAATCGGCCTCCGGACGAAACGAAGCCAATCGTGGGTACGATGAGACAGGATTATGACTTACGGCGCGCTTTGAGGGTTTTGTACAGTACGCGCGACGGCGGCGTCGTGGTGCGCGCGACTGCGCCGGTCCGAAGCGGCTCCGCCCGGCTTGAGTCGGCCCGCGCGGGTGGCGGCGCGGGTGCCTTCAACGGGGCCCCGAGGCGTGGAGTGGAGCGTGCGCTCGGCTTACAGGTAGCCCAAATCCGCGAGTCGCTGTTGGATTGCCGCGTCTTCTTCGTCGGTGTAGGCGACGCCTGCGAGCGGCATTGCGGAGTGCGGGGTCGCGGCGGGGGGGGCGACGTCGGCGGCGGGCACGGCGATCACGGCGGGGTCGAGCAGCTCGTGGAGCACGCGGCCGTCCATGTCGGCGGGGACGGGGATGCCCATCAGGCGCAGGATCGTCGGCGCAAGGTCGAGCAGAGTCGCCCCTTGCGGCGATGCTCCCGGTTGGATGCCGGCCCCCGCGGCGATGATCGCGCCTTCCATGCGGTGGTCGCCGGTCGGTCCGAAGGCGGGCGAGATCACCTTGTGCGTGGTGAAGTCGTGCAGGCCGATCGTCCGGTAGTTCCAGTCGCGGAGCACGACGGTGAGGTCGGGCGCGAGGTTGGCGTGGGGGCCTTCGTAGAGGTCGTCGCGTTCGAGGACGCGCTCGACCAGCGGCTCGCCGCTTTCAGGGTTTTTAAGCTCAAACAAGCCCGCCTTGAGGTCGTCGAGGACGCCGCGGGCGTCGGCCGGCTCGACGCACCCCTGCGGCTGACGCCCCTTCAGGTTCAGAAAAATCTGGCCGAAGTTGCCCTGGGCGTAAGCCTTCGTCCGCGACCAATCGATGTGCCGCCGCGAGAGGAACACCGACTGCGCCAGACGCTCGATCGGGCCGTCCTGCTTGCCTCGGAACCGGCCGACGCGCTGCCCCGCCAGACCGAGCTTCGCCATCACGCCGTAGAACCACTCGGGGGTGACGCCGAGGCGGTGGCAGAACGCTTTCTGTCGGACGTAAAACGAGTCCTGCAAAGCGATGGCGCCGCGTTCGAGGAGCCAGACATTAAAATTCACGAACCATTCGACGCCGCCGAAACCGTGGTCGCTCATCAGGAGGAAGGTGGTGTCGGGCGGGAGCGCGTCTTCGATCGCGCCGATGCCGTCGTCGAGCCGGGTCCAGAATTTGAGGAAGCCCTCGCGTACTTTGGCGAGGTCGCGGCCTTTGGCGGCGCTGTGCGAGAGGTCCCAGACGTGCCAGAGTTCGTGCTGGATCCGGTCGGTCGCCATCAGGTCGAACATGAACAGGTCCCAGGGACGGCGGTCCATGAGGAAACGAATGGCGTCGAGGTGATTCTGGAGAAAGTCGGTGAGGTCGGCGAGGACCTCGACCTCGTGGCCGCCGTCGTGGACGACGGTTGCCCAGGGGCGATAGGGCCGACCGAGCGCGCGCTCCATCTCGCCAAAAAAGGCCGGGTCGCTGGCGAAGTCGGGGGCGTTCGCGGGGCTGAGGAAGTCGCCGAGGTAGAACCCCGGGGCGGGTCGGGCGGGATAGCTCATCGGGACGCCGCCCGCGATGCAGGTCTTGCCGTGCCGGCCCGCGATCTCCCAGACGAGCTCGGCGTCGATCGACCGCGACGAATTGACCCGCCCGCCGAGCGGGTTCTGGTTCGACTCGAGGAACTCGAAGACGCCGTGTTTGCCCGAATTCTTGCCGGTCATCACGCCGGTCCAAGCCACGGGGCTGAGCGGGGGAAACACCGACTGCAGCCGACCCGAGGCGCCGCGCTCCATTAATCGCGCCAACCGCGGCATCAGTCCCTGATCGAGCAGCGGACGCAGCATGTCCCAGGTCGCCCCGTCTAGGCCGAGCACGAACACCTTCGACATCGCCGTCTTCCTTTCGAGGCCATCCACGCGCGCGGTCCGTGCGCACGTGCCGCGGAGAGGGTGAAACTGGGCAGTATGTGCGTATATTAACCGATCGCGACGACTTCTGAAACCGCGATTCGGCCCACCCCCCGCGGGGCGTCTGCACAAAGTCGTCGCATCGGTGCCGATAAAGGAGGAAGGCTCGTCCGGCCGCCGAGCGCGACCGCGGCGTTTTCGCTGCGAGGAGCCCGCGATCCGTGAGGGTTTTTGGAGCGCGCGCGCGAATTCCGTCCGCGCCTTGACGATTCGACTCAAGTTCGGCACGCGACGTGCATTTGCAGTATCAACGAAGAGGTCAAGCGGGTTGCACGGGGCCTAGCCCGGCGTGATCTGGTCGGCCTCTTGATTCTCGTGCATGCGTCGTTCTCCCTGGCTGTGCCCGGCTCCCTCGTGGGGGGCCGGGTTTTTTTTTGGACGCGGAGTCGAGGTCCCCTCGAGGGGGTTCGCGACGGCGGGCCGGGTGTCGAAGCGGTTCGCCTCCGGGGTCGCACTTATTTAGGCCAAGATTGCTTTGACGACCTCGCCGTGGACGTTGGTGAGGCGGCGTTGGATGCCGTTGTGATAGAACGTGAGCTTTTGGTGATCGATCCCGAGCAGGTGGAGGACGGTGGCGTGGAAGTCGGGCCAGGTGACGGGGTTTTCGGCGGTTTTCCAGCCGATTTCGTCGGTCGAGCCGTGGGCGAGCCCGTGTTTGAGGCCGGCGCCGGCCATCCAGACGGTGAAACCTTGCGGGTTGTGGTCGCGACCGGTGCCGACGACGTCGGCGGCGGACTGCGCGAACGGGGTGCGTCCGAACTCGGTCGTGAAGAGGACCAAGGTGTCGTCGAGCATTCCTTTGCGGCGTAAGTCGCGGAGGAGTCCGGCGATCGGTCGATCGATGCGGAGGGCCTCCTCGGAGTGGTTGTTCTTGAGGTTTTCGTGGCCGTCCCAGTTGCGTCGAGGGCTGCCGAAGGTTCCGCCGGAGAAGAGTTGGATGAAGCGGACGCCGCGTTCGAGCATGCGTCGCGCGATGAGGCAGGCGCGGCCGAAGTCGGCGGTTTCGGGTCGATCGACGCCGTAGCAGGCGAGTACTTCCTTGGATTCTCCCTTGAGGTTGGTGACGAGCGGGACCGAGGTCTGCATCCGCGCGGCCAGTTCGTATCCTTTGATGCGGGCTGAGAGGGCGTCCTCGCCGGCGCGGTCGTCGAGGTGTCGGCGGTTGAGGTCGGCGAGCAGGTTGCGCGCGGCGGAGTCGGCGCCGGTCTCGAGCGGCCTGGCCGGGAACAGGTCGTCGATCGGCGTGCCGCGCGGCCGGACGACGACGCCTTGATGGCGCGCGGGGAGGAAGCCGTTCGACCAGTTGATCGCTCCGCCGGGGGGGAACTCGCGGGCGTCGGGGATCACGACGAAGGCGGGCAAGTCGTCGGACTCGCTGCCGAGGCCGTAGCTCAACCACGATCCGAGCGCGGGGAATCCGTTGAGCCGAAAGCCGCTGTTTTCCTGGAACGTGGCCGGGGTGTGGTTCGAGGTTTCGGCGACCATAGAGCGGATCACGGTCAGCTCGTCGGCGGCCTCGGCGAGATGAGGGAAGAGGTCGGAGATCCAGAGCCCGCTTTGGCCGCGCTTACGGAAGCTCCAGTCGGGGCGGCGGAGTCGCCCGACCTGTCCGAAGAAGACGTCGGGTCGCGAACTCGACTTGAGTGCCTGGCCGTGCGCGGCGATCAGGCCGGGCTTGTAGTCGAAGGTGTCGAGATGGCTCATCGCGCCGCACAGGCAGATGTGGATGACGCGGTTGGCCTTGGGGGCAAAGTGCGGGCAGGCGGGGTTCGACTCGCTCGGGACCGCCGCCTGCAGCGTACCGTCGCGGAGCATCAACGAGGCGGCCGCCGCGCCTGCGAGGCCGCCGCCGACCCACGAAAAAAAGCCTCGGCGATCAATCGACATAAAGAAACTCGTTGCTGTTAAAGAGGACTCGGGCGAGGGTGCGCGCGCCGAACTTCGCGACGATCGCGACGGCCTGCGCGCGCTCGGCGGGCTCCGGTTTGCGACCGAGCGCGAGTCGGTAGGCGCGCTCGACCTGGAGCGCCGGGTCGTCGCCGACGTCGCGGACGAGTCGAGCCGCGCAGGCGTCGGCAAGGTGGAGGACGAGCGCGTTGTTGAGGAGTGCGAGCGCTTGCAGAGGGGTGGTGGTGACGGCGCGGCGCGGGGCGGTCGTCGAGGGGTCGGGGCAGTCGAACGCGGTGAGCAAGCCGCCGCGGCCGCCGCGGACCCAGGCGCGGTAGAGCGTCCTGCGGCTGCGACCCGGCTGGACGGGGTCGGCGTCGGCGTAGAGCAGGGCGGAGGTGCCGGGGGCTTTCGTGACGGTTTGATCGAAATAACTAGCGCCGCCGAGCTTTCTGTCGAGCTTGCCGGCGACGTCGAGCATGGCGTCGCGGAGCATCTCGGCTTCGAGGCGGCTGGGGGCCTTGCGCCAGAGCAGCCGATCGCCCGCGTCGCGTTTCAGGGCCGCCGGGTTGAGCTTCGAGGTCTGTCGATAGGCGGCCGACGTGACGATCAACCTGTGCATGGCTTTGAGGCTCCAGTCCCGGGCGACGAGCTCATTGGCGAGCCAGTCGAGGAGTTCCGGATGCGAGGGGAGGCCGCCGCTGAACCCGAGGTCGCTGGTCGTTTCGACGATCCCCGCGCCGAAGTGAGCCTGCCAGAGCCGGTTGACGACGACTCGGGCGAACAAGGGGTTCTTCGCGTCGGTGATCCAGTTCGCCAGACGGACGCGTCGGTCGGCTTCGGGGGCGTCGGGCGGGAGCCCGAAATCGGCGTTCAAGCCTGACGCGGCGGCGATCCCGCCGGGGGTGACGACGTCGCCGAGTCGCGCGGGGTTGCCGCGGATTTGGACGCGCGTCGCGCCCGCCTCGCGCGGCTCGACGACGTACGCTTTGCGCGCCGTCGCGGCGAGCGCCGCCTTGAGCCGCGTCAACTCGCCGTTGAGCCGGTCCAGTTCGGCGCGACGGTCCGGCGGGAGGGCTCGCGCGATCGCCTCCGGGCTGACGAAGTCGCTGAAGCTTCCGTGGGACGCGGCGACCTCGGCGGGGTCGAGCGCCCGTCCGTAGAGCCGCGCGCGCACGATCGTTCCCGACAGCATCCTGTTCCCGCCGGGCGGCAGGTGGCGGAGGCCGAACAAGAGCCGCGACTCGCCTTTCGAGAAGGTCCGCGGGCCCTTCGACTTGTAGGATTTGCCGTAGGGCAGGCCGTCGCGGAAGATCCGGATCGCGCCGTCGGCGGCGTACGTGATCGCGACCTGCATCGGTCGTCGCGACGCCTCGGTTTCGGCCGGGCCGTCGACGCGTTGGGTGCGGACGAAGCCCTCGCTGCCGGCCATCCAGCGCGCCGGCTCTTGTTCGGCGTAGACGACGGCGTCGAAGCCCGAGCCGTCCGACGCGTGCAGGCTGATCGCCGCGCCCCCTTTCTGATCGAGGTTGTCGAGCTTGACCCAAGTTTCGAGCGTGCGGTCCTTGAGCTCGAACGGGAGCGGCGGCGACTCGGCGTAGCCGGTCTTGCCGTCGACGCGCAGGCCTTCGGGGCCGATCGTCGCGCCCTCTTTGAGGTTGACCTTGAGCGCACCGACGCGATCCTCGGGGCCGCGGTCGAAGTCCCACGCGGCGATCGGCCCCGGCGGCGGGTCGGGACTTTGCTTGCGACGCGCCAGGATTTGGAGCCGCGCCGGGGCCTCGACCTCCTTGATTTTCGAGGTGAGAACGTCGGCTTCGCGGCGGAGCGCGAGTGCGGGCGGATCGATGTCGGAGAGGTCGCGCTCGCCGTGGCGAACGCCGCCCAGGCTGGAGGCCAGTCGGTAATACTCGGTCTGTCGGATCGGGTCGAATTTATGGTCGTGGCAGCGGGCGCAGTTGATCGTGAGGCCGAGGAAGGTCTGCCCGACGGTGCCGACGTAGTCCTCCATTTCGTCGCTGCGGACCACCGCCCGCATCGCCGCGCTGATCTGGGTTTGGCCGACCGAATCGAACGCGCCCGCGACGAGGAATCCGGTGGCCTCGACGGCGCTCGGGTCGCGGGGACTGCGGGCGTCGCCGGCGAGTTGCAGTCGCGCGAACTCGTTGTAGGGCAGGTCGCGGTTGAACGCATCGACGACCCAGTCGCGATAGCGCCAGGCGTGCGGTCGAAACTCGTCGAACTCGAAGCCGTTGCTCTCGCCGAAGCGAGCCAGGTCGAGCCACCAGCGCGCCCAGCGGACGCCGTAATCCGGCGCGGCGAGGAGGCGATCGACGAGGCGCTCGTAGGCGTCGGGCGCGGAGTCGTCGAGGAAGGCGTCGACTTCCTCGGGGGTCGGCGGCAAACCGGTGAGGTCGAAGCGGAGGCGGCGGATCAACGTGCGGCGGTCGGCCTCGGGCTGGGGCGCGAGCCCCTCGGCTTCGAGCTTGCGCAGGACGAAGCGGTCGAGCGCGGACCGCGGCCAGTCGGCGCGGGCGACCTCGGGCGGCGCGACGGCGCGCACGGGCTGGAGCGACCACCAGTCGCGACCCGCGCGGCGCGACGTCGTGACCTGATAGGCGTCGATCGGGTCGGTTCCCCAGCCCGCCCCCGCGGCGATCCACTCCCGGATCGCGGTCTTCTCGTCCTTCGAGAGCGGCGACTTCGGCGGCATCTCGTCCGACTCGACTCGCTCCCAGAGCAGGCTTTCGTCGGGCTTGCCGGCGACGATGGCCGCGCCCGTCGCTCCGCCCGCGAGCGCGGCGCCGCGCCGAGAGAGGTCGAGCTCGCCTTTCGGGTCGGCGCCCGAGTGGCAGTCGAGGCATCGACGAGCCAGGATCGGCGCCACCGAGGCGTCGAAGCCCCGGCCGTCGCCGCCCCGGGATCGCGCCGCCCCCGCGATGAAAATCAAGCAGACGAGGGCGAGGCGAGTCGTCGACTTCATGTTCAGCCCTCGATTTCCGAAGCGGGGTGGTCGCCGACGCCGGCACGAGCGGCGCGACAATCTATTATGCGCGAATCGATCGGCGTGCACTATCGACGCTCGCCTCGCGTGCGCCCGCCTAACGATCGCCGCCGGCCGGGGCGGCTTTCAGGTGGATGTAGCGGTCGGCGAAGGCGAGGAACGTCGGCCAGTTCGGGCCGGTGGTGTGTCCTCCCTTGTGTTGCCGGTAGGCGAGCTCGCCGTCGACGATCGGCGTCTCGACCGCGGGGAATTCCGAGGTGCCGAGGTCCTTCTTGCCGAGGAGCCGAAAGACCGGGCCGGCCGCGACGGCCGCCATGAAGCTGCCGCGCTGGTCGAGCCACTGCCCTTCGGATCCCGGGCCCGACGAGGCTCCGTAACTGATGAACGTGGGCCGCGGCGCGCACAGCGCGATCAGTTCGTGGGCGTCGACGGGGAGGTCCGCCGGGGTGAGCGGGCCGCCGTATTTGAGGAAGTTCCCGGCCATCCAGTGATATTCGCCCGAGCCGGTCAGGTTCTCGACCAGCTCGCCGAAGTTGCGTCGATGGAGCTTCGCGCCCCCTTCGCCCGAGGAGCCGATGAAGCCGATCGCGAACCGCTGGTCGTAGGCCATCGCGACGAGCGCCGCCTTGCCGTAGCGCGACAGCCCCTCGATGCCGACCTGCTTGGCGTCGACGTCCTTGTCGGTCTCGAAGTAGTCGAGCGCGCGGCTCGCTCCCCAAGCCCAGGCGCGCAGCGAGCCCCAATCGTCGGGCTTGCGCGGCTGCCCTTTGTTGCACAGTCCGATGATCCCTTTGGTGAGCCCCGCGCCGTTGTCGGCCTGGATGCTGACGGGGACGATGATCGCGCAGCCCCAGCCCTTCGCGAGCACCTGCTCGCGCCACGAGGGTCCGCCCGCCGGTGGCCCGAAGCCCGCGGCTTTCGTCTTGAAGGCCGCGCCCGCCTTCGTCGGAGGGCCGCCCGGCCGTCGGCCGCCGAACACGAAGCCGAACTCCATCATCACGGGCACCGGACCTTTCGCCTCCGCGGGCGTGGTCAGGGTGAGCTGGATCTCGACCTTGATGCTCGGGCACCTCGAGTTGTCCACGCGGCCGACGAGCTGCTTGGTGACGGCCGCGATCGCGCCGACCGTCTCGCGCTTCGTCTCGACGACCTCCCACTTCACCGCGGGGACGTCCTTGGGGACGCGGCCGTAGACCTCGCGGTCGAACTCCTCGACGATCTCGGGCCGGCGTTTGGTCCACCACTGCTCGGGGGTCGCGACCTTGGCGCCGTCGGCGCAAACCAGCGGGTCGGGCAGCGTGAACGGCTTGACCTTCGACTCGTCGTAGTTGGCGGCGTTCGGCGCGTTGCGATTCCCGCCGTTGGCGCCGTCGCGGAGCGATTTGATCCCGAGCGCCTCCATCATCAGCTTGTGGTCTTGACGAGCGGTCAACTCCAGAGGCGCGGGGTCGGCCGTCCGCGCGGTCTGCGCGAAGGCGGGCGCGACCAGCGTCAGCGAGAGACTCGCGAGCATGATTCTTCGCATCGAGCAGCTCCGTTTACGGGAGAGACGGAACGTGAGTGACGTTGCAGCATACTCCATGCGCGCGCGGAATGCCCGACCCCTCCGCGTCGGCGCGGGGACTGCGGGCGGCGACGAGCGCAGCGCGGCGGGTCGATCGCGCTCAGGGCGCGCCCGCCGCGAGTTTGTTCGCGATCGTCGGCGCGGCCCGGCCGGTGTGGATGCCGTACCGGACCTGGCCCTCGCTCGTGATGGTCACGAGCGCGAATTTCGAGTCGTCGGGCGCAAAGACGAACTTGCGCAGCGTATTGGGCTCCTCATTTGTATTGAATTGCCCCAGCTCGACCTGTGTGTGGGTGTCGATGAGCCGGACCGGGTGGGCGTAGGCGGTCGCCGCCAAGCTCCCGCCACGATGGCTGAACGCGAGCACGCTCCAGCCGGCCTTGCGCATGAACGCGTCGCCGCGTTGGAGGCCGGTCGCGCGGTCCCAGATCGTCAAGCCGCCGCCGACGCCGCCGACCGCCGCGGAGTGGTCGTCGGCGTTGAACGCGATGATCTCGACCTCGCGCGCGGGAATCGGGAGCAGGCGCTCGCCGCGGCCCTCCTCGAAGTCCCAGAGCTTGAGCACGTCGTCCTCGGTGTAAACCAGTTTGCCGTCGTCGGAGAATTGCGGCTTGAGGTTCGCGGCGGGGGCGATCGACCGGCGCTCGAATTCGCGCGCGCCGGTCCTCCAATTCCAGACCGAGGTGACGCCCGCCGCGGTCGCTTCGACCGCGAGCCGAACGTGGCCGGGCGAAAACGACATCTTGAGCTTGCCGGCCGCGAGCTTGTTCGCGGGCAACGTCGTGAGCCGGCGGCCGTCGTGCGCGTCCCAAACGACGACCGCTCCGTTCTTGTCGGCGGTCGCGACGAACCGCGCGTCGTCCGAAACGCAGGCGCTGTGGATCGGCGCGCTCGATGCGAGCACGCGCTTGGACAGCAGCTCGCCGGTCTCGGCGTCGGTGACCGAGACGACGCCGTCCTCGCCCGCGAAAACGAGACGCGAGGCGTCGTCGTTGAACGCGGCGTCCACCTCCGCGGCGGAGTCGAGGCCCTCGTGCACCTCTTCCCGATTCGCGAGCGGCCGCCACGCCCTCACGGTGCCGTCCTGACCGCAGGAGACGAGAGTCTCGCCGTCGGGCGAAATCGCGACGTTCCAGACCACGCCCTCGTGTCCGCGCAGGATCGCGTTCAGGTGCGGCGTCGCGAAGGACCGGACGCGCACCGTGGAGTCGCGAGCCGCATAGGCGACGTACGCGTTCCCCGGACCGAAGATCACCGAGTCGCACCTCGCGCCGGAGCAAAAGAAGGACCGCACGTAATCGCCCGACTCCGTGTTCCAAACGAGTACCTCGCCCTTGTCGTTCGACCTCGCGCAATAGCGGCCGTCGGAGCTGAAGGCGATGCTCATGTTTTGTCGCGTCGAGTCGGAATCGGACCCGAACACGCGGATCAAGGAGTAGGTTTCGAGGTCGAAGCAGCGGAAGGGCTCGGGGTTTGAGCTGACGCCGAGCATCCGGCCGTCGGGCGTGATCGCCAGCGACTCGATCCGTCCGCGACCCCCCGCGAACTCGGCGAGCTTGCGACGCGCGGCGACGTCCCAGACCGAGACGACCCCCGCGTGGTCGCCGGCGATCACGCGCTTGCCGTCGCGCGTGAAGAGCACCGCGACGACTTCGCAGTCGCGACGGCCGATTTCGGCGATCGGCGCGTCGAGGTCGGGCCGCCACAACAAAATCCGCCCGTCGTTGCCGCACGAGACCAGCGTTTCGCCGTCGGGGGCGAACTCGACGCAGTCGACCTCGTCGTTGTGGCCGCGCAAGACGCGCACCGGCGCGCCGTCCGCGGCGTTCCACAAACGCACAGTGCGGTCGCTCCCCGCGCTCGCGATCAACCGGCCGCGCGGCGCGAAGGCTACCTTATACACCGGCCCCGCGTGATCCGTGCTCGACCAAAGCCACCACCGCGACGAATGCCGACGCACGCAGCGCCAAACAAAGTTCGACTCGAAGTCTTCCTTCAATTCCGGGTCGGCCGCCTCGACGAGCCGCCGCGCCTCGACCGCGCAGTTCCCGCGGAGCAACTCCTCGGCCTGCCGGATGGTCGTCGCGACTTTGAGCCGCCGTTCCGCGCGCACGGTCGCCTCGAGCCGCGCCGATTGGCTCCGCGACGCTTCGATCTCGCTTTGTCGCAGCGCGGCGAAGGCTTCGATCCGCCCCGGCAGCCACAAACCCAAGACCGCCAACAAAATCAAAAGGACCGCCCCGATAAACGCCGCGGGCTGCTTGCGGACCTGGTCGAACGGCCGCAAACGATCCGCGCGGGTGCGGCGTCCCGCCAGGAATCGTTCGAGATCCGCCCGCACCTCGTGCGCCGAGGCGTACCGGTACCCAGGCTCCTTCCGCATGCACTTGACCACGACCGACTCGAGGTCGCGCGGCACGTCCTCGCGGAGCGCTCGCGCCCGGGGAGGGTCGGCCTGGAGGATCTTGATGAGCAAGGCGAGGTTGTCCGACGCCTCGAACGGCGGCCGGCCGGTGAGCAGTTCGTGAAGCAACGCGCCCAGCCCGTAGACGTCCACACGTTCGTCGATCTCGGGCACACCCTTGAGCTGCTCGGGCGCGGCGTAAGGCATCGTGCCCACCGGCGTCATCGGTTCGGTCCGCGTCCGGTCCCGGTCCGACTTCCGCAGGAATTTCGCCAGACCAAAGTCGGCGAGCTTGACCTCAAAACCCGGGATCGGGCCGTCGTCGCGCTCCGTCGCGACCTCGACCGCGGCCGATGTCGCGGGGCGTCGTCGCAACAAGACGTTGCTCGGCTTGATGTCGCGATGCAGAATCTTCCGCGCGTGCGCGTGCTCAAGGGCGCGCGCCGCCTCCACGACAATCGACGCGGCCTGCCGCGGGTCGATCGGGCCGGGCCGACCGCGCCGCCACTCGTCGAGGTTGCCGCCGTCGCAATATTCAAGCAGCAAATAGTCGACCTGACCCAACCGGCCGGTCTCCACCACCCGGACAATATTGGGATGATCGAGCAGGGCCAGCGCCGCCGCGTCGTTCCGAAATCGACGCATCGCGGGCGTGTCGAGAATCTTTGGCACCGCCAACTTCAGCGCGAATACCACCTCGCGCTCGTCGCTCACCTCGTAAACGACCCCGAACGCACCCTGGCCGAGCTTCCGGTAAACTTTGAATCGACCGATCAAGTCCATCGCGCGTTCCCCCCCCCGGGCGGTGAACTTTAAAATGCACTCAAAATCAAGAGACGCCGCCGCGACAATCAAGGGGGAGAATCGCACCGCCGTACACGCGACCAGCCGGCCCGGCCCTTGCTCTATCGCCGCCTTGATCGAGACCCGAGCGGTTTACTTTGGCGAGGTCGCGACTTCAAACACTTTCCGACGCGTCGCGGTCGAATCGCCTTATAACCACGTGCGGCCCGTTGTTGATGAGCGCGCTCAGTCTCTCCTCATTTAAAGTGTATTGTTCGGCGAGGATCGCGCAACGACTCGGCGTATCGGTCAATGCGAGCCGCGCGTCGCACCCGCGCGCCTGGTCGAACTGATCCGTTTCCGAAAAGCACACCTCGCGCGCCACGTTCCGCTTCAGGCTGTAGTAACGACGCAGGAGCTCGGTCAACTCGTTCTCGACAATCCGACGCAGCCACGCGAGGAACTTCGCCTCGTTGTCGCCGCGAAACCGAGGCAGCCCAACGTGCACCTTGAGCATCACGCTCTGCGTCAAATCCGAATAGTCGACCTTTGATCGCAGACGACGGCCCAACTTCTTGCTCGTCATCAATCGGACGTACTGGGCCGTGATTGGGCAGAGCTCCTCGAGCGAAACCTTCGACCCGGAGCGAGCCTCCTCGATCAAAGCGATCAGATCCGGGCGCTTGGCGCCGACCTCGGTTGTGGGAATCGGGGTCATGCTGTTCGCCTTGAAAGGAAAATGGGCTCGTGGTCACAGCAATGATGCGAGAGAGAGTCAATCTATTTCAACCTTCGCGAATCGGCAAGTCAAGCGTAGGATGTTTCGTTTTGATTGATCGGTTCCGCGATTCGACCGCGACACCCTCCCGCCCGCGCGACTTCGCTCCGGAGACTCCCCGAGAGTGACCTAACCGCCGCGAAGTCCAGCTTGGAATTGGTCGCGCCGTCGCGGGTTCAAGGGCGCAACCCCCCCACGTGGATGCTGGACCCGCAGCCCCTGCGACCGAAATGACCGTGGGCCCACACCCTGCTTCTGGACGGATCAAGGCGAGCCTACTTCTCCAACCACCCTGTCGCCTCATTGTCCGCCCTCGGGTTTCCGATCCTTACAATCATCGCCTCTCTCGACGCCGTGCGTGCTTCCGAGAAATGCGCGCAAGACGCTCTGGCTTTGAGGTGCGTGGGCGTTACAATGTTCCTTTGTTCCGTATCGTCGGCGTCAGGGACGACGCGCTCAGGAGGCACGGATGCCGCCGGAATTCTCGGAAAACGGACCGCCGCGCGAACACCCCCTTGAGGAGCTATTCAAAGCGCCCGGTTGGGATATTCTCTCCGCAATCGCACAGGGCCGCCGGGCACGGACGGACGTAAGAGGGAAGCTTGCCGAGTTCTATCTCAACCGATACCTTGAAGCCCGGCGGGCAAGAGTGAAGATCGATCGACACTCGTGGAACGTTGATGGGTTGGGAGCGCTCCCGGCGGACCTCCGGAACGTCGGTGAAAGGAACCGGGAATGCCGTAATTCCGGCTACCGAATCGAGAATGGAAGGCCGACCTCGGCGACTTGATCCGCGGTTCGACACAAGAGTTGCTGATCTCGACTTCATACATTGGTAAGGATGGTGTCGAGTTTGTAACGTCGAACTTGCCTTAATGTTATGAAAGTCGGCGGTCGCCTCGTGCTGCTCACAGACCTGTCTCCCATGCCGATCTGCCAGGGATCCACGGATCCGTCCGCGATCCGTTCACTCGCCGGCGAAGTTCCGGTCGTGGACATGTTTCACCTGCCAAAACTCCACGCAAAGATCTATGTTTCCGACGCGAAGCGAGCCATCGTCGCATCAGCGGATTTGACCAGAGGCGGGCTTGATATCAACTACGAATATGGAATAGCAATCGATGACCCGTCCGGGTGTCTAGCGTTCGCGAGAACCTGCTGAAGTATTCGAGGCTCGGTGCGGCGATTAGCATCGTGAAACAGTTCGCGTACTGCGCACTTGCCGCAACGGTCCGCGCGTCTTTTCGTGAGGAGTTATCCAGGATTTCGAACGCCGCTCGCGGCGAGTTTCGGAAATCCTTGCGGCCGGCAGAGGACGAACGCGTCAAGCTTCACTTGGCCGAAGGTCCCATGCACGCCGTGTTTTCCAAGGCGGCGCTTTTCTTTTTGAAGCGACACGGGCCTCTTAGGACCGTCCATATCCACAGGTGCATAGAATAGGCGTATCAGGCGTTGTGTGATGCTTCTGTCGATCGAGTAATAAGCGGGGAACGGTACGGAAAGCGATGGAAACACGCGGTTCGTACGGCCCAGCAACATCTTAAGAAAAACGGCCCATCGTGTACCTTGGCGAGAAGCGGCGGATTTCCTCCGGTTGAATCATTTGCCGGGTTCGGACATGCGAGAAGATCTAAGAAGCATTGTTTGAGTTGAACGAGCGGTAGCTGTTGAAGAGAACGCTCAACGATGGTTTTCGCCGGGTGGTCGGCGCTGCGGGAGCGACGTCGGGTCGAAACCAACAATTAGGTACGAGGCCCATGAAAGGCGACCGCCTTAGCAAGGAATTCGTATATACACGATTAGAGTGTGCCGCGGCGCAGGGCGAGAACTCCGAGCCGGACCACGAGGTCGGCGATCTCCAAGATCTCTTGGTCGCATGCTGGTCCGTCACGTCCTCGGCGCAGCGGGGGCTTGCCCTTTCGGAACCGCGGGTTCAAGCAAGGATGGGCGGCCCTGAATACGAGCCCATTACTGACTAGAGTGGTTCTCGGTATCCAAGGCTGTTAAGCTTGCTCCAGTTCGATTGACCCTCGCGCGGTTCTCACAGGAGTGCACGTCCGCGTCGCGCCCCCGATCCGCTGGACCCCGCGGCGCGCCTCGCCGACATCCATCCACCACGGTTGCGGTTCATGCTCCGACGTCTCGCCGACATTTTGTCGATGATCAAGTTCAGCCACACGTTGTTCGCGTTGCCGTTCGCGATGCTCGGGGCGGCGCTGGCGGCGAGCGGTCCCGAGGGGGTTCGCGGCCGGCCTCAGGATTGGCTCGGCATCCTGCTGTGCATGGTGACCGCGCGGTCGGCGGCGATGGCCTTTAACCGCGTCGTCGACGCCCGCATCGACGCCGACAATCCACGCACCGCCGGCCGGCATATTCCCAGCGGCAAGCTCTCAACGGCGTCGGTCGCGGCCTTCACCGTCGCGACCTCGCTCGCGTTCCTCGCGAGCACGCTGCTTTTCCTGCCGAACCCCTGGCCGTTGCGCTTGGCGTTGCCGGTGCTTGCGTGGCTGCTCGGCTATTCGTACGCGAAACGCTTCACCAGCCTCGCGCACTTTTGGCTCGGCGCGGCGCTCGCCGCCGCCCCTTGCTGCGCGTGGGTCGCGCTCCGAGGCCGGCTCGATTGGCCTCCCGTCGCGCTCGGATGCGCCGTCCTCTTTTGGGTCGCGGGTTTCGATATCATTTATGCGTGTCAGGACGAGGCCTTCGACCGCGCGCGCGGACTCCGC
The DNA here is from genome assembly GCA_021777845.1 of Planctomycetota bacterium. Lineage (GTDB taxonomy): Bacteria > Planctomycetota > Planctomycetia > Isosphaerales > Isosphaeraceae > JAJYDB01. The sequence continues at coordinate 17,631 of JAJYDB010000035.1, forward strand.
AGCGTCCCCGCTCGTCTCGGAGCCAAAAACGCGCTCCGACTGGCGGCGTTTTGCCACGCGTTGACGGTGCTCGCGCTGGTCGCGACCGGCCTGGCGACTCCGCTTGGCGTCATTTATTTCGTCGGCGTGGCGGCGGCGGCGGCGCTGCTCGTCTACGAGCATGCGCTCGTCAGGCCCGACAACCTCGCGCGCGTCAACGTCGCGTTCTTTCAGGTCAACATTGCGATCAGCCTCGGTCTGCTCGCCGTCGGACTCGCCGACCTCTGGTTCCGTTGAGCGCGCCGCCGTCCGAGGCACTTGACGCCCGCATAAACTCACACTAGATGCGTCGCGAGTTTGAGTTTGGACGACGGGAGGGTGCGCGATGATCTCGCCGGCGGTTCGCCTGTTGATCGGCGCGGCTTTCGCGTCGTTGTTGATGATCGGGCTTTGGTTTCGCCAGCGCGCGACCAAAAACGCAGGCGTCGTCGACGTCGGTTGGGCGGGCGCGATCGGCGTGCTGGGGGTCTTCTTCGCGATCGCGGGCGACGGCTACCTGCCGCGCAGAGTGCTCGCCGCCGCGCTGATCGCGGTCTGGTCGCTCCGGCTCACGAGTTACCTCGCGATGCGCGTCCGCGGCGAGGCCGAGGACGGCCGATACGCCCAGCTCCGCCGCGACTGGGGCGACTCGTTCCAACGACGTCTGTTCCTGTTCTACCAACTGCAAGCCGCCGCGGTGATTCTCTTCGCGTCGCCGCTCTTGGTTGCGTCGGGAGCCCGCCGCGCGCCGCTCGACCTCCTCGATCTGCTCGGCGCGGCACTCTGCTTGATCGGAGTCGGCGGGACCGCGCTCGCCGACGCTCAGCTCGCGGCCTTTCGCAAACGCTCGACAAGCCGCGGCAAAACCTGCCGCGACGGCCTCTGGAGCGTCTCGCGACACCCGAATTATTTCTTTGAATGGATCCACTGGTGGGCTTATGTTCCTATTGCGCGGGGTGCGACCGCGTGGCCCGTCGCGATCGTCGTGCCGCTGCTTTTGCTCTATTTTCTGCTTTGCGTCACGGGGATTCCCGTCACCGAGGCGAACGCCCTCGCCGGCCGCGGCGACGATTATCGCGACTATCAACGCACCGTGAGCCCCTTCGTCCCGTGGTTCCCAAAACGAGCGACCCAACCGATTACGCATGAATCTCATTGATCTTGCCGAGCGCGGCTTCGTGCCTGACGCGCTCGTTCGATTCGGCATCCGACGCCTGTTGCGACCGACCCCTCGCGCCGCCGACCGCCTCGACGAAATCGCGCGGGCCGACCTCCTGCGCGCCTTCCTCGCCGCGCTCCGCGCCGCGCCGATCGCGGTCGATACGGCGCTCGCGAACGACCAGCATTACGAGGTCCCGGCCGCTTTTTTCGAGCGGATTCTCGGCCCGCGACTCAAATACAGCGGCGGACTCTGGCCCGACTCCGGCGGCGACTTGGCCGCGTCCGAAGAGGCGATGCTCGCGCTCGCCGCGCAACGCGCCGAGCTCGCCGACGGCCAGACCATCCTCGACCTCGGCTGCGGTTGGGGCTCGTTCTCGCTCTGGGCCGCCGAGAAATTCCCGCGCGCACGCGTCACCGGCGTCTCGAACTCGCGCTCCCAACGCGACTTCATCCTCGACCGCGCCCGCACGCGCGGCCTCGACAACGTCGAGGTCGTCACCCTCGACGCGCGCAACTTCGCGCTCGACCGCCGCTTCGATCGCATCGTCTCCGTCGAAATGTTTGAACATCTGCGCAACGTCGAAGCGATGCTCGCGCGGCTCGCGGCGATCATGAATCCCGGCGGCAAACTATTCATTCACATCTTCGTGCATCGGTCGATCCCGTACATCTTTCCGACCGACGGCCCCGCCGACTGGATGGGCCGCGAGTTCTTCACCGGCGGGATGATGCCGTCGTTCGACCTGCTGCCGCAAATGCAGGCCGACTTCGTGCTCGAAGACCGCTGGGGCGTGAACGGCCGGCACTACGCGCGGACCCTCCGCGCCTGGCTCGACGCGCTCGATCGACAACGACGTGAAATCACGCAAATATTTCGCGATCATCCGCGCGCCGGCCGCGCGCCGGAGGTTGAAGTCCAGCGTTGGCGGATGTTCCTGACGGCATGCGAGGAACTGTTCGCCTACCGCGGCGGCCGCGAGTGGTTCGTCGGGCACTACCGGTTGCGGGCGCGCTGAAAGCCGCTTCAAAGCGCCGGCAGAAGTGCATCCGTCCGCGCCCCGGGCTTCGCGAGCACAATCTGCGCGACGCTGATCGCGCGCTCGTGAAAGCCCGCCTCGCAATAGCTTAAATAATAGTGCCAGAGCCGCAGAAAACGCTCGTCGCGGCCGAGCGCGCGGGCGTCGTCGAGTCGCCCCAGAAAACGCTCGCGCCAGTGCGCCAGCGTCCGCGCGTAGTGCTCGGGCATGCTCTCGAGGTGCGTCAAACGCAGGTCGGTGCGCTCCCCGAGCAGACGCGTCAGCCGTCCCGTCGGGACGAGGCATCCACCAGGAAAGACGTGCTTCTGGATAAAGTCCACCGAGCGCCGATAGGCGTCGTAATATTGATCCGGAATCGTGATCGCCTGGATCGCGGCCGAACCGTCGGGCGCGAGCCGATCCGACACCACGCGCACGAAGTCGGCGAGATTGTCGTGCCCGACGGCTTCGATCATCTCGATCGACACGACGTGATCATACGTGCCCGCAAGGTCGCGATAGTCGCGCTTCACGATCTCGACGCGCTCCGCAAGACCAAGGTCGCGCACGCGTCGCGAGGCGGCCTCGAATTGACGTTCGGAGATCGTCGCGGCGACGACGCGACAGCCGTAACGCGTCGCGGCGTGACACGCGAATCCACCCCATCCGCAGCCGATTTCGAGCACGCGGTCGCGTTCCTTCAGCCGCAGCTTGCGGCAAATTCGCTCGTATTTCGCCTCCGACGCCGCGCGCAGCGTCGCGTCCGGCCGGTCGAAGACGCCGCACGAATAGGTCATCGTCTCGTCAAGAAACAGCGCGTAGAAGTCATCGCCAAGATCATAGTGCGCTGCGATATTGCGTCGGCTGCCGACGCGGGTGTTGCGTCGCAAAAAATGACGTCCGCGCTCGACCAGTCCGACCAGGCGCGCCAGGCCGCCTTCCATCGTCGACGGCACCTCGAGGTTTCTTGCGAACACGCGCAGGACGGTCGTGAGGTCGTCGGCGTCCCAGTCGCGGTCGAGATACGCCTCGGCCGCGCCGAGCGCGCCGCCGAGCGCGATCCGCCTGTACATACGCGGGTCGCGGACCTCGATCGCGACGTCGGGAAGGTCGCGCGACGGCGTTCCAAACCGATGCGCGACGCCCCCCTCCGCGAGCGTCAAACGCCCGTCGCTCAAGCGACCCAGGCGCTCGAACACGAGCGCGCGGAACGCGCCGTCGAGCTTCGAAACCCGCGGCGCGCGGCGTCCGCTTACGACGTCTTCACGCTCTGCCGTTCGTTCGGGTGCGGTTGGTACGGACATCGCTTGATCCACAGCTTGAACGCCTCGAAATAAATCCCCGCGACGATGCGCAACGGCATCGCCGGATACCTCGCAAGCAACGCGCGCATCGACGCCTTCTCCAACGCGCGACGACGCAATCCGAGCGTCGCGTCGAACGTCGTCGCGCCGTCTCGTTGATTCTCGACGCGGACCGTGAGCCGCTCCGCGGGCGCGCTCACGCGCCATCGATATCGATAGTTCATCTCCATAAACGGCGAGACGTGCAAAACCTTGCCGTCATCGTAATGCGTCAGACCGCCGCGGCCGGGGACGCGGTTTCCACTCCACAACACATAGCAATGCGACTCGCGCCAAGGGATGTTCGTCACTTCGGCGACCACGCACTCGACGCGTTCGCCCGCGGCGTCGTAGCAATAAAACAGGTTGATCGGGCTGAAATAGCAACCAAAGGTGCGCATCTGCGTCAACAAACGGATCGGTCCCTCGGGCCGCGTCCCCGTCCGAGCGAACACGAGGTCGCGCACCGCCTCCGCCGGCGAGCGCGCGGGATCTCCAAAATGGTCCGAGCGCACAAAGCTCGCCGCCGAAAACCTGCCCGCGCCGATCAGCCCGCGCGCTACCAGTTCGGGCAACTCGTCGAGGTCGATGTACATCATGTACAACTTGCGACGGAATCGATGCGCGACCGGCCCGAAGCGGCGATGCTCAACTCGGCCTTCATAGATGCAGCTGTGCATGTGTCTAAGCTCGTTCCCAACGGCCGCGTGGCCGCGAGCGCGCTCGCGACGCCGTCCTCGTGGAAGCCGTTCCCCCAGTAGGCGCCGCAAAAGTACGTGTTCCGCCGCCCGTTCACCTCGCCGTGACGCCCTTGCGCCGCCGTCGAGCGCGGCTCATAGAGCGGATGATGAAACATAAGCTCGCGCAAGACCGTGTCCCCTCGCGCCGCGCCGCCGCGGTTCAGCGTCAAACAAATCGGCGACGGCGTCGAATGCCCTTGCAGTCGCGAGAGGTCGTACGTGATCGCCGTCGCCGCGCCCGGGTCGCGCGGCACGAGGTAGTTCCAACTCGCCCACGCGCGTCGACGACTCGGCAGCAGCGCCGCGTCGGTGTGCAGCGTCGCCGCGTTCGCCTGATACGGAAACGCGGCCAACACCTCGATTTCCCGCTCGTCCGCGTCCTGCAGCAAGCGCAGCGTGATGTCGGCGTGAGTCGCCATCACCACCGCGTCGAATTCCTCGGCGCCGGCGTCGTCGGTCGTCACGATCGCGCCGCGCTCGGTGCGGCTGACCGCCCGCACGGGCGTATTGAGCCTGATATTATCACGAAACGGAAGCGAGAGCGCCGTCACATAAACGCGTGACCCGCCCACGATCGTCCGCCACTCGAGATGCCCCGTCGCGCGCAGCAGACCGTGGTTCTCGAAGAATCGGATTAAAAACAGGGCCGGGAACTCGAGGATCGCGTCCGCGGGCGCCGACCAGATCGACGCCGCCATCGGGATCAAATACAGCGTCCGGAACTCCGCGCCGAGCCGCTTCCGCGCGACATACGCCCGCGTCGTCTCCTCGACCGACATCGTCGCGGCGTCGCGCGGCGCCTCGTTGAAAAACCGCGCGACGTCACGCAGCATCCGCCAGTGCGAAGGCCGCGCGAGGTTGCTCCGCCTCGCGAACAGACCGTTCAGGCTCGACCCGTTGTACTCCTGCCCCGTCCGGTCGCAACGCACGCTGAAGCTCATATCGCTCACGCGCGTCGGCACGTTCAAGAGCGCCAGCAAACGCGTGAAATGCGGATACGTAACTTCGTTATAAACCATGAAGCCGACGTCGACCGGCTGCGACTTCCCGAACGCGCGGGCGTCGACGGTGAGCGCGTGGCCCCCCGGCGTCGACTCGCTCTCGAACACGTGCACCTCGTGCCGGTCCGACAGCAACCGCGCCGCCGTCAAGCCCGATACCCCCGTCCCCACCACCGCAATCCGCATCGAAGTCCGCCCCTCGCCTTCCTCAAATCAAGACGCGTCGCAAACCGCCGGCGACCTCCGGCCCGCCTCCAAAACGTGCTCCGGCACCGCGCGCAAATCCCACACCACCCCAACCCAGGAAAGCATCACCAACACGCCGTAACTAATATCAACCTCCCACCAGTAAAACCCTTGCCGCGCCGAACTCGGATAATGATGGTGGTTGTTGTGCCAACCCTCGCCGAAACTCAGCAGTGCCAGCAACCAGTTGTTCCGGCTCGAATCGGCGGTCTCATAACGCCGCGTGCCAAACAGGTGTGCAATTGAGTTGATGGAATACGTGACGTGATAAACGGCAACCGTCGAGATCACCCATCCCCACACAAACATCTGCAGCCCACTCGTCCCCAGCGACGGACGCCACACCCGCAACGCCTCCCCCGCCGCGATCAGCAAAACCCCCAGCCCCAGCGGCGCGACGAAGTCATACTTGTCGAGCGCGACCAGCTCGGGATACTTCGCGAAATCGCGAATCGCCTCGTGATTCGTCCGCTGATGCGCGCGGTCGTGAAACCAACCCATGTGGCTCCACAAAAATCCGTCCTGGTGCGGCGAGTGCAGGTCCCCAGGCGCGTCCGACACCCGATGATGCAAACGGTGATGCGCCGCCCACCATAAAGGACCGCGCTGCATGCTCGAATTCGCCGACAACGCGCCTACAAATTGAAACCATCGCGAAGTTTTAAAAGCGCGATGCGAAAAATAACGATGGTAAAACGCCGTCAACGCGAACACCCGCACTGCGTACAACACCAACGCCGTCGCCGCCGCAACCACGCTCCAACCCACCCAAATTACCGAAATGCACGCCAAATGTAGCACGATGTACGGGACAATCTGCTCCCACATCAGCCTTCGCCGAACCCGCCCTGACGTCTGTCCGACAATCGAACTCATCGTGCCGTCGACCCCCGTCGCCCGTCCATAACCGCATGCTTTCAACCATAAGTGTCGCACCTACACGTAAAATTGTAGGCGGGCGGCAACGCAGCGCGACGAGAATCTCGGCGGTCTTCAAAAACCGACCTCGGCGGCGGTCGCAACCTCCTCCGCAACGCTGTTGTCATGCACAAAACATCGCCCAAACCAACGCGACGACTCCGGACTCGCGACCGCACCCAATCTCCCCACCGCCCACGAACTGTCGATCCGCCGTGGAATCGACCGGCTCCCGCTCTCCCAACTCCACCAAGCGCAAGGCCGACATCAGCGATCTCCATGACGATTTTCATCCGAACCACGCCCGTTTTCTGCCGATCATCCCAACTACGCCGGATTCAGACGGGCCGGCCGTTTCCAGCCAACCCCTCCGCCCTCCTCACACGCCCCCCAACTAAAATTTCCCTACGATGACCATCCCAATACCGTGAGTCCCTCGATCGCATCAAAATCAAGCTTCTCCCCGGCGGCGATTGATCCTGCGTTCAATTTTGACTAAAATCTCCGTAATCACGCTGCGAGATATCACTCCGACCGCCGCGTTCGGTGCCGAATCAGGTGACCACATGGCAAGCACACTGCAAAACATCCGCGATAAAGTCATTGCCGGCGAACGACTTACGTTCGAAGACGGCCTCGCGCTCGAAGCCTCGAACGACCTCTTCGAACTCGGCTCGCTCGCCAACCTCGTCCGCGAACGCAAAAACGGCAACTACGCTTATTATAACGTTAATACGCACATTAACCCGACCAATGTGTGCGTGTACACATGCGATTTCTGTGCCTTTCGAGCCGACCTCAACGACCCCCGCGGCTACGTCATGGACAAGCCGCAAATCCTTGAGAGGGCGGGACAAGCACACGCTCGCGGCGCCACCGAGCTGCACATTGTCGGCGGCCTCCACCACAAACTCCCCTTCGACTATTACGTCGACCTCGTCCGCTGGATCCACGACGCCTACCCGGAGCTGCATTTAAAGGCGTACACCGCGGTCGAAATCGAGTGGTTCGTCAAGATCTCGAAACTCTCGACCCGTCAGGTGCTCGAACGACTAGTCGACGCCGGCCTCGGCAGCCTTCCCGGCGGCGGCGCGGAAATCTTTCACCCCGAGGTCCGCGACGAAATCTGCGGCGCAAAAGCTTCCACCGCGACCTGGCTCGACGTCCATCGGACCGCGCACCAACTTGGCCTACATTCCAATGCCACAATGCTTTACGGTCACATCGACCGTGCGAAACATCGCATCGACCACCTCGTCCGCCTCCGCGAGCTGCAAGACGAAACCGGCGGCTTCCAAACCTTCATCCCGCTCGCTTTTCACCCCGACAACTCCCGCATGGACGAGATCCCCAAACCATCGGCCGTGATGGATCTCAAAGTCATGGCCATTAGCCGCCTGATGCTCGACAACTTTCCGCATATAAAAGCGTACTGGGTCATGCTCGGCATCAAGACCGCTCAAATCGCGCTCGCCTTCGGTGCCGACGACATCGACGGAACTGTTGTTCACGAAAAGATTTATCACGAAGCCGGCTCGGACTCGCCGCAAGAATCGACCGTCGATGAAATCAGGCGTCTGATTACCGAAGCGGGCCGGATTCCGATCGAGCGCGACACGCTCTACCACCGCGTCGAGCGTTCCGGGCCACGCTGGACGTCGAAGGAAGCGATCTCGCTGCCGGTCTTGAACGCACTCGCCGCGGGATAAGTCGCCGCGCAGGCCGTTGAGGGTTCAAGCAGACTTTTCCTACCTGACCCAGCCTGCCGATTCCACCGTTTGTGCCGCTTAAGCAGGCCGTCGTGCACGATTTGGAAAATCCGGCGTTTTTTTT
>JAJYDB010000036.1 GCA_021777845.1 Planctomycetota bacterium
TCGGTCAAACGGTCGATCCTCGTTGAAAGCACGGATCACGTAGTCGCGATATCGATAAGCCTGGGGGCGATCGGAATCGGCGTTGAAGTACCCGTTCGAGTCGGCGTATCCCGCGGCGTCGAGCCAGTATTTCCCCCAGCGCTCGCCGTAGCGAGGGCTTGCCAGGTAGCGTTCGACCATCCGCGAGTACGCCTCGGGCGCGGAGTCGCCCTGGAAGGCCGCGACCTCGGCGAGCGCGGGCGGCAGACCGGTGAGTTCAAGGCTCACGCGGCGAATCAGCCGCGCGCGCGGGGCCTCGGCGGAGAGGGTCCGCCCGTCGCCCTCGAGCGCGGCTTCGATGAAACGGTCGAGCGGCCCGCGCGTCGCCTTCGTGTTTTTAACCGCGGGCGGCGGCACGGGCTTGAGTTTCTGGAATGCCCAGTGGACGGTCCCACTCTTCGTGGAAGGGCTTGGCAAACCCGGCGCGCCGGAGAGGATCCAGGACTTGATTCTCGCTTTCTCTTCCGCCGAGAGCGGGTGCTTCGGGGGCATCTCGTCGGCGCTGACGCGATCCCAGAGCATACTTTCATCGACCTGGTGAGGCACGACAATCGGCCCGTTTTTCCCTCCTCGGGCGATTGCGGCGGCCGTGCTCAAGTCGAGCTTGGCCTCTGATTTCGCGGGGCCGTGGCACTTGACGCACCGCTCCTTGAAGAGAGGGGCGATTGCGTCGCCAAACTTTGCCGAGTCGTCGGCCGGGGCCGGCGCGGCGTGGGCCGGCAGGCCGAGCACGAGCAAGGCGAGGCCGATGCGACGGCACCACGCCCGGGCGAAGGGAAGATCTCCGCAACGGCGTATCGAACAAACAGCAGTGGGGCACGGAAACGTCATGGAGTGCCTCGCAAGGGGCAGACTGCTCGCATTCTAGCCGGATGATCGTCCCGCCGGCGACTCTCGACCGATTCTCGAAAGAGCGTCCCGCGGCGTCTCACTCGCGGCGATCGATCGGCTCGAGGTTTACGGGGTTCGTCTCCGTCGATCAGACCGACGCGGAACCACTCCGACTACTCAAGGGTGACGGCCGGTGAGGTCTATCGCCTGGCTCCGGAAAAATCGCGATGCCCGCCGCCGACACAGTTCAGACCAGGATGCCCTGGATGACCTTCGCCCCCTCGACGCCCGTCAGCTTCGCGTCGAGGCCTTGAAACTTGACGCTGAAGGCGTCGTGGTCGATCCCGAGCTGGTGCAGCATCGTGGCGTGGAGGTCGTGAACCGTGCAGACGTTCTCCACCGCCGCGTAGCCCAGCTCGTCCGACGCGCCGTGGACCATGCCGCCGCGCACGCCCGCGCCCGCGAGCCAGACCGACATGGCCTTGTTATGGTGATCACGGCCGTCGCCTCCTTGAGACATCGGTGTGCGGCCAAATTCGCCCGCCCAAACGATCAAGGTGTCGTCCAGCATGCCCCGCTGCTTCAGGTCCGTGATCAAGGCCATGCAGGCGCGGTCGATCTCTTGTGCCTTCAGTGCGACTCCTTGTTTGACACCGCCGTGGTGGTCCCAATCCTTGTGGTAAAGCTGGATGAACCGTACCCCGCGCTCAGCCAGTCGGCGGGCGAGCAGGCAGTTCGAAGCGAATGAGCCGTCGCCCGGCCGGCAGCCGTAGAGCTCGAGCGTCTTCCGACTCTCGCCGCGAACGTCCATCAGTTCGGGGACGCTGGCCTGCAGTTGGAAGGCCATCTCGTATTGGACGACGCGGGTGGCGATCTCGGGGTCGTGCGCCGAGGCATCGTACTGCCGGTTCAACGCGTTGATCGCGGCGACGTCGGCCCCCTGTTGCTCGCGCGAGACGCCGGGAGGGGTGTTTAGGTACAACACCGGGTCCCCGTCGGAGCGGAGCTGCACCCCCTGGTGACGGCTCGGCAGGAACCCGCTGCTCCACTGCCGCGCGGCGATCGGCTGATTCTGCCCCCCCTTCCCCAGCGACGTCAGAACGACAAAGCCCGGCAGATCCTCGGCCTCGCTGCCGAGTCCGTACGTGACCCAGGCACCCATGCTCGGACGGCCCGCGATCTGCGAACCCGTGTTCATGAACATGTGTGCCGGGTCGTGGTTGATCGCCTCCGTCGTCATCGAACGCACCAGGCAGATCTCGTCGATCACCGAACCGATGTGCGGAAACAGCTCGCAGATCTCGATACGTTCCTTGCCGAACGCTTTGAACGGGTGTTGCGGGCCGAAGCAGTTAAGCTTCTGCCCCTGGAGCTGAGCGAGCATCTGGCCTCTGGTGAGGCTCTCGGGCATGGGCTTGCCGTGCATCGCGGCGAGCCTCGGCTTAGGGTCGAAGGTTTCCAGGTGCGACGGGCCGCCGGCCATCGTCAGCCAGATCACGCGGGCGGCCTTCCGCGGCGGCGGCAGCTTGCCGAAGGTCGCTCGGGGCGCCTCGGCAAACAGAGCCGGCGGGCGAAGCAGCGCAGCCAGCGCGACCGCGCCCAGGCCCTGCGAAGTCTTTCCTAGAAACGCGCGGCGCGTGAAGGGCGAGTACGGAAGTAACTTCATCGCGGGTCGACCCTCGTGCTTGATTAAACCAGGATGCCCTGGATGACCTTCGCCCCCTCGACGCCCGTCAGCTTCGCGTCGAGACCTTGGAACTTGACGCTGAAGGCGTCGTGGTCGATCCCGAGCTGGTGCAGCATCGTGGCGTGGAGGTCGTGAACCGTGCAGACGTTCTCCACCGCCGCGTAGCCCAGCTCGTCGGTGGCCCCGTATACGAGCCCGGGCTTGATGCCCGCCCCCGCGAGCCACATCGACATCGACTTGTTGTGGTGATCACGCCCGACGGGGCCCTTGTTCGACTGCGACATCGGAGTACGGCCGAATTCGCCGGTCCACACGATCAAGGTCTCTTCGAGCATGCCCCGGCGCTTCAAATCGGTGATCAAGGCCGCGCACGCCTGGTCGACCTCGCGAGCGCGGAGAGGCAATTCCTCGCGGAGCAGACTGTGGTGGTCCCAGTCCCGGTGGTAGAGTTGGATAAACCGCACTCCACGCTCGGCCATCCGGCGTGCAAGCAGACAGTTCGACGCAAAAGAGCCGTCGCCAGGCCGGCAGCCGTAGAGCTCGAGGGTCTTCCGGCTCTCGTCGCGGACGTCGGTCAGTTCGGGGACGCCGGCCTGCATGCGGAAGGCCATCTCGTACTGGGCGATCCGCACGGCGATCTCGGGGTCGTGCACCACGGCGTCGTGCCTGGTGTTCAGCGCGTTGATCGCGGCGACGTCGGCACCCTGTTGCTCGCGCGACACTCCTCGAGGGTTCCCCAGGTAATGCACAGCCTCCCCTAAACCGCGCACCGGCACGCCCTGGAACCGGCCGGGCAAGAATCCGCCGCCCCACTGACGAGCCGCGATCGGCTGGGGCGAGCGCCCCTTGCCGGTCGAGACCATGACGACGAACCCCGGCAAGTTCTCGGCCTCGCTGCCGAGTCCGTACGTGACCCAGGCACCCATGCTCGGACGGCCCGCGATCTGCGAACCCGTGTTCATGAACATGTGTGCCGGGTCGTGGTTGATCGCCTCCGTCGTCATCGAACGCACCAGGCAGATCTCGTCGATCACCGAACCGATGTGTGGAAAGAGTTCGCTGATCTCCGTGCCGTTTTCGCCGTACGTCCGGAACGGGAACATCGGTGCGAGGCAGACGAGCTCTTGCCCCTGGAGTTGGGCAAGCTGCTGCCCGTGCGTGAACGACTCAGGCATCGGTCGGCCGCCGGCGCGAGTCAGGCCAGGCTTGGGGTCGAAGGTCTCGAGCTGCGACGGCCCTCCGGCCATCGTCAGCCAGATGACCCGTTTCGCCTTCTGCGGCAACGTCAGGGCGGGCGAGGTCCCGCGGGGCGGCCGGGCCTGGGCGCGGAGGAGCGACGAGTCAAGCAGCGAGGCGAGCGCGACAGCGCCGACGCCCTGCGCCGCGCGGCCGAGGAAGGCCCTGCGATGAACCGAAAGATCTGTTGGGTCGAGGCGAGTTTTCACCGTTTCACGACCTCGTGACCGTTTCGTGAAGGTTGAGCAGCACACGCGCGACATGGGTCCAGGCCGCAAGCTCGGCGGCGTCGAGGCCCTGGGGTGTCGGCGCGACCCCGATTGAAATCAAGGCACGGGCGGCGGCCGGGTTCGCCCGGTAATCGGCCAGGTGCTTGTCGAGCAGCTTGCGGACGGTCTCGCGCTCTGAGGGCCGGGGGTCGCGCTGGAGCGCAAGTTGCCAGGCCCGTTTCAGTCGGTCCTCGGGCCGACCCGAGCATTCGCGGAGCACTCGCGCGGCGAAGGCGCGCGCGGCCTCGACGTAGGTCGGGTCATTCAAGAGGACTAGCGCCTGTTGAGGAATGTTTGAGCGGTTCCGCTCGGCACAGCTCTCCTCGCGACTGGGGGCGTCGAAGGCCAGCAAGCTCGGATGCAGGAACGAGCGCTGCCACCAGGTGTAGAGCCCGCGGCGGTGCTGGGCGTCGCCCGAGTCCGCGACGTACCGGCGCTGGGGGAAGTTTAGATTATCCCAGTATCCGTCGGGCTGATACGGTTTCACACTGGGCCCGCCGACCTGCGCCGCGAGCAGCCCGGAGACCGCCAGCGCATTATCGCGGACGAGTTCGGCGTCGACGCGGAACGCGCTCTGCCTCGCCAGTTCGCGATTGAGCGGGTCGGCGGCAAGAAGTTCCGGCGTCGCGCCGGAGGTCTGCCTATAAGTCGCGCTGGTGACGATGGTGCGCACCATGTGCTTTATGTCCCAGCCGCTCTCCATGAACTCGCAGGCCAGCCAGTCGAGCAGCACGGGGTTCGCGGGAGGCTCGCCCTGCGCGCCGAGGTCGTCGAGCTGCTTGCTCAGCCCCGCGCCGAAGAACTGCTTCCAGATCCGGTTCATGACCGTACGGGCGGTGAGCGGATTGTCGCGCGAGACGAGCCAACGGGCGAGGTCGAGTCGCGTGAGGTCGCGACCGGCGACCTCCGGCCGCGGCAGAAAATGCGGCAGGGCGGGTTTGACGACCTCGCCTGTCTCGTTCATCCAATTGCCTCGAGGCAAGATGCGCACGGTGCGCGGGGCGGCGCTGTGAACGCTCACCAGGCACTTTGGCAGGCCGGCGGCGAAATTTCGCCGCTCCTGCTCGGCGCGGGCGACGCCGTCGCGCTCAACCACGAAAAGCGGTGTGGCTTTCTTTCGAAAATAGCTCTGCAGTGCCTCGCGTTCCCGTGGGTTACGCGTCTTCGCGTCCTTCTTGAGCGCCGCCTGAACGACGCGCGCGGCCGACTTATCCGCGGGCGTCGACTTCGAGTCGCCGGCGAGTTCGGGCAGGGTGACGGCGTAGCGCAACACATCCGACTCCCACTGCGCCTGGGCAACGTCAAGCCGCGGAGCCGCGGCCTCGAGCCGCTTTTTCGCCTCTGCAACGGCAGCATCGAGCTTTGCAAGGGTCTTCTGTTCCTCGGCCGAGGCGACGATCATGCCCTCCTCGCGACTACCGATGACGGGCTCCTGAATGTCGGCGAAGAACGCGCCGAGAGAGTAGAAGTCCCTCATTGTGATCGGGTCGAACTTGTGATCGTGGCACTGCGCGCATCCGATCGTCTGGCCCAACCACGCGGTCCCGACGGCGCGGACACGGTCGGTCAGCATCCGAGCCTCGTAGTCCTTCGGCTGTGCGCCCCCTTCCTCGGTGCTGAGCAAGAGTCGGTTGAACGCCGAGCCGACGCGACTCTCCGTGTTCGCGTCGGGCAAGAGGTCGCCGGCAATCTGCTCCAGAGTGAAGCGATCGAAAGGCTTGTTCGCGTTAAAGCTCTTGATGACCCAGTCGCGGTAAGGCCAGACGTTGCGGGGGTTGTCGCTGTGGTAGCCGATCGTGTCGGCGAACCTAACCACGTCGAGCCAGCCGATCGCCATGCGCTCGCCGTAGTGCGGATCGGCGAGCAGTCGGTCGACTAGATGTTCATAGGCGTCTGGCGCGGTGTCCTCGACGAACGCCTTGACCTCCTCGGGCGCGGGGGGCAAGCCAGTCAGGTCGGAGGATAGTCGGCGGATCAGAGTGCGGCGGTCGGCCTCGATCGAGGGCTTCAGTCCAACTTCGGCGAGCCGTCGCCGAACCAGCACGTCAACGGCGTTTTGGTCGGACGGAGCCGCTGCCTTCGCGGGCTTCTCGTACGACCAGTGTTGTTGATACTCGGCACCCTGTTGAACCCAGCGTTTGAGGATCGCCTTCTGACGGGCGTCGAGCTTTTTGTTCGACTTCGACGGGGGCATCAACTCGTCGGGGTCTTCGCTGAGGATCCGCGCGACCAATTCACTCTCGTCTGGCTTGCCCGGGACGAAAGCTTCGGCTTTGAGCGCCTCGTCGCGGAGATCGAGCCGAAGATCGCCTTTGCGGCGATTTTTGTCGGGCCCGTGGCAGAGGAAGCAGTTGTCGGACAGGATCGGACGCACATCGCGGTTGAAATCGACCCGCGCGGGCACCGCAGGGTCGGCGTTTACCTCAGGCTCCGCCGCTTTGGCCGTCGCGACGCTGAGCCAGATCGCGAAGGACGCAAAAAGCCGGCTATACCACATGGTTCGAAGCTTGTTTCGGAAGATCATGGCGAAATCCTGCGTCCTCGGGGCAGCCGGTTCGTACCGGGAGGGAGCGGGCTGGGCGAGGACAGATTCGGCTGGGCGGGACTCGCGAGGGGATCGCCGTACCTGTAAACGCCGATGTTTATGCTAAACCATCGCGGCTCTGGAGGGAAGCGCCGGGACTCGCGGGCGCATGGCCGTTCCGTACGACAGTTGCGAATTCCTGCAACCTGCATTTCGGTCCGACTCTCCCGGCCTTTCCACGTGAGTTCAGGGAAGGCCGCCCCTATGGACTCGCAGTTGCGGCAAACGCGCTTCGACGCGCTCGTCGAGCAGCCTGCCTGTCGGTTTTCGCGCAAAGGATCACGAGCATTGCGCCCAGTGATCCTCGCGCAGCTCGCTCGATCGCGTGGAAGGCAGGCGCTCGCGGCATCGCGCAGAGGCCGTCGGCGACGCCTCTCCACACGGACATCAGAGGATTATGAGACGCGCCGACCGGGATGCCGACTCGGTCCGCGACGACCTCCGAGATCAGGTCGTCGCGACAATTTCGTCGGAACGGATTCGGTTTGATTATAAACAGGTCCGCGTCGATGCGATTGCGCCGGTTCTGCCCGGGCACGCTGGGAAGAGCCTGAGATGTCACAGGCTTCGAAGAGCGAACGCATCCACCATGGGCGTTCGTCACGTTCGCATGCCTATCCGACAACAAATCCACTTACGCGCATATTGCTTCGACGGTCGGTCTGACGAGTCGCGCAAGCACGCCTTCAATCGCTGCAAATTGAATACCGTGTCCGCGCCCGAAGAACTGGTTCGCGTACAGGCTGCCGCTCAGACCCAACAAAAATGCATAATGCCTCCGGGTTGAATCCTCCGACCCTTTCCGAAGTGCGCCGCTTGCTGATTCGAGCGATGCAGGAAACGCCCGCGGGCTGATTTTTATCTATTAAGTAGTCAAATTGGCGAAACCGACCTCCAACTGGTGCCGCGCAAGCACATCATCGCGATCGAGGGCCGCTATCTCCTTAAACGCAACTATAATGCAATCAAATTAGCGGAATCGCGTTACGGAGACCGGACGGTAATGGAGGGTTCGACCCGACTGCGGTGAATCTCGTAATCCTGGACGTCAGTTATGCACGATGCCAGACATAACAGATCGTCGACTCGACGTCTCCCAGAAATGAGTCAACGCGCCTTTCGCGTGGCACGAATTATGAAGGCCCGGCTACTTGCCGCATCAGTTCGATGATGTTAAGACGGTATTTGATGAGTTCCGTCGTCGCGATCGGCGCCGCAAACATAAACCTCCGAACCACAATATCACATGAACATATCACGCGGCTTGTTGGGCGACGGATGGTCGCGGCGTCTTGGTTTCCGTATGCTGGCCGTGTCCGCGGGGGTGTTGGCGACGGCGGCGGTCGCGGCTCTCAACGCGCGGGGCACGTCGGCGGACGAGCGCCGGCTCGACTATCGACCTGCTGCATACGCGATCAAGGGCGCAACGGTCGTGACGGGTCGCGCGGCGGGCGAGCACATCGACAACGGTACGGTAATAGTTCGCGCGGGGGTGATAGAAGCCGTGGGCCCTGGGGATAAGACCACAGTCCCGCCCGACGCCGAGACGATCGACGGCAAGGGGATGGTCGTTTATCCCGGCTTTCTTGATCTCTATTCGTCGATCGGGGTGCCTTCGGGCGTCACGCGATCGCTGACCGGACCAGGCAGGCCGATCAATTACGCCGAGTTCGCGTTCGCGAGCACTCCGCCTGACAACCGGAACGGGATCACGCCGGAATTTGAGACGGCGCGCGTGCTCGATCTCTCCGACGCGACCGCCGAGGAGCGCCGCAAGCTCGGCTTCACCGATTACGTGGCCGCGCCCGCGGGAGCGATCGCAACCGGCCAGAGCGCGCTCGTGAGCCTGAGCGGCCTGCCGCGTCGCGAGACGATCGTGCGGTCGCCGGTTGCGTTGCACATCAATCCTCGGCCGCCGTTCGAACCAAAGGCCGCGTCCGACGGTTCCCCGACGCCCGACCCGGTCCGGCGCCGCGGCCAAGGTCCGCCGCAGCGCGGTTATCCGACCTCTCTGATGGGCGCGATCGCACACCTGCGGCAGGCGATGCTCGACGCCGACTATCAGGCGGTGCTCATGAACTATTACAACGCGCAAGGTGGTCCGCGACCGCCGTTCGACCCCAGCTTGCAAACGCTTCGGGCCGCCCGGAGCGGTCTCTTGCCGGTCTGGTGGGAGGCCAACTCGCGCGACGAGATTCATCGCGTGCTTGACCTCGCGCGGGAATTCGGCACCAGCGCGGTGATCTTCGGGGCACGCGACGCCGCGAAGGTTTCCGATCGCCTGAAGTCGGTCGGCGCGCCGGTCGTCTTGAGGGTTGATTTCCCCGAAAAACCGAAGGTTCCCGACAAGGCCGAGCACTTGAAGAAGAGTCTTGCCGATCGCGACGGCCCGCTGCGTCTACTTGAAAGCCAGGCGAAGAGCTGGGACGAGCGGGTCGCGACAGCCTCGAAGCTCGCGCAGGCCGGAGTGAAATTTGCTTTTTCGAGCGAAGGAGTCACGCGAGCCGACGAGTTCCCAGGCAAAATTCGAGCGGTGATCGAACACGGTTTGTCGCGCGACGCGGCGGTGCTCGCTCTCACGCGGCACGCCGCCGAAATCGCGGGCGTCGGCGATCGTCTCGGCACGATCGAGGTCGGCAAACTTGGCCACCTCGTTGTTCTGACCGGCCCGCTCGGCGACGAAAAGTCGAAGGTCCGCTATCTGCTCATCGACGGCCAAAAGTTCGACACCGAGAAGCCTGCCGGCGCGATCTCGAAGAAAGCATCCGGACGTCGTAAAGGGGCCGAGGGCGGCGGAAATGCTCCCGAACCCTCCAAGGCCGCTGAGAAGGCGAAGGAGGCCGCGCATCCTAAGTCGAAGGACGCCCCGAAACAAAAGCCCCTGCCGGATTCGAAGCCGAAGCCGCAACCGCAGCCCGAAAAGTCGCCCGCGACGAGGCCCGATCCGAAAGCCGATGCCAAGCCAAAAGTGAATGGCGCTCCGAAAGGTTCCGATGATGCGAAAAAAGAGACGTCGGCACGACCGGAAGCGGCCGCTCCAAAAGGCGAGCCTGCGGTTGTCCAAGACCCGGCCGTTGAGCTGGAAGCCGACCGCAAGACAACGATCCACACCGGCGGCGACATCCTGATCAAGGACGCCGTCGTGCTCACGGTCGGTCCGAAGGGGACTCTGCCGCGCGGCTCGATCCTGATCCGCAAGGGGAAGATCGCCGCCGTCGGCACGTCGATTGAGGCGCCGCCGGGCGTGACGGTGCTCGACGCGTCGGGCTTGGTCGCGATGCCGGGGATCATCGATACGCACTCGCACATGGCGATCCAAGGGGGCGTCAACGAGATGTCGCTCTCGATCGTGCCGGAGGTCCGGGTGCGCGACGTCGTCGAGGGCGAGGACGTCGGCGTCTATCGAGCGCTCGCGGGCGGGACGACGACCGCGCGACTCTTGCACGGCTCGGCGAACACGATCGGCGGGCAGGACGTCGTTATTAAGCATAAATTCGGCCTTCCCGGCCGCGAGACGATCGTGAAGGGCGGCCCGCAAGGGGTCAAATTCGCGCTCGGCGAAAATGTGACGCGGGCACGCACGCGCGAGCGGTTTCCGAGCACGCGCATGGGGGTCGAGTCTGTGATCGACCGCGCTTTCCAAGAGGCGAAGGCGTACCAGGATACCTGGAAGGTTTACGATGCCGCCAAGGCGAAAGGCAAAGCGGGCACGCCGCCGCGCCGCGACCTCCGACTCGAAGCGCTCGCGGGCATTCTCGACGGGTCGATCAAGATCCACAGTCATTGTTACCGCAACGACGAGATCTTGATGCTGCTCAACGTCGCGTCGCGGCACGGCGTCCGAGTGCAGTCGCTCCAACACGTTCTCGAGGGATACAAGGTCGCCGCCGAAATCGCCGCCCACGGTGCAAGCGCCTCGACCTTCTCCGACTGGTGGGCCTATAAGACCGAGGCGTTTGACGCGATTCCCTTCAACGCGGCACTGCTCACCGAGGCGGGCGTAAACGTCTGTATCAAGAGCGACAGCAACGAGCTTGTCCGACACCTGTATCTTGAAGCCGCGAAGATGGTTAAGTACGGTGTCGCGACCGAAGAGCAGGCGCTGCGGATGATCACGCTTAATCCGGCTCGCGAGCTGGGACTGCAAGATCGTCTCGGTTCGATCGAGGTCGGCAAGGACGGCGACGTCGCGCTCTTCAATGCTCACCCGTTCGACGGCTTCGCACGTTGCGAGATGTCGATCGTCGACGGCGAGGTTTGGTTCCAGCGGAAAGAGCCGGGCGGGAAGCCGACGAGTCGACCCGGCACCCACGCCGCTATGCCGGCGGCGGCCGTCGCGGCGGATCTGCGCAAGCGCCCGCTCGATGTCCAGGCCAACGCGAAGGGTCTCTACGCGCTCGTCGGCGGCCGGATCCACCCGGTGAGCGGGCCGGTGATCGAGCGAGGGACGGTCGTGGTCGCGTCGGGCAAGATCGCGGCGGTCGGCGGGGTGGACGTCAAGGTACCCGAGCAGGCGACCTCGATCGACGTCACGGGGCTCGAAATCTGGCCGGGCCTCGTCGACGCGGGCAGCCCGATCGGCCTGTTCGAGGTCGGCAGCCTGCCCGAGACGCAGGATTACGCTGATTTGGCCCGCTTCCAGCCGGAGTTGCTCGCCTCGAGCGCGCTCCATCCCGACAGCGAGTTGATCCCCGTCACGCGGGCGAACGGTGTCCTGACCGCACTCACGATTCCACTTGGCGGGACGATCAGCGGGCAGGCGTGTTTGATCAAGCTCGACGGCTGGGTGCCGCGCGAGATGGTCATCGCCGACCGGTTGGGGCTGGTCGTGAACATCCCGGATCACGTCCCAACCGAGGCCGAGCTTGCCGAGCGGACGCGGATGTTTGGCGGGATGATTCCGCCCCCGGGACCTGAGGCCCGACAGGCGCGCACGCGGCTCATCGAAGACCTCAAGTTAGAATTCCGCCGCGCGAAAGATTACGACGCGGTCGTAACCGCCGCGCGTTCGAACCAAGTCGTCGCGCCCCCGCCCGACCCGCGTCTGGCCGCGCTCGCCCCGTACGCGAAGGGCGAAAAACTGGTCATTTTCGTCGCCGATCACCCGACCGAGATTCTCGACGCGCTCGCCGTCGCGAAGGAGCTCAAGCTGAAGGCGGCGATCAGCGGCGGCGAGGATGCTTGGAAGGTCGCGTCGGCGATCAAGGAGGCAAACGTGCCCGTGCTGGTTTCGGGCACGCTGCGAGTTCCGTCCACGCCGCACGACCCGTACGACGCCTCGTACTCAAATCCCTTGCGGTTGCACGAGGCGGGCATCAGGTTCGCGATTCGGTCGATCGGTCAAGGTCCCGACCAG
Source organism: Planctomycetota bacterium (assembly GCA_021777845.1). Classification (GTDB taxonomy): domain Bacteria; phylum Planctomycetota; class Planctomycetia; order Isosphaerales; family Isosphaeraceae; genus JAJYDB01. The sequence goes on from JAJYDB010000036.1 coordinate 12,003, forward strand.
GCCACTTCCGGCCGCAACTTGCCATACGAAGCGGCGACCGCCGTCGCTTACGGACTGCCCGAGGAGGTGGCCTTGCGTGCGGTCACGATCACACCGGCGGAGATTCTCGGCGTCGCGGACCAAGTCGGCTCGATCGAGGTCGGGAAGCGTGCGCAACTCGTGATCACCGCGGGCAACATCCTCCAGCCTACGACGGTCGTGAAGGCGTTGTTCATTGACGGCAAACCCCTCACGCCCGCCAGCCGACACACGCGTCTCTACGAGAAGTTCAAGGCGCGCCTCGACCAAGTCCGTGGGGGAATCGCTCCGCTCGGGATTGATGCACCCAGAACCAACACCGCGGCTCCGGGCGTTCCCCGCGAAGGTACTTCGGGCTCGAATGCGACCGAGCCGGCCTCGAATCGACGCTGACGCCTGCGTTGGGAGGCCGTTGAACCGCGTCGAGGCTCCAGCGGCAACTCCCCGCGCGATCAACGCCCCGCCTGATGGAAGACGCTCGGCTCGAGAAAGGTCGAGCCAAAAAGCCGGTTGTGGAGCAGTTCTTCGATGATTTCAAGGTCGCCGATGAGCGTGGTCGCGGGGACGTTGTCGCCCGGTGCGATCACCGAGTCGGGATAGCGCTGGAGCCAAGCGAGTCGGTCGGCGAGCGGCGGATGCGCCGGGTCGTTCGACACCTGGCCGTCGGCGAGCAGTTGCAAACGGATTGACGAGTGGATTTCGGGCGGCAGTCGGAACCAAAAGGCTCGGAAAAAAGCGTACAGATTCGGGGTTTCCGGCAGCGTGGGGTCGTAGGAGTCGAGGACCTCGCGAAAGAGCGGCTGCACGAGCGCGACTTTGACTAGCGCGGACGCCGCGACTCCGCCGCCGGCGATGGACGCGGAAAATCGGTCCGCCCGCGCCTCCTGACCGCACGCGACCGGCCCGATTAGTCGCGATGCGGCACGCAGACAGATCCGCGCCCAAAGATACAGCGGCCCATGTGCGGTCCCCTCGGCTTGTTCGACGGCGCGGCCGAGTCCTTCGACGAATCGGACCGAGCGGGCGGCTCGAGTGGCGTCTCCCCGCGCCAAGTGAGCGAGTTCATGAGCAAGCACGGCGCGAAGTTCGGCGAGCGTGAGCACCCGCAGGAGCGGCAACCCCAGGATCAGGGCGCGCGAATTCTCCCACGCGACGACACCGCAACACGGCAAGTAGGTGACGCGGATTTGGCTCGGCGCCTTCACGCCGAGCTTCCTCGCGACCTCCTCGACGGCGCTAAAGAGCGGCGACGCGTCGACGCGAGCGAGCATGGGGCCGAGGTCGGCGTCCGGGTTGCGTGTCACGCTCGTAAAGGTCACCCCCCCCAACGCGCGCACAACCCCTGGCCAACCGTCGATTTCGTCGCGGAGCCAGCGCCGCGTCACAGGGACGAACCCGCCCGCCAACAACATCAACGCCGAGCCGGTCCCCACCCCCAATCGATAGCCCGCCTCCACGATCCTCAGCGCCAGTCCGCGCCAAGCGAGCGAAAGTGATCCGAGCGGCGGCGGCTCGGCAACCGGACGACGCGTCGCCGTCGAAGTCCGGCGCGACGACGGTTGCGAGCGGGCGCGCGACCGCTCGTCAACCACCGAGTCCTCCCTAGCCGATACGCGGGAGTGACCCGCCTGCCCATTCGACCCTGTCGAGGGCGAGTCCTCGACGGCGCGCGTACGATTACGCATCGCCGCCGGTATCGCCTCGGGATCGCTCGCGCGCGGGTCGCGGTCGCCGTTTGCCACGTTCACCTCGACGGGCCAAGTCGCCTTGCGACCTCGATTCAACGCGTGAATCCGCGCGTCGGTCGCTCAATGACTCAATTCGGAGTGTAGTCGATTTTGTTATGGTCCGCACTCCGCTTTTCAGCGCAGTCGTGCGATTCAACATCCATGCGCCGGTTCTGAGGATCTCTCGCCCTGCGTGCAACGTCTTTTTTTCGATAAGCGCAAACGAAGCCCTCTTGACGTTATGAGACACTTGTCTTAGGATACCTCTGCCGCGGTATACAGGGTCCCTCCGCGGCGCCCGAGACGCCGCGCGGAAAGAACGGTCCGCGTCGCGGGTTGGAAACCGACCGTTCCTTCGAGTACAAGCCGATGGCCAAGCGACCTCCCACGATCCCCGATTCCGAACTAGATGTCCTGAAGGTACTTTGGGAACGCGGTCAAGCGACCGTGCGCGAGGCCCTTGAAACGCTCCGCGTCGCGGGCCGAGAATGGTCGTACGCGACTGTTGCAACCTTGCTCGACCGACTCGAAAGCAAAGGCCTGGTCGCGAGCGATCGCCGCGAACTCGCTTTTGTCTATCGCCCGCTCATCACCGAACAGGAAGTCCGCCAGAAACGGCTCTCGAGCTTGGTCGACAAACTGTATCAAGGCGAGCCGGGACTACTCGTGCTGCACCTGCTGAAGTCGCACCCGCTGAACTCATCGCAGGCGAAGGAAGTGCGGTCGATCCTGGAAGACATGACCGTCGCGAAACCGAAACCGAAGAAAAAAGCATAATCGGCTAATTAATTAGCCTTGTCCTCCCCTCAAGAAGTCGGCGAGGCGGAACGCACGACGTCCCTCGTCGCTCGGTTTTCTTATGCTATGAATTTGATGCGTTCACAGCCGCTCGAGGTAGCGGTATGCCCATCGTCGGCCAACCCTTGCACGCGGAAGGAGAGAACCATGAAGGGCCGGAGCGGCATTCGTCCGATGCATTTGTTGGTGTTCGCGCTCGTCGCGGCGCCGATCTGGAAGCTCGCGGAGCAGGCCTGGCGCAGCCGGCCGAAGTCGGTGAGCGCCTCCGCTCGCGCCGAGGGGTTCGCACTCTTCAACCACGAGTGGACCCCGCGGGACCCGCTAACCGGCGGCGACGGGCTCGGACCCGTGTTCAACGCGAAGTCGTGCGTCGACTGCCACGGACAGGGCGGCCCCGGCGGCGGCGGGCCGGCCTCCAAGAATGTTACCGTCTACGGTTTGATCCAACCGCCGAAGAACGGGCTGCCTCAGGTGGGAGTCGTCCACCAGAACGCGATTCGCCCGGAATTTCGCGAAACGCTAAACATGGTCAACCCCGGCCTGCCGCGGACGCCGTCGATTCCGCTGGCGCAGCTCATCGATAAGACCCGCCCGCGCAACCCGGAGGTTGTCGTTACGCAGCGAAACACTCCGGCGCTCTTTGGCGACGGTTTGATCGACGTGATCACCGAAGACATGATCGTCGCCCGCCAACGCGAGCATTCAACCGCCGCGCGGCTCGTCGGGCTCAACGGCGCAAAGGACGGCCGCGTCCGCGGTCGCGTCGCGCGGCTCGTCGACGGACGACTCGGCCGCTTCGGCTGGAAGTCGGAATTCTCAACGCTCGATGACTTCGTTCGCGCCGCCTGCGCCAACGAGCTCGGCCTCTCGAACCCCGACCGACCGCAGGCGACCCCGATTGGCAATCGCGACTACAAGCCCCCCGGCGTTGACCTCACTGACGCGCAGTGCGTTTTGATCTCAGACTACCTCCGCGCTCTGCCCCCCCCGCAACAGGTGTTGCCCGCCGACCCGAAGGCTCGCGCCGCCGTGCACCGCGGCGAGACCCTCTTCCTCGAGATAGGTTGCGCCGACTGCCACGCCCCCAACCTCGGGCCGGCATCCAGCATGTATTCCGACATGCTGCTGCACGACATGGGCGTCGAGTTGGAATCGAGCACCGGCTCTTACGGAGCCGTGATCCCGCAGCCGACGATCCCCAACGAGAAGTTCGAGGCGACCGAGCAGCCGGTGCCCGGCGAGTGGCGGACCGCGCCCTTGTGGGGCGTCGCCGACAGCGCGCCGTATCTGCACGACGGCCGGGCCGGCAACCTCGACGAGGCGATCGCGATGCACGGCGGCGAGGCCGTCGACATCGTCGCGCGTTACAAAGAACTCCCCGCGACCGACCGCGGTGCGATGCTCGCCTTCCTCAAGACCCTCCGCGCACCCGGCGCCGGCGAACCCGACCTGCGTGCCGAAATCGCCGCGAAATAAACGGCGATCGACGAAACAGTCTCTCCCGCAACGCCGGACGCTCTTGCAGCGCTCGGCGTTGTTTTTTTGGGTCGGACCGAACTCGCGGAGAATCAACGCCGGCCCGCGAGGTTCCGGTACAACACGACGTTGTGCGTCGAGCCGCCGACCGCGACGAAGTCGGCCGCACCGTCGCCGTCGACGTCGCCCGGCCGGACGTCTTGCGCCGCGACGCCGCGGTCGAGCACGGTGCGCTGCCAACCGCCGGAGGACGCGTTAAGGCGATAGATCGAAACACGGTGGTCCTTGCCGCGATGGCCCGCGACGACTTCGTCGTTGCCGTCGCGATCAACGTCAACCACGCAAAGCGCGTGGCCGTCGTCGAGCGAGTCGTCGAGCACGACGCGCGACTCAAATTCCCACGCTCCCAGCTTTTTCTCGAGGCAGACCGCCACCTGCGAGCCGTGCCACGGGTCGATCGTCGCCAGGAACCGCCGGCCGTCGGACCGCTTGCCGAGGTGGACCTCGCTCGAACCGCGCTTCGGAGCCGTGCCCGCCAAGCCGGGGATAAGCGAGCGGACGTCGAAATGGATGTCGCGCCGAGCGCCCGGCTCGAGCAGCGCGACACCTTCGTTGTCGGCGGTCAAAATCAAAGGTAGACCCTCGACGGGCTCGATAGGATTGGCGTGCACTTCGACGGAGTGCGTCACGAGCCGGCCTCCGATGTCGATCCCGCTCCAAAATGTCGCCGCGCCGACCCCAACCACCTGCTCAAAGATCTGAATCTTGGCGGGAGCGTCTTGGAACGACGGCGGCACGGCCTGGCGTCCAAAAATCGGCGCGACGACGAGCCGGCTCGGCTGCCGGCCCTTGGCCGCGGGCACCCAGCGCAATCTGTGTACGCTTGGGACGTCGCCGATCTTTTGCACCTGCCAAGGTTCTTCGAGCGTTTGGCCCTGCCGAGCGATCAGCAGCTTGCCCCGTTTCGGCTCGTTCATCTCGAAGTCGTAGCCGATCGCGACCTCGGCGCGGCCGTCGCCGTCGAGGTCCGCGGTTGCACTGCTGATGATGCCGGGCGTGATGCTCGGCGAGGTAACGATGCGCTTCGTCCAACGCGGGTTTTCGTACCACGCGCACGTTCCGCCGCCGACCGCGACGATATCGACCTTACCGTCGCCGTTGACGTCGACCGCCTCAACCTGATACGCCCCGGGGAACGCGTCGTCGACGACCACGCGCTCGAAGCGCGGTTCGTCGCCTCGCGCCGCCGCCCAACAAAAGACAGCCGCCGCGCACATCCGAGCCGGTAACTTCATCAGTCGAGTCTCCCTGACTATCCATCAAGGCAACGGCACGTCGTTGAATTCAAAAATGAGCGGGATCGTCTCGAGTTTGCTGGGCGTCTCGTAGATCAGGCCGAAGTCCGAAGGCTTGCCCGGTGCGTCGACGAACAGGTATTCAAACCCCAGCGTACCGTTGTCGGCGGAGGTATTCGAGAAGCCGCCGTTTTGCTCGAACCGCGAGCCGTCGGACTTTTCGAGCCAAATCCGGTTGTTAAATAGCCCCTGCCGATAACTCTCGAAGGCCGGCCCGCCGCCGGGATACTTTAACACGACGCTCACTTTCCAAACCTGCTCGTCGACCTCGGTCGATTCGAGCGTCATTTCGATGTCGCCCTGCTTGCGGGTGACGTTCTTCTTCGACAGATCCTCGAAGCGAAAAACTCGCAGTCCGGAAGGGACGGTTACGTCGGCCTTCACGCGCAGTTGCTTCAGCTTGGTGGCGGCGCGATCGGGAGCGCTCAGGTTCAAATTGATCTCGGCGGACGGATTCTCGGGCCGCAAGACGACCTGCGAGGACTCTTCCATCACTTGCGCCTCGATCGTCTTGCCGCGGTCGTCGACGATCTTCGACTCGTCGACTTTCAGCGCCAGCAACATCGGTCGCAGACGCGGCTCCCAGTCGACCTCGAACGCGACGTTGCAGCTTTGCGAGTCCGCTTGAAAATCGCGACCGACGGTAATCTGTTTGAACAGCACGCGGAACGGCCCGAGGTACTGGACGTACTTCGTCGGTACGGCGCCCATCATCAAACCGACGCTGCCGTCGCCGGTCGTATACGTGGTCGCGACCCCTGCCTTCGTCGCCACCATGTCGACCGCCTCGAGAAACGTCTTGTCGACAACGTCGAGGTCGAGAACCGGGTTCGTCGCCTCTTGACCCTCCTGCTCGCGGAGGTCGTTCAAAACGTTCCCCGACTGCTTCTGGAGCGCCTGGATCGCCTCGCTGAGCCGAATCGACTTGCCTTGGAGCGTGATTTTTGCAGGACCCAGGTTGACCGCCGCCGCGGCAGCTTCGCGGAGCATGTTTCGCACGCGGTCGAGGCGCGTCTTCTGTTCCGCAGTGAGCTTTTTCGCGTCGGGCAAGAGCGGCAGGATTTTTGCGCCGAGCTTCACGAGCGCCGCTTCGGCCGCGTCGCGGTCGGGCGACTTCGCGGCGTCGAGCTTCGCAACAAGCTGCGCGACGCGATCCCGCAAGGCCGCGTCGGCGGTTTGGGCCGTTGCGGAGGACGCGGTCGCCGACACGACCAAACACACGACGATCAGTGCGCGAATCATGGCCGACTCCTTGTTCCCGCCGCCGTTGCGCGGCCGCCTATCAATTCTCAACAACTTACGCGATTAACCGACAAGCCAACGTCCGTTCTCCATCGCGACGCATCCGTCGACGGTCACGCGGCCGCCTCGACGCGTATCCACGATCAAGTCCCAGTGCAGCGCCGATTCGTTTCGACCGCCGGTTTCCGGGTAACTTCGTCCAAGCGCGACGTGTATTGTCCCGCCGATTTTCTCGTCGTACAAAATGCTGCCGGTGAATCGCTCAATGCCGTGGTTTAGGCCGATGCCGAGCTCGCCGACTCGCCGCGCGCCGTCGTCGAGGTCGAGCATTGCATTCAGGTATTCGTCGCCGACGTCAGCCCGCGCGGCCGTGACCACCCCTGCTTGGAATTCCAGCTCGATCCCCTCCAGACGTCGGCCGTCGCGCTGCACGGGCACGGCGCAGCGCAATCGGCCGCGTGCGCTCGACTCGATCGGGCCTGTGAAAATCTCGCCCGAGGGCATGTTGCGGCGGCCGTCGGAATTGATCCACCTGCGCCCGGAAACGTCGAGCGTGAGGTCGGTGCCGTCGCACTCGATCCGAATCACGCGCGCGGATGTCATGAAGTCGACCAGCCCCGCCTGACGAAACCCGAGGGCTCGCCACGATGAGGCAGGGTCGGCGTCGTCGAGGAACATCGCGCCCGCGACGAAGGCCTCGTAACGATCGAGCGGAATGTCGGCGTCGGCGGCGTAAGCGGCGGTCGGGAATTGCGTCAGGACCCAGCGTTGTCGTGCCGAGGCGCGGCGGACCGCGTCGCGACCACGGTTGTAACGCGCTTGCCGCGCGGCATCGACGCGCGCCAGGGCGCGAGTGTCGCTCTCGGCCTCGATGCGGATCCGCGCCTGAACTCGCTCCGCCTCCAAAACCGCGAGCGGCGCCGGGGCATCGAGCAGCGCCTCAGGCGCGTGGGCGATAAAGTGCTCAAGCAAGCCCGGCGGCTCCATGCGCAGCAGCGGGTATGCCCCGCGCGCGACCGCGGCTCGAAAACAAGCCTCGACCAGCGGCCGAGCCTCCCACCCTGCCGAAATCAGAACCATCTCGCCCGCGGCGAGCTCTAGACAATAACCAGTGAGCAGCTCCGCCCAGCGCGTCAGTTGCGCATCGTTCACGGCTTGGCCTCGCGACACTCTCGAAACGACGCGGCGACCACGCTCACCGCCTCAATGGGACGAATGTCATAAGCGAATCGTACCGCCCGCGTCGAGCTTCCGCAAGTTCCGCGGCGCGCAAGCTCGCCCACTCGCCCTCGGGGCCGGCTTGTTACTTCACGGCGACATCGCACGGCGTTCGCGCGTCGAATGTTGAAAAAAAGAGACGTGAACGACCCGTCGGTCTCTTTTAACCGTTTAGAACTTGAGACCCCAGGCCGGCGGATTTACAATCCCCTCTCGGATGAATGCTCGTGCACATCCGTGATGTCTCTCATCCGTCGGCGAGGAGTCGCGTAACGCGGGCCGCCGATCCACACACTGAGAATTGTGACCTCAATGTTGAAAAAGATTACGCGAGCCGCGGCCTTGGGGACGGCTCTGGGGCTGGCAACGGCCGGACCTTCGAACGCCGGCGGCTTGTTGACGACGCCGACGTCTTATCAAGGCTTCTTCTTCGGCGACTTCAACGGCGCGTCCGACATCCAGGGTCGATTGGCGGTCGGCGGCAACATGAGCGTGTCGAATTACTCGGTCGGCAACGCCTTGTCAAACAGCGACAACAGCCTGAACGGCCTGACGGTCGGCGGCAACCTGTCGTTTCTAGGGGGTAACGTTTATCACGGAAACGTTGCCGTCGGCGGCGATGTGAAGTTCAACAGCGGGACGACGATCAACAATGGCTCGCTTTACTACGGCGGCACCGCGACGGGATACAACTCGAGCGCGATCGCGCCCATCCACATGACGAACGGGGGCATCGCGAACGACTTCTTCTCGACGCAAGAGGCCTACGCGACCAAGGAGTCGACGTATCTCGCAAATACCGCGGCGAATCCGACCAACGGCACCTCGCAATTGAAGTACGGCACGTTGACGCTCTCCTCGAATGTCCGCGACGCGAACAAAGTCGTCTACTTTTCGGTCACGGCGGCGCAACTGGCGTCGGCGAGCGACACCGAGCTAAAGCTGAGCGGCCCCGCGGCGGCAACGAGCACAACGGTTGTTGTGAATGTGATCGGCTCGATGACAAACTCGGAGTCGTGGCACGGCGGGCTGAATCTGAATGGATTCTCGGCCGACCACGTCGTCTGGAATTTCTCGACGGCGACCGAGATCAACGCATCGGGCATCGGGATCTTGGGCAGCTTGCTCGCGCCGGACGCGACGTTCAACTTCGCGAGCGGTCAAATTGACGGTCAGGTCGTCGCGCTGAATTACGGTACATCGACCACTCCGAGCGGCGGCGAGTTCGACCCTCCGATCGGCTTCAAAGGCAACTTGCCCACCCTCGCGGCGACTCCCGAGCCTTCGACGTTCGTGCTCGCGGCGCTTGGTGGTTTGGGGCTGACCTGGGCGGCCCTGCGGCGACGCGCGGCGAAGTCGCCCGTTTGATAACTCAAGTGGGCTCGGCGATGGAGCCGGGTTCGAGGTCGATGCGGATCCGTTTGATGGAGTGGTCGCCGACGGCGACGACCGTGAATCCAACGCCGTTATGTTGGAAGGTCGCGCCGGGATCGGGGAGCCGGCCGAGCTCGTGAAACGCGAAGCCGCCGATCGACGAGAAGTCGGCGTCGGTCGGCAGGTGCAGATTCAGGCGTTCGTTGAGCTGTTCGATCTCGACCGCGGCGTCAACTTCGTAGCGCGTTTCATCGAGCGCGACGACGGGATCCTCGGGCGTGGGCTTGTCGTGCTCGTCGTCGATGGCGCCGACGAGCGCTTCGAGCAGGTCCTCGAGCGTGGCGAGCCCCGCGACGCCGCCGTATTCGTCGACCACGATCGCGATTTGGGTGCGTCGACGGCGGAATTCCTCGAGCAATTCGCGCGCGTTTTTGGTCTCCGGAACGCAAAACGCGGGCCGCGCGATCGTGCGGACGACGATGGTGTCGGGGTCTTCGTGATCGGTCAGCAACGGATACAAATCCTTGGCGTAGAGGATACCGACGACGTCGTCGCGATTCTCTCCGTAGAGCGGGATTCGGCTCAAGCCGGTCTCGCGGAAGACGCGTGCGGCGGCGCGCGCGGGGGAGTCGGCGGGCAGCGAGACGATTGCGGCGCGCGGCGTCATGAGCGCGGCGACGTCGGTCTGGCTGAGCTCGACGGCGTTGTGGAGCAGGCGTCGGGTCGATTCGGGGAGTTCGGCGTCGGCCTCGTCGGCGGCATCGGAGCTGCTGCCGGGGATCTCGACCTCGAAGCTCGCGGGACGCGGGAGGGTGTCGTCCTGCGCGATGATCCGCGAAACGAGTTGTTCGATCGCTCCGGCGATCGACGTGAGCGGCCAAGTGACCGCGCGGATCGTTCCGACGGCGGGCCAGACGGCGTCGAGAAACGACTCGGCGAAAATGCGGCCGACCAGCCCCGCGAGCATATATCCCGCGGCGCCGATGACGAGCGCGATCGTGAGCACGGCCTCGAGCGCCATGCCGGGAATCAGGCTCCCCGCGGTTGCGCCCAGCAGTGCCGCGAGACCTAATCCGGTGACGACCGCGAGCGCCCCGGCGGCGCGCTCGGCACGTTGATCCTCGCGCTCGATTTCCTCGGCGCGTTGTGGGCGTCCGCGCGCGGCGCAGACGCTTTCGAGCCTGCTGCGCGAGTACGTGCGCAGCGCGTGTGCGAGTGTCACCGCCGCGAGATGCGCCAGCACCGTCGGGACGCCGATTCCAATCGCGGCCTGCAAACTCAGCGTGTGACCGAACACCGTGATCGTTCCCTCCGCTCGGACGTCGTGTGAGAGGAGTTCGTGAGCAAGGGGTCGGGCGTCGTGCTTGGCGAGGAGCGTTCCCCTCGCGCGAACACGTCGCCGGGCAGCCCGATGCGCGCGAGCAGTTCCGACTCGCGGCAACGCATCGCGCGCGACGACTCCGTGCTCAAGTCGTCCTGGCCGAGCAGGTGCAAGACGCCGTGTGCCAGATAGAGCGCAAGCTCGTGCGCCGGCTCGATCCCGCGTTCGCGCGCGACCCGCGCCGCGGTCTCGGCCGAAATCACAATCTCGCCCGCGAGTCGCGATTCGCCCGGTTCCGAGAGCGGGAACGTGATCACGTCGGTCGCTTCGTCGTGGTCAAGCCAGCGGCGATTAAGCGCGTGGATCGCCGCGTCGTCGACGATCCGCACCGAGAGCGACGCCTCCGCGACTCCCTCGGCCGCGAGCGCGCGCCGCGCCCAGTCCGCCAGCCGCGCGACATCCACATCGTCAGACCGGCAGAGCGCGACGACCTCAACGCACAAGGGTGTTACCGTTTCATCATTCATGACTTCAGATCGCGGATTGCGGCGGAGCGGCCTGTGGTCAACGCTCACGCGGTTCGTTGTTCGGGGTATTTGATGCGTCCGTGGTGGATGCCGATGAGCGACTTCACCAGGCTGTCGCGGACCTCGGCGATATCGCGGAGAGTCAGGCCGCACTCGTCGAACTGGCCGTCGCGCAGTCGTTTTTCGACGATCTCGCGCACCAGGCTTTCGATCCGCGCCGGGGTCGGCTCGGAGAGTGCGCGGCTGGCGCTCTCGACGGCGTCGGCGACCATCAAGACGGCGGCCTCGCGGCTGCGCGGCTTCGGGCCTGGATACCGAAAAGCGCTCTCAAGCACCGCCGGCGCGTCCGGATTGCCGTCCGAGCGACGATTCGCCTCGTGATAAAAGTACTCGACGAGGGTCGTGCCGTGGTGCTGCTCGATGAGGTCGATGATCGGCGCGGGCAGGTGGTGCCGGCGTGCCAGATCAACGCCGTCCTTGACGTGCCCGATAATGATCAGCGTGCTCATCGTCGGCGCCAAGTTCGCGTGCCGGCTTGATCCGCCGGCCTGGTTCTCGACGAAGTAGTGCGGCTTCATCATCTTGCCGATGTCGTGAAAATAAGCCCCGATTCGCACCAGCAGGGCGTCGGCGCCGATGCGTTCGGCCGCGCTTTCAGCCACCGAGCCGACGGCGATCGAATGATTGTGCGTGCCCGGCGCGCGGCGGACGAGCTCTTGCAACAACGGGTGCGTCGCGTCACCGAGTTCGAGCAGGCTGATGCCGGTGACCATCCCGAACGCGGTCTCGATGAACGGCAGGCTTCCGCCCAGGAAAAAGCCGGCCATCAAGCCCCAGCCGCTCCGCCAGAGGCTTTCCGAGAGGATCAGATTGAGCGGCTCGTTGCCCCACAAACCAACCGCCCAAGTAAGCACGAAGTATCCGAGCGCCGCCGTCGCCCCGACCTTGATCAACTTCGTCCGCGTGCGGACCTCGTTCAGGGTGAGCACGCCCGCCGCGGTTCCCCCCATGTTGATGATGAACTCCCCGATCCCCGTGCCGAGCGCGACCGCGCTCAAGAGACTGAGCGCGAACGTCACCATCAACGCGAAGTGCGGGTTATACGCGATCGCGAGCACCATCGCGGCGACGGCGATCGGGATCAGTTCGGCGTCCCAGGGCTGGAGCGACAACAGGCGGACCACGCCGATCGCGGCCACGACGAGCGCGCAGACGCCGGTTGTCCGGCCGATGTCGCTCGCGATTCGAGGCTCGTGCCGATAGACATAGTAGCCGATCAACGCGAACAGCGACGCCACGAGCACCAGGATCGAAGCGGCGCGACGGTAAACGTCGCTCCGCGGCGCCAGCAGCTTCGCCACCTCGTGTTCGCGTCGCAATAAGATCAGTTGCTCCTCGCCGATTTCCTGCCCCTGCTCGACGAGCATGTCGCCCTTGTTGTAGACGTCAACCTCGTCGCCGACCGCGACGCGGGCGCGTTCGCGAGCCTGCGTCGTCGCGCGTGCCTCGAAGGTAAGCGTCGGCGTTCCGGCGAGCCGCTCCGCGATCAATCCAAACAGGATCGGGCCCAACCCCGGCGAGGCGATCGCCCTCGTGAATTCCTGATAGACCGGCCCGTCGGTCTTCACGACGCGCTCGCGGACCACGCGTTCGCGCGGCACCGGGTGCGTCGTCCCCGCGGGGTCGTCCTTCATCCCGACCGCCAGCACGTCGCGCAACTCCTCGCCTCGCGGCAGCGAGTCCGGCCCCAGCACGCCGTCCCGCGCGATCGACGCAAACGCCAGTCCTATCTGACGATGCAACGCCTCGCGACGTTCGGGTGTATCGCCCGCGGCTTTGATCTGGTCGAACGTCCGCTCGGTCAGCCGCCAGACCGAACGCGACGACGCCGGCAACGCCTCCAGATTCGGAGCCTGCGCCACCGCGTCAATCAGGTCGTCGAGCGCATCGCCCAGGTCGCGGATCCGCGTCGGGTCGTTGACCATGATCGGCGGCACGCGGTCGGCCTCAAGCTGCCTGCGCGTGTTCGTCTTGATCTGGTTCCGACGCTCGAACTTGCCGACCTTCACGCGGATGTCGCGCTCGACCCGCTGGCCCAAACGATAGACGAACGGCGGCCCGTCGCCGTAAACGATCGCCGCGGCGGCGATGATCGAAAGCGCAACGACCGCGAGCCGGACGAGACGTCGGCGCTGTCGAGCCAGACGGCCGTGTTGGAGCGGCGTCGTTTCGCGAGGCCGCGTCAAGGCACGAGGAAATCGAGGTCGGCGTTTGCCAAGACTCATGGATGTTTCTCAAAGCGCGCGGTCAACAGGCCCTGCCCCGTCCCGCGCCGAGATGTACCGCGACGACCTCGTCGCAGCTTCGCGGCCCGCCTCGACGCGCGGCGATCGACCATGCGCGTCGATCCCGTGCCGAAGTTCGGACCGCGCCGCCTCATCCCGAGGCGACCTTGGACGCTGCGGGCGGAGGATGACTGGGCTCGGTCGCTGCGACCGCCGAGATACCGCGACGCGGTGGCTCCGTCTGTTCATAGGCGTTCACGATCGCTTGGACCAGCGGGTGACGCACGATGTCGGTCTTATTCAGCTCCACGATCCCCACGCCGGGAATCCCGCCCAGACGATCGACCGCATCGGCCAGGCCGCTGACCGTGGCGGGCGGCAAATCCACCTGGGTGATGTCGCCCGTGACCACGACCCGCGAGTTCTCGCCCATCCGCGTCAGGAACATCTTCATCTGCGGAACGGTCGCGTTCTGACCCTCGTCCAAAATGATCACGGCGTCGTTCAAAGTCCGGCCGCGCATGTAGGCCAGCGGAGCGATCTCGATAAGG
>JAJYDB010000289.1 GCA_021777845.1 Planctomycetota bacterium
CTCGACCATCGGCGTCGCGCTCGAACACCAACCGACCGACGGCGAGATTCTCAATCGAGCGCTCAGTCTGGCTCGTCCAGGATTGACCGAACTTCTTCTATTGCATGTGGTTGATACGCCGATGACAAGCGTCTACGGCGCGGATACGCTCGATTTGGAGACCGGGGCCGACGAGCGTTATCTCGACGAAGTCGTCCGCGTACTCAAGCAGAAGGGATACCACGCTCGCTCGGAATTGCTGCATGGGCCAAATCGGGCCGACGAACTCGTCCGTCGGCTTAAAAAAGAGCCGGTCGACTTGCTCGTCGTGGGGTCGCACGGGCACGGGCTGGTGCGCGACTTGCTGTTCGGTCAAACCGTCGACAAAGTTAGGCACGGCCTGAACATCCCGATGCTGATCGCGCGGCCCGACCCGGCCCATCACCTTGGCCCGAGCGACGCGTCGGCGGCGCTCTAAAACCTGGAGCCGTCCCAGGTCGTCGGAATTCGCGTAGAATGGGTTGGGTCGCATCTCGTCGGTTCAGCCCGCGCAGCAATCCGTTCCAAACGTCCTATCCCGAAGGGGAGGGCACGATTCATGTCGCGCAACGCAAGTCGTTTCGGCTTCACGCTTATCGAGCTTCTCGTCGTGATCTCGATCATCGGGGTTTTGATCGCGTTGCTCTTGCCCGCGGTGCAATATGCCCGCGAGGCAGGTCGCCGCGCCGCCTGCCAGAACAATCTGAAGCAGCTCGGCATCGCCATCGCGAGCTACATTGACCAGCACCACGTCATTCCGCCCGGACGGATTTTTAAGGCGACTTCCCCCGCCGCTCCAACGGTTGCCGCCCCCGGCAGTCAGGAGACGCCCTGGACGGTCCAACTCTTGCCGCATCTCGACCAACGCCCGCTCTGGAACGCCTTCAATTTCGCGACCGGCTCGATGGGGACTTCGAACGCGGGCTTCCTCGCGAATACAACCGTAACTGCAACCAAGCTTTCGGTCTTTCAGTGTCCGACCGATCATGACAATTCGTTCCAGTTTCCGGCGGCTTATCAAGGCGGGGCTCTCTCTGGTCCGACTCTGACGCGCGGCAGTTACGCGGCCTGTTGGGGCAACAACCTGTGGGGCCAGATCCCGCAGCCGAACAACAATCCCGTCTGGAATTTCCGAAAGTCGCCGTTTGGGCATTACGGCGACGTCCGCGTGGCGCAGGTCACCGACGGCATGAGCAATACGATGTTCCTCTCCGAGATTCGTCAGGGGAGCGGCGGCGACATTCGCGGCGTACTCTGGGAGACGCTGCCGGGCGCGAATACTTTCGAGACGAGCTTCCCGCCGAATCGTTTCCCAAACCTCTGTGTGGGTTACAATTACGACTTGCTGCCGGACGCCTCGTTGTGTTTTGCCGAACCCGGCCTGCCGTGTCAGGGGGATCCTCAGGACGCTTGGGCGCAAGAGGTCTCAGGGGCGCGCAGCCTGCATGCGAGCCTGGTAATCACACTGTTCGGCGACGGATCGACGCATTTGATCAAGGACACGGTCAACCCGGTGATCTGGGTTGCCTTGGGTTCGATCTCGAGTCGCGAGTTGATCGGAGGAGACTCTTATTAAACGGGTTAGATCGCGGGCGGAGGTACTTGCTTGTGGTTGTCCGCTTGGCCTCAGTGGGGGTGAATCGCGATCTTGCTCGCAGGCGGCGATTGACCCTGGTTGTTCGCGACGCCTAGAATATCGGTCGCTTTTCGGGTTGGGTACTGGGCGGACCGGGCGGCGTGTTGGACGCGATGGCGATCACGTATTATAAACGGTTTCGCATGGAGATCGCGCTCGACGGATCGATCGACCCGCCGACGTTGGCGAGTCCGTACCGATGGGCGGGTTGGAACGATGCGATGCTGGAGTCGCACGCGGAGGTACTGTGCCGCTGCTTTCGCGACGAGATTGACTCGGGCGTGTTTCCTTGTCTGGGCGAACGCGAGGGTTGCACGCGACTGATGCGCGAGATTCGTCGTAAGCCTGGTTTTTTGCCCTCTTCGACATGGTTGGTGGCAGGTCCGACGGGCTATTGCGGTACGATTCAGGGGGTGATGGACCGCGGTCCGATCGGCGCGATTCAGAACGTGGGCGTGGTGCCTGAATATCGCGGGCGCGGGTTGGGGCAAGCGTTGCTCAGACAAGCTCTGGAGGGGTTTTATCAGGCTGGTTTGCGTCGCGCTTATCTCGAGGTCACGGCTGAAAACGCACCGGCGGTGCAGTTGTACCGTTCGGTCGGGTTCCGACGCATCAAGGTACTTTACAAAGCGGTCGACGGGTAAAGTCGTTTTTGTTGCCGGGGCCGCGCGGATTCGGCGTCGGGATCGTCCGCCGCTGGACATCACGAACAACTATGAATATAGAGCAACATTCGCACGTCTTTCCGAACGGTCTGGTGCTTGCGGCCGAGACGATGCCGGCCTTGAAGTCGGCGGCGTTCACGATTTTGACCCCCGCGGGCGCAGCTTTCGAGCGAGCGTCTTCGGGGGGCGCGGCGTCGATGTGCGCCGAGTGGGTGACCCGCGGGGCAGGGGGGCGCGACAGTCGCGCGTTGATCGCGGCGCTGGATAATCTGGGCGTGAGTCACGGCGAGTCGGCGCAGACGGTGCACACCAATTTATGGGCGGCGACGTTGGGTCGGAATGCGTTCGCCGCGCTCGCCCTTTTCGCGGACATTCTGACGAAGCCCGCGCTCGACGACGACGAGGTCGAGCCGATCCGCGCGCTTGCGCTGCAGAATCTCCGCGGGTTGGACGACGACCCGGGCTCGAAGGTGATTCACGAGCTGCGCAAGCGTCACTTTCCGGACCCCTGGGGTCGGAATTCGGCCGGGACGCCCGAGGGCATCGAGCAGACGACGGCTGAGGAGTTGCGACAGTTCCACGCCGACAATTATCGGCCGAACGGGACGATTCTGGCGGTTGCGGGAGCGGTGGACTGGCCGCGATTGCGGGACGAGGTCGAGCGGCTGCTCGGCGACTGGGCGCAGCGTGACGAGCCGGAGGTCGAGGAGCACGCCTCGGGCTCGCCGCGCGAGCACATCACGCGCGACACGCAGCAGATTCAAATCGCACTCGCCTTCGACGCCGCCGACGTCGCGGGCCCGGATTATTATCGAGCGCGAGCGCTCGCGGGCGTGTTGGGCGGCTATTCGTCGGCTCGTCTGTTTACGGAGGTCCGCGAAAAGCGCGGGCTCTGCTATTCGGTGTACGCGGGTTACGAAAGCCTGCGCGGCCGGGGTGCGATTTACTGCCACGCGGGGACGTCGTCGGACCGTGCACAGGAGACGCTGGACGTGACGCTCGCGGAAATCGACCGCCTGGGTCGCGAGGGGATCGCGCAAGCCGAACTCGACATGATGCGCGCGGGTCTCAAGAGTAGCCTGATCATGCAGCAGGAATCGACGTCCGGACGGTCGGCTTCAATCGCTTCGGATTGGTACTATTTGGGACGGATGCGGACGCTCGAGGAGATTTCCTCGAAGCTCGACGAGCTCACGCCCGAGTCGGTCGGCGCGTACGCGGCCGAGTTGGGTCGCGGGCCGCGGACGATCGTCACATTGGGGCCGCGGCCGCTGGTAATCCCCGGGGAATCGTGAACCGTCGTCTTGCTTTACTCTCCCGTTGAGGGGAGTCGTTCGCGAGCCGTTTCACGTTCGTGATGACTCCGCTCTCGGGACGACACTCCGCCGGATTTCTGGGTTTCGAGGAGCATCGCTCGTGACGTTTCATCAAACGACGCTGTCGAACGGGCTTGAGGTCGTCGCCGAACTGAACGACGAAGTGAGGTCGGTGGCGGCGGGATTCTTCGTCCGCGCGGGCAGCCGCGACGAAAGCGACGACGTTTCGGGGGTCTCGCACTTCTTGGAGCATATGGCGTTCAAGGGGTCGGCGTCGCGCGACGCGCTCGCCGTGAACCGCGATTTCGACGAGGTCGGCGCCAAGCACAACGCACAGACCTCCGAGGAAGACACGCTGTATCACGTCACCTGCCTGCCGGAGTATCTGCCGCGGTCGTTCGAGGTTCTCGCCGATATCCTCAGGCCGAGCCTGCGCGGCGACGACTTCGAGATGGAGAAGCAGGTAATTATTGAAGAAATCCATATGTATATGGATAACCCGATGTCGGTGGCGTACGAAGCGGCGAAGGCGGCGCACTTCGGTCCTCATCCGCTCGGGCGAAGCATTTTGGGGTCGGTCGAATCGATTAAGAATATGACCGTCGAGCAGATGCGAGGTTATTATCAGTCGAGGTACGGCGCAGGGAATATCGTGTTGGCGGTGAGCGGCAACGACGACTGGTCGCGACTGGTTGACCTCGCCGAACGTTATTGCGGCGGCTGGCCTCAAGGCGTCGCGGGGCGCGACGCCTTGGTGCGTCGCGGGCCGACGTCGTTCCAGGCCATTTGTCGCGCCGACGATCAGCAGCAGACCGTGATCGGCGTCGCCGACGCGCCGGCGCTCGAGAGCGACGACCGTCACGCGGCGCAGTTGCTCGCGACGATCTTGGGCGATCACACTGGTTCGCGTCTCTACTGGACGCTCATCGACCCCGGGCACGCCGACGGCGTCGACGTCTCGTATCAAGACTACAATAATACCGGTGTGTTTTATACGTTTCTAAGTTGCGACCCCGACGAGGCGCAAGCGAATCTCGGTCGGATCGAGTCGGTGTTCCGCGATGCGATGCGCGAGGGTCCCAGCGAGGAAGAGTTGGCTCAGGCTCGCAACAAGGTGCTGTCGCGGACCGTGCTGCGCAGCGAGCGGCCGATGGGCCGGCTGGGGTCGCTGGGATTTCAATGGTTGTATCGACGCGAGTATTTATCGGTCGAGGATGAACTCGCGGCGTTTGACCGCGTCACGACCGACGACCTTCGCCGCGTCCTCGACGCCTTCCCGCTCACCCCGTGGACGATCGTCTCGGTCGGGCCGAATGTTGAAATCAAGCCGCCCTTTTGAGCGCGGCGATGCCGTATCGAACTGCGCCGTCGGGCCGTTTCCCCGCCGCGGATCAAAAGAATCGAGGCCGTCGACGGCATGGTTGCCGCTTGGAGAGGAAAGCAAATCGATTGCGCCTTATTCGGCCGATGCGCCGTGGATCGCTCCCGCCGAAGCGAGCCCGTTCACGGCGATTTTGATGAAATTTGGTTCACGACGGCGAGCGTTCCTCGCGGCGCGCGGTGCCTTCGACTCGGTTTCGGGGTGCCTTCCCGATCACCCCCTCGTTCGATTCGCTGACCCGAGCGGCTGCGGACATACGTCCAACAGTGTCGCGCAGTCCCCTTCACTTCGGAACTCTCGCCCCACGCGAGTTGCGGACGACCTGGCGGTGCCCCGCCTCGTCAAGCGAGGTGGGCGTACTAGTCGTTCCTACGGGCGACTTTGGCCGCAACGGCCTCGGCGAGAAGTCTGCGGGCCCGGTCGCGGAGGAACTCGGTCAAGACGTCTCGGGTATCGGGCGTTGGCCGGCCGATCGGCAACGCGGTGGACTGTTCCACGGCGGCGTACTCCTCGGCAATTTCGGCCGGTTGGTGGTTTTGCGATCC
>JAJYDB010000290.1 GCA_021777845.1 Planctomycetota bacterium
GACGTCGTGGCTCGCGGGAGCCGTCGCGACCTCCGACGCCGCCGCCGCTTCGATCGAGGAGTTCACGTGAACGAGGCGTTTCCGTCCTGGCTGGAAGCGGCGATCCTGACGGCGTGCCTGGGCGCGATCGGCGCGAGCACGGCGCGCGCGCGGCTGCGCGCGTTCGCGTGGGGGATGACCTTCACCTCGGCCGCGGCGGGCTGCGCGCTGCTCGCGTGCGTCCAATATTACTGGTTCAGCGGCACCGACCCGGGCGTCGTCGACGACTGGCAGTCGCGCTTCCTCGGCGATCGACTGCTCGCGCTCGACGACCTCAGCGCCGCGATGGTCCCCGCGGTCGCGCTCTTGCACTGGGTGACGGCGTTCGCCACGCCGCGCGCTCGGATGCGTCGGTTCTCGTACACGTGGTCGCTCGCGGCCTTGGCGTTGCGGCTCGCGCTCTTCAGTTGCCGCGACGTCCGGCTCTTGGTCGCGCTCCTGACCGTCGAGGCCGCCTTGCCGGGCTTCGAGCTCCGCGCGCAGCGCCGCGCGCCGCGCGTTTACGCCGTGCATCTCGGCGTGTTCGCGATCCTGCTCATCGTCGGCGCGTGCGGGCTGGGCTCGTCGTCGACGAGTTCGCATTGGGGCGTGCCGGTGGTCGCGGCGGCGGTCTTGATTCGCTGCGGCGCGATCCCGTTCCACTGCTGGGTCACCGACTGGATCGAGAACGCGTCGTCGGGGATCGGGCTGTTGTTCGTCGCGCCGTTGTCGGGGATTTACGCGCTGGCGAGGCTCGTCGTGCCGTCGGCGTCGGACAACCTGCTGCGCGCGATCGTCGCGCTCGGCGTGCTGACGGCGATCTACGCGGGCGCGCTCGCCGTCGTGCAGCGCGAGGCGCGACGTCTGCTCGCCTACCTCGTGATCAGCGGCGGCGCGCTGGTGCTGGTCGGATTCGGGCTGCACACGCGGCTCTCGATCACCGGCGCGCTCTGTCTGTGGTTTTCGACGTTGCTCTCGATCGGCGGCTTCGGCCTCGCGATCCGCGCCCTCGAAGCCCGCTTCGGACCGCTCGCGTTGGTCGCGCACCGCGGTCTCTACGACCACGCGCCCACGCTCGCCGTCTGCTTCCTGCTCACCGGGCTGGCGGGCGTCGGCTTCCCCGGCACGCTCGGATTCATCGCGACCGAACTCGTCGTCGAGAGCGCCCTGCACGCCGGACCGGTCGTCGGGTTGGGCGTCGTCGCGGCGACCGCGCTCGGCGGAGTCGCGGTCGTGCGCGCCTACCTGCTGCTCTTCACCGGAGCACGCCACGCCTCGCCGATCGCGCTCGGCATCGGACCTCGCGAGCGCGCCGCGCTCCTGATCGTCGCCGCTTTGATCCTCGGCGGCGGACTCTTCCCGCACGCCGGCGTCGCCGGACGACAACGCGCCGCGACCGCGCTCCTCGACGCCCGCGCCGCCTTGCATCCCCTGCCCGCACGCGACGCCCGCCGTTAATTATCGCGACGCGACCGCCGCACGCTCAGAACAACGCCGCGATCGGCGCTCCGTCCGCGGCGGCGAACGGTCGGTCGAGACGGTCGCGATATTCGGGGGTCGGACCCAGCCCGAGCGCCTCGTAAATCGTCGCCGCCAGGTCGCCGGGGCGATACGACTGCGTGCTCGGATGCCCGCCGTGCCGGTCGGTCTCGCCCACGACGTTCCCGCCCCGCACCCCTCCCCCCGCGAAAAAAAGCGTCTGTGCCGCGCCCCAGTGGTCGCGACCAGCGTACTTCGCGCCAGGCAACGACGTGATCCGCGGCGAGCGTCCGAACTCGCCCCCCATCACGATCAACGTCCGCTCCAAACGCCCGCGCGTCGCGAGGTCGTCGAGCAACGCCGACAGCGCCTGGTCGAGCGGCGGCAACAGCCGGTCCTTCAAGATCGGCCACGCCCCCTGGTGCGTGTCCCACGTCTCGTCGTTGCCGACGTTCACCTGCACCAACCGCACCCCCGCCTCCACCAAACGCCGCGCCAGCACCAGCGATCGACCAAACTGATGACGTCCATAGCGATCGAGCGTCCCCGGCGATTCCGCGTCGATGTCGAACGCCCGCGCCGTCCGCTCCGACGTCAAAATCGACAACGCCTGGCCTCGATATCGATCCAGCGACAGCGACTCCGCGCTCGCGTCCACCGCGCGACGCAACGACTCCAGCCGCGCCAACAACGCCGCCCGTTGACCAATCCGCGGCGGCGTCAAACCCGTCGGCAAATCACGCCCAGGCGCGCGAAACGCCGACTCGCCCGCGTGCTTGAACTCCAAATTCTCAAAGTGAAAGCAACGCGGGCACGCCCCGTATCCCCCCACGCACTCCGGCGCGACGCTCACCAACATCGGGCTGTACTTCGAATCCATCCGGCCCGCCATCTGACCCGGCAACACCGCCCCGCTCCGATGCACCAGCAAATGCGGCAAGATCACCGACGCCGGAATCGACTCCGCGCGCGCACGCAACGCATAATTCACCACCGTCGTCAGGCTCGGCCAGTCGTTGTGCGTCGGCCGCGTCGGGTCGAAGCCCACCGGCCTCGGCTCCGAGCCCGTCAACATGATGTGATGACCAAGCGAGTGGTCGTTGCAACCGTGCGTGAAGCTCCGCACCAACGCGAAACGCTCGCTCCGCCGCGCCAACAGCGGCAAATGCTCGCAGATCCGCATCCCCGCCGAGGCCGTCGCGATCGGTCGAAACTCGCCGCGCACCGTCGTCGGCGCGTCGGGCTTCAAATCCCACGTCTCATGCTGCGCCGGCCCGCCCGACTGGAACAGGTATATCACCGAGCACTCGCTCGAACCCGCACCCCCCTCGGCCTCGAAACGCAGCAAGTCCGCCAGCCCGACCCCCGCCAAACCCAGCCCGCCCACGCGCAAAAACGACCGCCGAGGCAGCCTCATCGGCAATCGCGACGACCTCCCCGACCCCGTCTCCGACATCGTCGACGCCCTCGAAACACTCCGCAACCCCACCCGCGCACTACCCTCTCCTTATATCCGACCACACGCACTTTCGCAAACCTTTGTTTAACACGCGCGGCGACGCCGGACCCGCGACCGCGCTCGTCGGCCTCACACCCAGCCGTTGCGCTTGCGCAGAATCCACTCGAGCATCAGCACCGCCGCGAAAATCAAAAAGAACGGCCAATTGTCCCAGAGCCGCTTCTCGGTCTGACTGAAGGTGTCGGTGAATTGCCGACCGGTCAGCTCCCGAAAGTGCTTCGCGAGCAGCTCCGGCGCGATCGTCGTCCCCCCGCTCGTCTCCGCGATCTGCCGCAACAACGACAAGTCCGCCGCCGGGTTTTCCAGCTCGCGATCATCCTGATAAACGAGAAATCGCGCTTTATCCTCACCGATCGGTTGGCCCGCGCGGGTCGCCTTCACGACCACCTGATACACCCCCGACGCCGGCCCGGCGGTGTAGTTCGCGGCGGCGTCGTCGCCTTGCGCGAAGACGTCGATGCGTTCGGGTCGAGCGTCGGGGCCTTGCCGCGCGACGCTCGCCTCGTAGCTGACGTCGCTCAGCGGCGCGCCTTTCGCGTCACGCGCGGCGATCGACACCAGGAGCCGCTCGCCGGTCGTCAAACGACGCTTGTCGAGGCCGATCTTCACACTCGCGTCGCCTTGATTTTCCTTGTGCGCGAGCCAAAAGATCACCTGCCGCCAGAACTTACGGTGCGCCACGCGGCCGTCCTCCTGAATCGCCCGCACCCACGGCCAGGTCTCGCCCGCGAACGCAAGCACCCGACCCAGGCCGGTCTCCATGCCGACCATCACCGGCTCGCCGTCGGGCGTATCCGCGGTCCCGAGCACGAACGCGTTCGGCTTCGGCGACCCAAAACGGTTGATGCCCGTCATCCGCGGCAGCGTCTTCCAGATCCGCGCCGTCTCGGCGGTCGTGGGCGCGATCCGCAGCACGTAATTCTCGAGCCCCGACGTGTTCGGCAAAAAAAGCACCCCGCTCTCGGGCTCGTACTGGCCGTCGCCGGGGTGGATGTTCACCGGCAACACCCGCGCCAGGTCGGTCGCCGCCCAACCCCCCGCGCCGAAGCTCGCGCGACCGCCCAGCATGATCAACCCCGCGCCCTTCTCCACCGCGTCGGTCAAGAGCCGCTGCTGACGCGCCGTCAACATCGCCGCCGGCAAATTATCGAGCAAATAGACGTTGTAACGCCCGGTCGCGAACTCGTCGTCGGCAAGCTCGCCCGTCGCGCCGCTCGCGGGCTTGCGGACCTCGATCTCGTACGCCTGAATGTCCGGCGAGGACGCGATCGATCGAAACAAAAACTTCCGGTCCCACGAAAAATCAGGCCCCTTCAAATACAACACGTTCAACCCGCCCGAGAGCACGTTCACAAACGTGCTCATCTCATTGTTCGACTCGACCAGCTCGCCGGGACGCGGCTTCACGCGGAGCATCAATCGACGCTCGCCGGGGGTCGCGGGCGTGTACGCAAGTCCCGTGATCGGCACGAGTTGCGCGCCGTCGGGAATTTTGACCTTGGTGGTCGCGACGGGGTCGGTCCGGCCTTCGACGAACAGCTCGACGTCGACGGTTTGATTCGCGAACCCGCGCGCCACGAGCGTGCCGCGCACCTGCATCCGGTTTTTCACGAACCCGGTCGGGCCGGCGCTGAAGTCGCGAATCGCGAGGTCCTTCGAGGCCGCCCCGGCGCTCTCCGAGCCGAATCCGACCGTGACGACCGGCACCTGCCGCGCCTTCAGACGCTTCGCGGCGTCGAGCGGCGCGAGGCCGGCGTTGTTCGCGCCGTCGCCCAGCACCACCAGCTCGGCGACCCGCACCCCCGCCTGCCGATCGACCGCCTCGATCAGCATGTCGCCAAGCGCCGTCCGTTTGCCGTCCGCCGTGAACGCCCCCTCCGCCGTCTGCTCGGCCAGACCGTCGCCAAACCGAAAAAACTTCACGTCGAGGCCCGGCTTCAACTTCTCCGCCGGCGGCCGCGCCTGCTTCAAGGTCTCGAGCGCGCGACCCAGACGCGTCTTACCCCCCTGCTCGTCGCCGATGTTCATGCTCGCCGTCGCGTCGAGCAACACCACGATCGTCGCCGGCTGCGTCTTCTTCTCCGACACGATCACCGACGGCCGCAACGCCGCCAACACGCACATCAGCACCGCCGTCAGACGCAACCCCAACGCCAACCAGCGCCAACGACCCAACGTGTGCCGCATCCGCTGCCGGTAAGCCCAGATCGTCAGCCACGCCACCCCGATCGACGCCAACGCGACCACCGGCCACGGACCAATCGGGTTGAAACTTACCGACATGACTGGGCCTCAATCCCCGCCCGCGCCGCGCCCGATCCCCACCCGCCGCGACGCCTCGTCCACCTCGCCTCGTCCACCTCGCGACGACGCCGCACGTGTTCGCGACCCGCGCGTTAACCCTTTATTGTTTCCACGCGCCGCCCCCGCCACAAGGCCCCCGCCCACGCTTTCCAAAAGGCCCGCGCCGCGACCCCGCACCACCCCAAACCGCACCCGGAACGCAGCCTCCCCCCCACGCGATGTTGCTTTCGGACAGTC
>JAJYDB010000037.1 GCA_021777845.1 Planctomycetota bacterium
ACGTCGATCTTAAACGCGAGTCTCGAGCATTCCTCCGAAGCCCCTCGCATCGCCGCAAACCCCATCCAAATAATAAGTTTGCGTCGACAGGACCGGACTTGAGTAATTTTGCCGATCGACCTTTGAGCTTCGGGGTCGCTTTGTTATAAAGCGTTGCCTTGGCTCGCCGCGGGAACTCGGATGCCCGCAAGACCGCGTCGTATTCCGGCGTGCAGCCGTTTGCCCCGCCGCGCGACAGGGAGGTCGCATCGATGCCAAAATGGACCATTCGCGTTAAGTTGATGGCGGGCTTAAGCCTCGTCGTGGGCATGATGCTGACGCTGATGGGCGGTTCGATGTTCGGCTTGCACGCGTTTCACATCAGCAATCTGACGCTTGTCGACCAACTGCGCGAACTGGGCGCCTCGACCGACTTGCTCGAGTCCGTCTCGCGGTTGCAGCCGCCGCGTCGCGGGTCGGACGACGAGAGGAGGTCATTGCACGAGGATGTGGTCGCCGCACGCCGGGCGCTCGCGACGTACTTCGACGAACTTCGCAATAACGCGACGCGAGGCAATCGCGCGGGGGACGGACGTGACGAAGCCGGACTCGCGTTTAAGATCGACGTTGACCTGACTGCGTTGTTGGCGGCTCTCGAGCCGGGTGTGAATCCGCCGCTGGTTTTGCACGGGACGCCGGGCTACCTCGAGCGCAACCCTGATGCCGCCGACGCCCCGGAGCCCGAACCCGAGGTTGCCGGCAAACCATGGGCGCCGCTGAAAGCGCGGATCGACCGCCTCAACCACCGAGTCGCCGAGCTGCCCCGCAAGCTTCAGCGCGACTTCTTTGTGATCCTCACCGACTCGAAGAATCAATACGGCACCAGCCGGATCATCGTCTGGACATCGGCCGTCGCCGTGCTTGCTATGCTTTGGGCACTCGCACGACTGCTCCACCGCTGGGTCCTCCACCCGGTCCGACTACTCGAGCGAGGGGTTCGCAACGTCGCGCGCGGAGCCCTCGACGCGAAGATTCAACTTCGTACCGGCGACGAGATGCAGAAACTCGCAGAGGCGTTCAACGATATGACGGCACAACTGCGAGTCACGTACGACGACCTTGAACGTCAGGTTCGCGAACGCAGTCGACAACTCGTCAGGTCGGAACGGCTGGCGGGGGTCGGTTTTCTCGCCGCGGGAGTCGCGCACGAAATCAATAACCCGCTCGCGTCGATCGCGTTCTGTTCCGAGGCTCTCGAACACCGACTCGCCGCGATGCTCGACCGCGCGGATCCCTCCGAAACCAAGATTGTCCACAACTACTTGCGCATGATTCAGGAAGAAGCCTTTCGATGTAAGAGCATCACCGAGAAGTTGCTGGATTTCTCGCGCTGCAACGACATTCAGCGCGAGCGCACCGACCTTGCGGGCTTGGTCCAGGGGGTCGTGGATATGGTTCGGCATATCGGGAAGTATCGAGGTAAAACGATCGTTTTTCAGCCGCGCGAGGCGATTGCGGCTCGGGTCGACGCACAAGAAATCAAGCAGGTCGTGCTCAATTTAGTGGTGAATGCGCTCGACTCGATGGACGCGGGCGGCGTGTTGCGCATCGATCTCCGCGTCGTCGAGGGAGTGGCCGAACTGGTTTTCGCCGACGACGGCCACGGCATTCCGCCTGAAATACTTGACAACATCTTCGAGCCTTTCTTCACGAAGAGACGCGAGGGCAAGGGAACCGGTTTGGGATTGTCGATCACGCATCGAATTATCAGTCAGCATCAGGGCGAGATCAGCGCCTCGAGCCCCGGCGAAAACCAGGGGGCGACTTTCACCGTGCGTCTACCGCTCGACGTCGACGATAACGCGGCTTCGAAGGCGGGCGTCGCGGCGGGGCGCAACGGTAACTTGGCCGCCTGATTCCGCCCCAAAGGCTCAACCGGTCTCATGGAGGAGACAACAGCGATGGAGAAAACGCGACACGGCGGTCTACGAGTTTTGTTCGCCGACGACGAGGCGCATCTCCGCGACTTGATGCGCATGGAATTGCCGCGCCTCGGACATGAAGTCTCCGTTTTTCCCGACGGCCTCGCGGCGCTGCGCGCGCTCGAAAAGGGAGCGTACGACGTCGCGCTGCTCGACCTCCGAATGCCCGGCATGACGGGGATCGAGGTGCTGAGCGAAATTCGCCGGCTCAGTCCCGAAACTCAAGTCGTGATTCTCACCGGCCAGGCAACCGTCGACACCGCGGTTCAAGCACTGCGGCTGGGCGCGTTCGACTACCTCACGAAACCATGCAAGTGGGCCGAGCTCGAAGTGATTTTGGCCCGAGTCGCCGAGCGTCGCGACCTTGCGAACAAAGCCGTCGCGTTGGAGACCAGGCTCAAAGCCGTGGAAGGCGCGACGACACTCATCGGACAGACCCCCGCGATGCAGTCCGTCCGGAGGTTGATCGATACGATTGCGCCCACCGACGCCGGCGTCATGATTCTCGGCGAAACCGGCACCGGCAAAGAGTTGATCGCGCGCGGACTTCACGAAAAGAGCCGTCGCGCGGCCGCTGCGTTCGTTCCGGTAAACTGCGGCGCGTTGCCTGAAAACCTGGTTGAAAGCGAACTCTTCGGTCACCGCAAGGGGGCTTTCACCGGCGCCGACTCGCACCGTAAAGGTCTCTTTGAAGTCGCGAACGGCGGTACGCTGTTTCTGGACGAGGTCGGTGAACTCGACAAGAGCGTTCAAGTCAAACTACTCCGCTTCCTCGAAGCGGGCGAAATCCGTCGCGTCGGCGAAAACGAGCCCTTTCGCGTTGATGTTCGCGTCCTCTGCGCCACCAACCGCGACCTGCGCGCCATGGTCGACGCCGATCAGTTTCGTAAAGATCTTTACTTCCGTTTGCAAACCTTCGAGATCCATTTGCCGCCGCTGCGCGACCGCCGACAGGATATCCCCGCACTCGCCGAGCATATGCTTTCTCGTTTCGCACATCATCGGCGACCCGGCGTTTCCGCCGCGCTTTCGGCCGAGGCGATCGAGGTCTTGCTCGCTCACGACTGGCCCGGCAATATCCGCGAACTCGCGAATGCGATCGAACGCGCCTCGATCCTCTCCGGCGGCGGACCGATCCTCGCGGAACATCTACCCTCGGGTACGCCGCTGCGTCGCGAAACGGGCTCCGCGCCGATGTATTCGAACGCCGCCGCACTCAGTGGTCCGCACTTCGCGATTCCCGACGGCAGTCCGACCTTGCGCGATATTGAAATGAAATACATCCAGGTGATCCTCGAAAAGCACAACGGCAACAAGCCCGCGGCCTCGAAGGAACTTGGAATCAGCCTGAAAACGCTTTACAACAAAATCAATCAACTCCAACAATCGTGAGCCGCGCGCCCGCGACCCTATCAGACCGGACCACGCCGCCGCATCGTCTTCTCTTTGGGCCGGCGGTCCGTTCCCGCGTCGCCGTCGACGACGTCGATCAAACCAAGACCTCGCATCGAGCGAGGCGTCGATATCGAACGGCGCTGTCTTGCCTGCTTCTGCTCTCCTTCATTCTGAACACGCGCAACCTCGGACACCCGACGCTCAATTATTGGGACGAATCGTTCCACGCGATCGTCGCCCGCAGTCTCCTGCGCCACCCTCTGAAGCCGACGTTGTTCGACCCGCCGCCGGTCGGGTTCGACGCGCGCAATTGGGGCGAGAACCACGTCTGGTTGCACAAGCCGATCCTACCGCTTTGGCAGATCGCCGTCTCCTTTTTGCTGTTCGGCGTGAATACGCTCTCGCTTCGATTACCGTCCGCAATCCTCGCAACCGCCTCGACGGGATTCACGTTCCTCATCGGTTCGAGGCTGTTTTCGAGGCGCGTCGGACTACTTGCAGCCTCGTTTCAAGCCGTCAACCCGCTCATTCTCATGCTCGTGCAGGGGTATCTCTTCAGCGATCATATCGATGTTTCGCTGCTGTTTTGGGTCGAGGCCGGCATCTATTGCACCGTACGCTCAGGCGAGCGCGGCTCGTATCGATGGGCGTGCGCGGCGGGGTTCGCTCAGGGCTGTGCAGTTCTGAGCAAGAGCTATCCCGGCTTGATCGTCGGTGCGACCGCGGTCGCTTGTTTGGTCGCGTACCGTTTGCGGCGGCGATTCGGAAGTGCGGAGAAACCTGAGGGCGCGATTGAAATCGGACCGTTGATCGTGCTCGGTCTGACGACCCTTGCGACCGCGGCCCCGTGGACATTGTATTGCACTCGAGCGTTCCCGGTCGAATTCGCGCACGAGCACGGATACATTTGGTCGCATTTGAATTCGCCTCTGGAGGGCTGGGGCGGACCCTGGACCCGCGTCGTTTTCGATTACATGCCGTACATGCATCGGTATCTCTATACCCCGATTCTCGTGGCGTTCGCGGCCTTGCTGCCGAGAGCACCGCGGTCGGGCAACATCGGGTGGATTCTGGTCTATGCGTGGTTCTGCGGCGTCGTCGCTCCGATGCTGGCGGCGGGCACGAAGACCCCCTCCGCGACGTTGCTCGCGGTGCCGCCGGCGTGCATTCTGCTGGCCTTGCTCATCGACGCGGGACTCGACTTCGACTTCGCGCGTGCAAGGAAACCCTTGTCGGTTTGGTTCGCGATTGCCGTTGTTTCAGTCGCATGGCCGGCCTCGATTCTCCCCTTCGGTAAGGGCCCGGTCGAAGGCGCGAGCCTCTGGACGCTCCCGATGCGCAGCCCGTGGGTGATGGGTCACTTCCTCGTCGCGATCCTGTTGGGATCGCTCGTCGCGACGGCGCTAAGTCGTGCTCGGTCGGCCGGGATCGCGCCTCCGGGTCGACGGCTGAAGGTCCTTGCCGCGATTGCGACATCAATACTCGTCGCAATGAACTTCGTCGACGCCTGGAGGGTCGCCGGGTGGAACCGTAAGGTGCCCGACGTCTCTGGGATGGCGCGGTTCGTGACGGCGCATCTTCCCGCGAACGCCGTGATTCTCTTTGACGGTCGCGACTCAGGCGAGCCTCAAATGCTCATGTTCGCGACCGAACGGCCTTGCCTGTACCCGCGCGACCGCAAGCTCGCGGACGTCGCCGCCGAGACTGTCCGCAACGGCTACGTCCCCTTTCTCGCGACCGACTCGCCGCCCGCGGGGGCCTCGGTTCTCTTCGAGTCGGGCCGTACCTCGCGCAAGCTTGTCGCAATGTCGCGTTGACCGAGCTTGTGCCGTAGGTTTGAGAGGCTCTGATCGTCACGACTTCACGAACGCTCGGCGACGAACGGCCGGTCGTGAGGACTCCACTCGAAAGGTCGACGGAGCGGGATGGTTGCGTGTTCAAACAAGATCATCCCGATCGTCATACCGGCTTGCATCAAGACCACGTGCGCGAGCGTCAGAACGCGGGTGTCGTCGATCTCCAACCGACTCGCGCACCAGCCCCCAATCGCCATCCCGACGACCATGCCCAGGTTGGCTCGGAGCCACTCGGCCGGCGCGATCCGAATCCGGCGACGACCGAGTCCGATCATCGCTGCGTTGCCCAGCAACAGCATGCCGACCCACATGCCGGGCGCTCGCAGCGTGACGCCGAGCCAAGCGTTGTTCGAAGCCGCGAGGCCGCAGCCGCAAACGCTGGAGACGTCGGCGAGCGGGCGAAAGCCAAGGTCGATCGACCAACCAGCGAGCATCCCCAAGCCGCCGAGCGTGAGCATGCCGAAAGCCATGTCAACCGCGTGCGGAATCGCATCCCAACGTCGCCAAATCTTCGCGATGCCGATCGAGGTCAACGCCGCGACGAAGGTCGCGACGGCACTGGTTGCGAATGAGGCCCCGGCCAGCAACGCGACCAGAGGAGCCTGCGCCGCCAGCGCGACGGCGTGGATCGCGGCGGCCCGCGCCGGCGCGACGAGAGGACGCTCGTCGTCGGCGCTTGGAGGGGGAGCACAGTCGCACGCTGCGATTTGCCCGATCCCGGTCGATCGCCACGAGACCCAGGTGCTCGAACCGACCATGAGCAGAGCGGCGGCAACCGGGTGCAATCGTCCTGCGGCGGCAAGTGCGATTCCGCAAACGTTGTAACACGCCGCAGTGATCAAATTCACGCGCAGGATTCTGATCGCTGATCGGCAGACGGCAACAGACCAGGCCAGAGTCGCGATATCGCCGCCGTAGAGCGTGGCGGTGGCCGCTTCCACCGCAACCTCGGCACCGTGCGCGAGTGCGACCGACGCCGATGCGGCGCTCATCGCGGCAGCGTCGTTGACCCCGTCGCCGATGAAGACCACGCGACGGCCGGCATTGTTTAGGGATTGGACCTCGCGATATTTGTCCTCGGGGGCGAGTCTCGAACGTGCGTTTGCAAACCCTGCGGCGGCGGCACCCGCGGCGGAGTCGCCGGTCATAACCTCGACGCCGATACCCATCGTCGTCAACTC
Source organism: Planctomycetota bacterium (assembly GCA_021777845.1). Lineage (GTDB taxonomy): Bacteria > Planctomycetota > Planctomycetia > Isosphaerales > Isosphaeraceae > JAJYDB01. The sequence continues at coordinate 6,394 of JAJYDB010000037.1, forward strand.
GGACAGGCATGCGTCGGTCGTTGCGCGGCGGGATTCGCCGAACGCGGCGACGGCGCGAAGACGACCGTCGACGGCGACATAGACGCGCGACGCGGAGTCTTCGGCGAGCAAGAGCTCTTGTAGTCCGCGGGCGGAGGCTTGGTCGCCGCGTGCAAGCCAGTCCTCGCGACCGATGCGCACGCGTCGCGGCTCGCCGGTGCCATCGACCCTTTCCACAAGCGCCTCGACGCCCTGTCCCGGCACAATTCTCTGCTCGCGGACTCGGAAGAGAGCATGATCTACCGCGAGGGCGGCGAACCCGCGAGCCACCGGATGGCGACTCTCAGCCTCAACTGCGGCAACGGTTGCGAGCAGGTCGGCGCGTTCGTCGGACGAGGCGTCAAGAACAGCGAAATCAACGAGCGAGAGCCGGTCTTCGGTAAGGGTGCCGGTCTTGTCGAAGACCGCAAGGTTGGCCGCGGCGAGATGTTCGACGAACGACGCATCACGGACAACGAGTCCGCGCTCGGCGAGCTTCGTGAGGGTCGTCCAGATCGCGACAGGGGTCGCCAACCCGAACGCACACGGACACGCGACCAAGAGGACCGCGAGCGAACTCATGAGGCCGGCGCGCCAACCTTCGCGCGCCGTCCAACCCGCGAAGCTCGCGGCGGCAACGACCACGACGAGCGGGAACAGCAGTCGAGCGACGCGGTCGGCAAGGCCTTGGAGCGAGGTCGGCGTCGCACGCGCTCCTTCGACGGTCGCAATCAGTCGATCGATGCGACGATCGTCGCCGGGGGCGGTCGCGCGGATGACGAGGCGTGCGTCCTCGCAGCCCGTACCTGCCCACACGCGGTCGCCGGGTCGCTTCACGACCGCCGCGGGTTCGCCGCTGATCGGCGTCTCGCGCACAAACGCAACCCCGTCGGCGACGATCCCGTCGACGGCGATCCGCTCGCCGGGCAAGACCGCGACGCGGTCTCCGACCTTCACCTCGTGCGCATCGATCCGTCGCTCTGACTCCGACGCATCGATGAGGCGGCAGGTCTGGATATCGAGCATCCAGGCACGGGTTGCGACGAGGGTCCGCTCTCGGCCGCGTGCCGCGAGCACCTTGCCGATCGTCCAGACGATCAGCAACACGGAGACAACCTCGTAGTAGACGGGGCCTTCACCGCGCCAAGTCGTGAAGATCGAGGTTGCCAGCGTGCCGATCACGCCGGTCATGAAGAGCGCCTCGGTCGTGAGCCTGCCGCGGCGAGCCTCGCGCAGCGACGCCGTGGCCAACGGCCCGCCGAGCAGTCCGAGAGTAACCAGCGTCCCGGCCAGGAGTATCAACTGCACCGCGAACTTCGTCGTCGGCTCCGGCGGCGTGATGTTGATCGCGAGTCCGACGAGCATCGATTGGGCCGCGAGCCCCGAGGCGACGGCGACGCGAATCCAAACCGGGTCAAACCGCGACGTCGTGGACGTGCCGTTGCCCGCCGCAGCCCGCTCCCCGATCGCGAGACAGCCCGAACAACAATAACGAAGTGCGCCTTTGCCAAGTCGGTCGCGGCCCGACAGACCCGGGCCGGTCATGGGCGTCCCGCAGTAGTCGCACGAGAGACGCATGGAAACGCGTCGTCCGCCTTAAGCGGACGCCCCCGACTTGCCCTTCGCGGCAGGCTTGGGCTCTACTGCGGGCTTCGTCTTGCTCTCGGCGGGCAAAGTCTTCGGCTGGGATCCGGCCTCCTTCGACTTGGCATCCGCCTGAGCCTTCGTCGCTTCGGCGGTCGCGACCGGCTTGTCTTCTCCAACGACGGCGGCCAGTTCCTCGGCCGTCATCGGCGTCGATCGGCCTTTCGTCGCCTCGCGCGCCGCGGCGACGCTCGCGGCGTCGACGACGGTCGCCGTATTCCCCCAATCCTGACGTATATACGTAAGCAGATCGGCGATCTGGTCGTCTTTGAGCTTGTCGCCGAAGTTCGGCATGTTGCCGTTGAACTTGGCTCCCGCGACTTCGACCGGGCCTTGTAAACCGTAGAGCAGGATGCGCGAGAGGCGCGACGCCGGGCCGAGGACGTACTCGGATTTGGACAGCGGCGGATATTGATTCGGCACGCCGAGGCCGGTCGCCTGGTGGCAAGCGATACAACCCTGCGCGGCGAAGAGCTTTTTGCCGATCTCGACCGGGTCGGCCTTCTTCTTCGGTTCGGCCGCGACTCGAAGCTTGGCGAAATCGCCGTCGAGGACGTCGGCTCGGAAGTCGCCCGCGTACTGGCTCAAATACCAACCGCCCCAAAACAGAAGGAGGCCGAAGAGTCCGCCGAGCCAGGGCGGAATCGGCTCGAAACCGTCGCGCGGGTCCCTCTTTTCCCGCATGATCGGCGCATGCATCGTTTGGACATCGACGGTCTCGATGACCTCGCGATCTCGGTCGTCGCGACGGTCGGCGGGTTGCGTGTCGGAGGTACTCACGGTGATTCGGCCTCCGGCAGCGGCGTCGTGTGGTCGAGTGCCTTCAGGTACGCGACGAGGGCTTCGCCGTCGGTGGTCGGCACCAACTCGTGACCAGGCTCGATCGGCCACTCCTTCGGCGGTTTGAGGGCGCGGTCGGACGGTTTGCCGACAATCTTGCGGAGCTCGAATAGGAAGCGAAACGGCGGCATCGTCGACCCCGGAGACATTGCTTGCGGGTCGTACAGATGCAAGTAATGCCAGTTCGCGTCCGGCTGCCGTGCGCCGATGTTAAAAAGGTCGGGGCCGGTGCGCATGCTGCCGAGCAGGTGGGGTTGGTCGTAGAGATAATCGCGAGGAACGCTGCGTCGAGGGCCCCAGCCGCGCTCGATGTCGCCTCCGTAGCCTTCGGGGCGAATCTGTTGGCTGTGACAATAAACGCAGCCCTCCGCCTTATAAATCTCGCGTCCGCGGGCCGCGAGCCCCGCGTACGGTTTCGGATAGAAGTCGCCGCCGTCGAGCGCCAGCGGACGCATCTCGCCCATCTGCGCATACGGCGCAAATACCAACCCGAGCCACGCCGACGCGAACGTCAACAGCACGCCCAAGAAGATTGTCGGTCCGTGGTTCATATCCCTTCGCCTCCCACGCCCACCAGCATCGGCTCTTCGGCCCCGGCTTCGATCTCGTCGGGTTCGGCGAGCAGCATCGGCTCGTCGCGTTTTTCGCCCAGATGCAGCAGATTCATCACGAACAGGACCGCGAACGCCGTATGGCCGCCGGTCATCAGAATCCCCGATCCAGTGCGAATCCACAGGTAGGGGATCGTGTACTTCACGATGTCGATGAACGCTACCTTCGGGTTCACGAGCATAAGCCCCTGCATCAGGCCGCCCCACGTCAGCGGCACGAAGTAGATGATGATGCCCGCGGCGGTACCCCAGAAGTGAACCTGGATCAGCCGCGCCGAAGCCCACTCCCAGCCCGTCAGGCGCGGCATGATGTAATAGATCCCGCCGAACATGACCATCGAAAAGAACCCGTACAACCCGAGATGCGCGTGCGCCACGACGAAGTGCGTGAAGTGCGTCGGCACGTTGATCGAACGCATTGATTCAAGCGAGCCTTGGACGCTCACGAGCGTGTAGCACATCGCGCCGAAGACGATAAACCGCAACGTGGGGCTATATTTTAGCCTTCTGAAGTTGCCGACCATCGTAAAGTGGTGGTTGATCGCGGTCGTCGCGACCGGGATCAACATCATCATGCTGCCGACGACCGACGTCGTCACCAGCCATGCGGGAATCGGCCCGCCGACCAAGTGGTGCGCTCCCGCCCAATTGTAAAAAAGCGCGAGCGACCAGAAGCCGACGATGCTGAGGTAATAACTGTGGATCGGCCTGCCGAGCACCTTCGGCAACAGGTAATAGACCGTGGCGAGGCCGATCGGCGTGAACCAAAGCCCGAGCACGTTGTGCCCGTACCACCAAGTGATTGTCCCTTGCGTCACGCCCAAAACGGGATGGATCACGAGGAGCATGTTCACGGCGGTGTAAAGCCACGGAAACCAAAACGCGGCGGCGATCAAGTACCATTGCGACACATAAACGTGGTGCTCGCGACGATCTCGGAACATGATCATGGTCCAGAGCCCCACGAGTGCGTACGCGACGGTGAGCAGCGGCGGCACCCAGGCGGGGAACTCGAGGTATTCGATCGAGTTGCTGTACCCGGCGAGAATCGCGATGACCCCCCCCGCGACGGCGAAGTTCCAGATTGCGCACGAAACGAGCAGAACGCGCGGGTACTGGAGTTCGGCCCGGGTGAGTCGAGCCATCAGCCACAACAAAGCGCCGACGCCCGCCATCGCCGCCCATCCGTACGCGACGATATTGAGATGCACGGGACGGACTCGTCCAAAAGTGAGCCACGACTGCGCGTCGAGGAAGTGCGGCGAGTGCAGCTTGACCGACGCGAGCAGCGCGAACACGCTGCCCACGATCAGCCAAAAAACCGAGCTCCCGAAGAATGCCAGCACCGGCAGGCGCGTCGACGCGTCGATCGCGATCCGCTCGCGATTCATCCGGATGCGTTCGACCATCTCGAGGCGAGCACGAGCCGCATCGGCGGGGGTGGTCGCGGGTTCGAGGCTCATCGAGGCCGGCCTCCCGGGAAGAAGTCGGTGGGACGGCCGACAGGCTCGTCCGCATCAAAAATCGACGTCGCACCCCGCTGAAAGTTCTCGAGCTGACCTTTCCGCAGCGCCCATGCCAAGGCGAGCACCGCCGTGGCTCCGAACATCAGCGCCGAAATGCCGAGAACGACATAAGTTGTGCTCATTTAACGGCTCCTTCAGGTGAAGCGGTCCCCGACTCGGCGACGATCAACTCCATCGCGCGCTCGATCGGCACCCGCGTCACGCCTTGCTTGCGGTCAACCCATCCGTACGTCGACAGCAACTCGCGATCCGCGGCCCGCAATTCGGCAACCTGCTTCGCGGTCGCGTCGCGATCGACGTCTGGACCGTACCCGCGCGTGAAATAGTACATGATCAGCACGACGACCACGAACAGCACGAGGCTGAGCGTGATCCCGACCACCGAGACGACCGTCCAGCCGGGACGACGGTCGAAGCTCGAGGCGGGGGGGGGCGTCGTTAACGATCCACTCATTGACATTCCAGCACTCCATACTTTCACAGATTCTTGAACGCGAGCGACTCGCCGAGACGCGGGTCGCCGACAGGCACGAGAGGGCGGTTGCGGCAGGCGCGCAGGAAGACGAAGGCCGACGCGGCGAACATGGTCGCGAGCGTCGCGACGTCGAGCCAGTGCGGGCGCGGACCTTGCGTTGCGAAGGTCGGCGCCGCCTGCCAGTAAAGGTCGATGTAATGAAACGCGAGCAGCCAGGCGGCGATCGCGGCGAGCGCCCGCGGGTTCCGTTTCACGCTCCGACGCAACAGCGCGAAGAAGGGGATCGCAAAGTGGCCGATCGGCAGCGCCCAACTCACCAGGTTCCAGCCGCCGACGCGGCGGGCGATGTACCACGCCGTCTCTTCGGGCAAGTTGCCGTACCAGATCAAAAAATATTGCGAAAAGGAAATGTACGTCCAAAAGATCGTGAAACCGATCAGCAGCTTGCCGAGGTCGTGATAATGCTCGGCCGTGATCATGCGCGCCGGAATGCCGGCCGAGCGCAGCGCGTACGCGATCAGAATCAACAAAGCCAACGCGCCGACAAAGCCGCCCGACCAAAACAAGACGCCGTAGATCGTCGAAATCCAGGCGTAGCGCAGGCTCATCAGCCAGTCGAACGCGGCGAGCGTCGTCGTGATCGCGAGCACGAGCAGGCCCGGCGCGCTCAGGTTGTGCATGCGGGTTGAGAGCGCGGGGTCGCGCGTCTCGTCCTGCAAGCTTGACCACCGCGCGAGACGTTGCGCAAACAGCGACCAGATCAGGATGTAAAGTAGAGTCCGCAGCGTGAAAAACGCCGGGCCGAGCCAGAGCAGCCGGTGCGCGAGCGACGGGTCGCCGAGCCGTCGGGCGGGGTCGTTCCAGGCGTAGAGTCGACCGAGGTTGAGCGCGATCGGTATGAACATCAAGCTCAGGAGCGGGAGGGTTCGGGTCACGTTTTCGAGCAGCCGCCGCACGACCACCGACCAGCCGGCGCCGGTGACGTGATGCGCCATCACGAAGAAGAGCGAGCCGGTCGCGAGGCTCGCGACCATGCAAAACGCCGTCAGCCACGACGACGCGAATTGCGTCGCGTCAAGAATCCAGCCGAGCACCGACGCAGCTCCCGCGAGGATCATCACCGCCGCGCAGATGCGCTCCGCGCGTGCGAGCGTCGCGGCCGGCAGCACGACTTCGTCGGAGTTGAGCGGCGCGTCGACGTGACTCACGGATTCTTCTCCGAGGCGGATTTCTTCGTATCGGGAGCCGCTTTCGCTGCGGGCGCCGGCTTGACGTCGTCGGTTTTGGTTTTCTCGAGCTCGCCGCGGAACGCGACGGGGACATCGCCAAGCGCGGCGTGACCGCTGCGCTGGAGGGCTCGCACGTACGCGACGATCGCCCAGCGGTCGCGCGGGGCAACCTGAGCGGCGTAGCTCGCCATCTGCCCCTTACCATTCGTGATCGCGGAGTAGATTTCGCCGACGGGCAGTTTGCGGAGCCGTTCGTCGTGATAATTCGGCACGCCGACGAGTCCGCGCTTGGTCGTGATGCCGTTCCCCATTCCGGCGCCGCCGTGACAGACGGCACAGTAAATGTTGAAGCGCTCGCGACCGCGCTCGATCAGCGCAATGTCGAGCGCGAGCGGGAAGTTCTCGACGAATTTGCCGTTCTTTTTTCCTTGATAGTACGACTCGTCGCCCGCGAGCATATCGGCGTTCGGCGTGGGCGCGCCGGCGTCGCTCGCGTAGTCGCCGCCGCCGAAGGGGACGGTGCCGGCGGGCGGAGTGCGCATCGAACGGCCGTCGGCGAAGAACTCGCTCTCCGACTGCGCGTCGACCCGCGGTTGAAAGTCCATGTCGGGTACGAGCATGAGCGGACGATTTTCGCTGACCCGGCCGCGCACGCCGAGCGCAGCCGCCGTGAGCAGCGCCGCGACGACAAAAAGGAGAACGACGTTACGCATGGGTTTGAATCCGCGTCCACTTCGATCGCCCGAGTCGGCCCGTTGGACCAGGTTGCGAATCGACCCGGCCGGCGGTCGACGCCCAGCCTTGCCGGAGCGCCCGTCGAGTGCACGCGCGGCGGTTCCTGAGGATGTTCATGTCGAGGGCTCCTCGAGCAGAGCGACGTCGAAACCACCGATTTCGGCGAGAAAAGCGGGGGTTGCGTGGCTGTCGAACAACGGGTCGGCGGCGTCGACGGTGAGGAAGAAGCCGTCGGCGGCAACGCGCGCGAAGGCGTCGCTCGCGAACGCGGGGTGGTTGAGCCGCGGCAGTCCGTTGAGCGCGAGCATGCCTCCGACCGCGGTGAAAGACGCGATCAAGATCGTGAATTCGAAGGTGATCGGTACGAAGGCCTCGGCGCTGTTGAACGGCTTCCCGTCGGTGATGAGCGGGTAGGCGACCGCACTCCAGATCCATTGCAGCCAGTAGCCGAAGCTCGCGCCGAAGAGTCCGCCCGCGAGGACGATCCAAGGCAGCTTCGACGGCTTCATTCCGACAGCGGCGTCGAGCCCGTGGATCGGGAACGGCGAGTGCGCGTCGAATTTCACATAGCCGGCGTCGCGGAGCCGCGTTGCCGCCGCGACGAGGGCTTCCGCGCCTGTGCAGGCGGCGATCGCACCTAGCGTTTGCATCGGAGCTACGCTCATGAGCGGGCCTCCTTGCGGCGTGATGCGGGATGCGGCGGCGGTTCGGCGTGCGCGTGCTCGAGTTGCTCGTGCAAAACCCCTTTGACCTCGCTGAGCGCCACCATGGGCACGAATCGCAGGAAGAGCAGGAAGAGCGTCAAAAAGATCCCGAAGCTGCCGGCGAGCTGCGCGACGTCGACCCACGTCGGAATAAACATCCCCCAGCTCGAAGGCAAATAGTCGCGGTGCAGACTCGTGACGATGATCACGAACCTCTCGAACCACATGCCGATGTTGACGAAGATCGAGACCGCGAACATCGCCCAAGGGGTGCGCCGAAACCACTTGAACCAGAAGACCTGCGGGCTGAGCACGTTACACGAGACCATCGTCCAGTAGGCCCAGGCGTAGGGTCCGAACGCGCGGTTGCGGAACGTGTACTTCTCGAAGTCGTTGCCGCCGTACCAGGTGACGAACTGCTCGACGCCGTAGGCGTAGCCGACCATCAGCCCCGTCGCCATCAGGATCTTGGACATGTTCTCCAAATGATGCAGCGTGACGACGTCCTTGAGCCCGTACAACTCGCGAGCGGGGATCATCAGCGTCAACACCATCGCGAACCCGGAGAAGACGGCTCCCGCGACGAAGTAGGGGGGGAAGATCGTCGTGTGCCAGCCCGGCAAGATCGCGGTCGCGAAGTCGAAGCTCACGATCGTATGCACCGAAAGCACGAGCGGCGTCGCGAGCCCGGCCAGCAGCAGATACGCGACCTCGTATTCGCGCCAGTGCCGCGCCGAGCCTCGCCACCCGAGCGCGAAAAAGCCGTAAATCTTCTGACGGAGCCCGGAAGTTCGGTCGCGGATCGTCGCGAGGTCGGGGATGAGGCCGACGTACCAGAACAAGAGCGACACCGTGCCGTAGGTGGAGACCGCCACGACGTCCCACATCAGCGCGGATCGGAAATTCGGGTAAATCGCGTTCGCGTTCGGCAGCGGCACGAGGTACCAAAACAGCCAGACGCGGCCCATGTGGATCAGCGGGAACATCCCGGCGCAGACGACCGCGAACAGCGTCATCGCCTCGGCGAACCGGTTGATCGAGGTTCGCCATTTCTGCCGGAACAAGAACAGGATCGCCGAGATCAAGGTTCCCGCGTGGCCGATGCCGATCCAGAAGACGAAGTTCGTGATGTCGAACGCCCAGCCGACCGGCTCGTTCAAGCCCCAGACGCCGACGCCGGTCGAGATCAGGTACGCCGCCATCGCGACGCCGACCGTCGCCAGGGCGCCGCTCGCCAGGAACGCGGGAAGCCACCAACGCGGCGGCTTGCGCTCGACCAGACCCGCGACGAGGTCGGTGAGCGACGCGTACGTGCGGCCCCCCTCGACGAGCAACGGCCGCGCCAAACTATCCTGCGCGGAGGTACTCACGGCGTCGTCGCCTCGATAGTTAAGCCGATGTCGGTTGATTTCGTCATGTTCATCCCGTCGCCTCGTCGCGCGCCGCGACCGCGGGCATCTTTGGATTCGGGTTCCGATAACGCGCCTGGTACGTCGTCCGCGGGCGGGTGTTGAGCTCGCCGAGCAGCGCGTAGTCGCGATCCTGGGCTTTGATCTTCGACACGCGGCTCGAGGGGTCGGCGATGTCGCCGAAGACGATCGCCTGCGCCGGGCAAGCCTGGGCGCACGCGGGGACGACGCCGCCGTCGGGTACGTGCACGTCGCCGGTCATTCCCGACGCCACCCGCGCGCCGATCCGCGCCGCCTCGATCCGCTGGACGCAATAGGTGCACTTCTCCATCACGCCGCGAATCCGCACGGTCACGTCGGGATTCTTCTGCATCTTGACCGTCTCGGGCGACCCCTTTTCGGCGAGCGGGCCGAGCCGCAAGGCGTCGAGCGGACGCTCGTTGTAGTTGAACCAATTGAACCGGCGCACCTTGTACGGACAGTTGTTCAAGCAGTACCGCGTACCGACGCAGCGGTTATAAACCTGCAGGTTGAGGCCTTCCTCGTTATGGACGGTGGCGTTCGCGGGGCAGACCGCCTCGCACGGGGCTTCCTCGCAATGCACGCAGGCGACCGGCTGGTGCACCATGCCCGGCTCGTCGACCTCGTCGCCCGTGAAGTAGCGGTCGATCCGGATCCAGTGCATTTCGCGGCCGCGCGACACCTCGTCCTTGCCCACGATCGGGATGTTGTTCTCGGCCTGACACGCGACCGTGCACGCGTTGCAGCCGACGCACGTGTTCAGGTCGATCGCCATACCCCATTGCTGCGCCCCGGCGAGAGCGGGCTGGGCGTGGATATTCGGCTCGACGTGCTTGTGCGACTCCTCCGACGTCGTTCCGACCGCCGCCTTCAGCCCCGAGGCGGGCAAGCCGATCTCGCGGACGAGGTCGCGCCCTTCAAGGGAGAAGTGGTCCTGCGTAAGCGCCGGCGAATACGTCTTGCCCGTCTTCGCGACGGTCAAACCGGTCGCGACATTCGGCGCGACGCTTGTCCGCAAGGCGTACGCGTTCACCCCCGCGCCGCGACCGACCCGCCCGACAACAGTGCGTCCGTACCCCATCGACAGCGACACCGACCGCTCCGCATGACCCGGCGCGATCAAGATCGGCGCGTCGATCGATCGCCCTCGCAAAGTCAGTCGCGCGACGTCGCCGTTGCGGAGACCAAGCTCTTCGGCAGTCCGCAGAGCGATCAAGGCCGCGTTGTCCCACGTCATCTTGGTGACCGGGTCGGGAAGCTCTTGGAGCCAGCCGTTGTTGGCGTAACGACCGTCGTCGACCGACGCGTCGCGCTCGAACACGAGCTCCATATTGTCGAGGCTGAGCGGCTGCGACGGCCCGGCCGCGCGCCACGCCTCCACCGCGGCCGCGACGTTGTTCCACTTGACCTTGACCGTCGGCGCGATCGGGGCGTCGGCGTGCGGGCGATGCAGTCCCTCGTGCAAAAACCTTCGCCACGCCGCCTCGACGTCGGTTCCCTTGGGCGCGGCGGCCTGGAAGGCGTCGCGGCAAATCGTGGCCGGTTCGGGGTTGGGGTAGCCGACTGCGCGGCCCGCGATCGCCGTCAATTCGCGACCACCGAACAGCGGCTCGATCAACGGCTGTCCCGCCGCGAGCATCCCGTTCGAGGTCCGGCCGACGCCCCAACTTTCGAGCGCGTGCGCCGCGGGCGCGTGCCAGGTCGCGACGTTCGACGTCTCGTCGAACCAGCACCCCAGTCGGAACGAGACGCCGACGCGCTTGATCCGACCGGCAAAGTCGAAGTCGACGGGGGCGTCGTAAGCCGGATTCCCCCCCAAAATGAGCAGCGTCTCAACCTGGCCGGCGTCGATCGCTCTCACCAGCGACTTCAAGTCTTCCGCCGCTGCGACTGCCGGGGGGCTCTGATACTCGACGGTCGTGCCGATGTTGCCGAGCGCCGCGTTGATCGACGCCGCCAACGCATGCACGATCGCCGGCTGATTCCGCCCTGCGACGACCAGCGACCGCCCCGCATGCGACCGCAGGTCGACGGCACACTCGCGGATCCAACGCGGGTCGAAGGCGTCCGACGCCGTGACGCCCGCGAGCGCGTCGCGCAGCTTCGACGCGTCGCTCGACGCGCTCGCCCCCGGCTTGCCCGCCGAAGCGTCCTCGGAGGAGGCGAGCACCTCTTTGGCCAGCGCCAGCGCCGCCTCGACCACCCGGCTCGAGGGCAGCCGCAAGCGGTGATCGGCCATCCCGCCCGTGAGCGAAAAGCGGCTCTCGACCGCGTAAAGTCGCGGCTCGACGTCGCCCCGGCGCGCGGTCGCGAAGTCGCGTGTATGACGCGCGGCGTCGTCCTCGAGCCCGAGAAAGTCGCAGTCGAGCGCGACCACGCGGGCCGCGCGATCGAGCCGATAATAAGGCTGCGCCTCCGACCCGAAGGCCGTCGCCGTTCCCGCGGCTGCCTGCGCGTGATCGATCGGGCTGTACGTATACCAATGCGCCTCGGGATACGTCGCATGCAGGTGCGACCGCAGAACGTCGAACGCCGGCGAGCCGTCCCGCTCGCTCAAAATGTGCAGTCCGCGGCCCTTCACGTCGCGATGCGCGCGGCACCTCGAGTCGAACGCGGCGTCGAAATCAGCCCACGTCGCGTCGAGCCCGTCGCCGCGCACGACCTGCGACCGATCGGGGTCGTAAAGCTCCAAAATCGCGGCCTGAGCCCACGCGTCGGTCGACCCTCCGCGCGCCTCGTCGAGCGGGTTCCCCTCGATTTTCGTCGGCCGGCCCTCGTGCGTCTCGACCAGCACCGGGAACGCACCGCCGACGCGCGGCAACGACGTCGCGTAGAACGTCGGCATCCCGACGACCACCCCCTCGGGCTTCCTCGCGTAGGGCATGATCTTGATCGAAGGCCGACGGCACGCGGTCATCCCCGCGAGACCCAGCGCAGCCGCCATCAAGCTCAAAAACCGCCTGCGATCAACCCCGCCGTCGCCGTCCAGCAACGCTTGCATCGACTTCGGGAACTTCTCGCTCACGAACGCCCGAAACTCCGGCAGATCGAGCTTGTGCTCGAGGCTCCGCCAGTAAGATCGGCCCGAAAGAGCCTCCGCCGCGCGGTCCCGCTCGACCTCGACGTCCGCCAGAATCGGCAGAATGTTCGTATCTCGGCTCATCGATGGCACCCCGCGCAGGTTTGAGGCGGGTTCACCGCGAGTTGTTGCTTAATGTGCAAGCCGACTTCGACTTGCGTTTGGCCGACCGGCGGCGACCAGTCCAGATTCGTCGCCTCCGACGGGGGACGCAATGCGAACTCGGGGTTGCGGTGGCATTCGAGACACCAACCCATCGAAAGCGGCTGATCGTGTCGGATGATCGGCATCTCGTTGACCTTGCCGTGGCAGCTCACGCAGCCGACGCCCCGTTTCACGTGGACGGAGTGATTGAAGTAAACGTAGTCCGGCGTCTTGTGGACCCGTTCCCAAGCGACCGCGCGTCCGGTCTTGCCCGCTTCGCGAATCTCGGCGAGCAGCGGACTGTTCGCCCGAACCTGGTTGTGGCAGTTCAAACAGGTCGCGGTCGGCGGCACCATCGCATGCGGAGACTCCTCGACGTTCGAGTGGCAATAAAGGCACGACATGCCGATTTGACCGGCGTGCAACTCGTGCGAAAACGCCGTCGGCTGCAACGGCGCATACCCCACCCGCGTGTATTCGGGCGGCCCGTAGTAATAGAGCGCCGCGGTCCCGCCGACGCTCGCCAGCACCGCAAAAGCCGCTATTTGTCGGAGCCAAAGGTCGGCCCGCGGTCGAAAGACGTTGGCCAAGATCGTCGCCTCGAACGGACAACGAGAATCATCATGAACCGTATCATAGCGCAGTCGACGCCCGGTTTCCACGTTCCGGATTATTTCACGGGCTTCGCAGATTTCGCAAATTTCAACGGCGATGAACACGACGACAACGCCGAGCCGCCGCGCCTGCTCCCGCGGCCCGATCGCGCCGCGATCCCCGCGCAGCCGGCCTACCGCGACCCGACGGGGCGCGCGATCGCCCTCAAAACGTCGGCTTGGACGAGATCCGCCCCCAGTCCCGAGAGATGATCGGCGTCGTGATAATAGCGACGGCCGGCCGCGTCGGCGCAGCGGATCGAGCCGTCGTCCGACTCGAAGTGCGCGCTGATATCAACAACCTGGACGCGGTCGCTCGCGAGGCTTGCCACCAGCCGGTTTGACTTGATCCGCGCGGCCCGCGGGCCGGGGGCCTCGCGAAACGGCGGGCGCGAGCCGGCTCGAATCGCGGCCCGCGAGGCGTTCGGCGGCAGCTCGGGCGGCTGCGTGATCAGGATCAACCGGCCCGCCCGCGTCCGCAACGCATCGACCGCGAGCTCCAAGCGGCCCGGACCGTCGTCCAAGAGCGTATCCCACTTGCAGGCAAGCAGAACAACCTCGGGACGAAGCCGCTCGACGACTCCGAGCGAATCGCGCCAAAGCCGCGGGCTCTCGAGGCCCGCGCGCGGCAGCGGATCCTCGCCCGCCGCACTCGCGACCACGAGCCGCAGGCCCAGCTCCTCGGCGATCCTTCGCGCCGTCAGACCGTACATCGAACCGTGGCTGTCGCCCATCAAAACCAGCGTTCCGCGCGACCCCGACGCATTGAAAACCAAGCCGCCGCGGGCGACCTCGCGTGCTTCCGCGTTGATGTACTGATTGGATCGAACCGCGAGTCCGAGCGGCACGAACACCAGCAACGCGCACGCCAGGAACGCGAACGCGAACCGACGCCGCTCCGGCCGGTTCAGGAACGACCGGCAAGGGCGTTCGACCGCCGCGTAGCAAGCCGCCGTCGCAGTCAAAGTCAGCCCGATCTTGAGCGCGATCCGCACCCCCGCCGAGGCCGCGTACAGGCGGTAGTCGACCATCGAAAACACAGGCCAATGCCAGAGATACAGCGAATACGACACCCGCCCGACCGCGACCATCGGCGACGTCGCCAGCAGCCTCTCAGCCCACCCGGTCGAGACCCGCCGCGGACCGAGGATCGCGACGGTCCCCATGACCGGCAAGAGCGCAACCCACCCCGGGAACATCGGCCCTTCGACGATCAGGAGCATCGAGCCCGCAACCACCGCCAAGCCCGCCGCCGCCAGCCCGTCCCAGAGTCTCGTCCGGCTGAAAACCCGCCCGCCGACGCTCGTCGAGGCGAGCATCCCGCCCGCGAGCAACTCCCAGGCCCGGGTCGGCAACAGGTAGAACGCCCAAACCGGCCGCCAACGCGTCGTCGCAATGCACGCGGCCAGGCTCAGCACGAACAGCAACGCGAGAGCCGCCGTCCGCTGCCGCCCCGACCTCCGGCTCAGCCCGAGCACCACCATCGGAAAGACCATGTAGAACTGCTCCTCGACCGCCAGCGACCAAAAGTGCAGCAACGGCTGCGCGTCGGGCGAGATCGCGAAGTAGTTACCCTGCGAAATAAATTTCAGGTTTGCGATTGAAAGCGAGGCGGCCGCCAGATTAGCCCCGCACGAGGCCAAATCCTGAGGCGAATAGATCAACCAGGCGGCGAGCAGCGTCGCGGCGGCGACCGTGAAAAAAGCCGGGAACAGACGGGCGATCCGCCTCTGATAAAACTTCGCGAAACTGAACCGATGTTCCGAGGCGTCGCGGAGCAAGATCCCGGTGATGAGGTAGCCCGAGATGACGAAGAAGACGTCGACGCCGACGAAACCGCCCGGCAACCACCGGCTGTCCAAGTGGAACACCACAACCGCAAGCACCGCGACTGCGCGCAGGCCGTCGATCGCGGGTCGATAGTCCGCCGCGGGCGGTTTCGTCGCGGCGACCGGTCGAGGTTGGCGGCGGACGAGTGGGGCGGGCGCGAGATCAAGCTGCAGCGACATCGCCGAACCTCCATGCAGGCATTAGCTCTGGGTGTCCTACCCGGTGCAGGCTGGATTATACCCCCAACCTCGAATTCCGCACCCCCTGATGTGCCGTCGACCTTCGTGGGGCGGGGAGCGTCGCGGGGCCGGCGTCGCGCGCGCTCCACAACCCCTGTACAAAGCGTGGAACTGTCGCGATAAGTTGTGGTTCGTATGAGCTTTAACCTCGATTGGCTTCGTTTTGTCAGAGTGCCGATTCTGTGCGCGCGGGCCGCGCTTGGTCGCGCGCTCTCTCCGCCGAGCCGCCCGTCGGGCCGGCGGTTGTGCCCGCCCGACGCCGTACCTGTACAAACTTCGCAAGGCGCGCCGTAAGTCCAAGTCCTCTATGTCATAACCCTCGATTGGCTTCGTTTCGTCGGAGTGCCGATTTTGCCCGCGAGGAGCGTCTGAGCGGGCGGGGTCGAGCGAGGGTGGCGACGGCGAACTTGGCCAAGATCATCCAGGTGACCTCGACGTCGCGGCCGGCCTGAGAGGATCCGGCTACGGCGACATCGGGCGTCGAGGGCGGTCCGTTTGCGACGCGTCGGTCGGTCGGGACCGCCCAGGCGGTGTGGGCGGGGGAAGACTTAACCTCTTAGAAGAGCGCGCGGGCGACGCGCTTGGGGAGGGTCAGGGGTTGGCCTGATAGACCCAGATTTCGGGGTTGGCCTGATCCGGCCGCGCGGCGTTGCGGGGGACTGCGACGTAAAGTCGACGGGTCGACGGGTCGAACACCGAGGTCTTCGCCCCCTGCGCGGTGGCGACTTGGTCGGAGTGACGCATCTGATAAGCATCGGGGCCGGCTTGGCGGATCAAGGCCACGTAGCCCTCGCCGCAGGAGGCGTAGATCCGGTGGTTCGCGGCGTCGTAGGAAACGTCGTCGACGTTGCCGGGGATGGTCAGGCCGGCGCGAATCTCTCCGGTGTCGGCGTTCATGACGATGAGCGCGGCGGGCTTCCGACAGCCGACGAAGAGACGCCGATTCGCCTCGTCGAGTGCCGCCGCGGAGTTCACTCCGGCTTTAAAAAGCGTGTGCTTGTCGACCGGAAACTTGGCGACGACGGCGGCCTTGGCGGTGTCGATCACATAGACGTGGTTGGATGACTTTGAGTTGACGTAAAGGCGCGGGGGCTTGGATTCGATCGCGAAGCCGCCGACGTCGGGGGGCATTTCGATTGGCGAGCGGACGCTGAAGTCGGTCGCGTCGATCACGGAGACTTCTTTGTCGGCGCGGGCGACGAAGATGAGCTTGGAGGCGGGGGCGAAGCGCAGGTTGTCGGCGTCCTCGCCGAGCGCGACGCTCTTCACGAGGTTGAAGTTTTGGGCGTCGAAGACGTTGCAGACGCCGCCGGTGCCGTTGCCGACGAAGACGCGGTCGGCCTCGGGCGAGTAGGTCACGCCGCGGATGTGCCCTTGGCCGGCGATCTGCCGGACGAGCGTATTCGTCTTCATATCCACAATGTCAAGGCTGTTGTTGCCGGTGTTCGCGACGAAGAGGAGGCCGCGCTTCGAGTCGACGGCGAGATGATCCATCCCGCCGACGGGCCCTTTGAGCGCGATCGTCGCGACTTTCTCGAGCGCCGGCGCGTCCGCCCGCGCGTCGATGGGCATGGTTGCCAGAGTCAACGCCGCCAGACTTGCAAGTCGACCGTGGAATGGTCGCATCGGAGCCTCCCTGTGGAGTCGTTTCGGGTTTGAAATGAGCCGACCTCGCCGCGCCCCTCAAAGTAACGACCTCGGCGCGACGACGCCGGCGGGCAGGGGGGGCGGCGCGTGGGGATTCATCGAAGATTCACGGAGCGCGCGTCGAGGCTCGGGGCGGAGTGGTCGCGCCGTCGCACCTTTGCGGCCGGGGTTCGACGGCGGATCGCGGTTACGAGCGTACTTTTTTGAGTGCCGCGAGGCCGGCTTCGACGAGCAGTTGGCCGGCGTTGGGGGCCATTTTCGCGGATCGCGCGGTGCGGGGCTCGTAACCGCCGGCGTAGAAGGCGTTGGCCGTGCCGACGTAGCCGATCCACTCGTTGGTGAGGCTGGAGATCCAGATGGCGGGGAAGGGTCCGGCGGCCTTGATGTCGAGGCCCAGTTGGCAGAAGAACTCGGCGCCGTTGGTGACGATGCCGAGGTCGTTGATGGCGAACGCCTGCACCTCGCAGTCGAGGACCGGCTTCTCGGCCCGCTCTTTCGCGAGCAAGGCGCGCTCGCGCTCGTAGATCTTGTCGACCTCCTTGCCGGAACCGAGTCCGATCACGGGCGACTCGAAGGGTCCGTCGCGTTCGTCGCGGACGGCGATGGGGACGGTGGTGCGGACGGCCCGGAGGGTCGCGGCGCTTTTCCACTCCATGCGCGCGACGGCCTGCGCGACCTCGGCGGCGAGCGCCATCCCGATCATGTCGGCCCATTGCTCGCCGAATTGACGTCCGGGACGCATGTTGTCGACTTGCGTGACGTCGCCCGCCGAGCCGATCAAGAATCCGACCGGCAGGTGGGGTCGGCCGTAGTGTCGACGGAGGTTTTCGCGGAGGTAATGGATGTAGTCGGCGCTGAATCCAGGGCCGCCGACGACGGTCGCGTGGCAGGCGAAATTGACGAAGACGCCGAGCAATTCGCCGCCCGGCGCGCGTGCCGCCAGCACGCCGACGTCGGGGTCGATCGGACCGGCGGGGTGGACAGCCTCGGGGTTGCGCAGCCCTGGGTGGGTCACTTGACGGCCGTCGCGCATCAGGAAGCGTCGATTGAAACTGACGCTCGGCTCGTGGCCGAACCCGTGGTCGATTTCGGCGGGGTGGAGCGACCTGAAGGCCTGCTCGACGGCCTCGGCGACGCGGTCGGCGACGAGCGCGACGTAGGCGGGGTCGTCGTCGGAGCCGAGCGTGGGGGCGACCGGCCCGCCGCCGTGCGTGTGGCTGGCGCCGATCAAGACGTGGTCGCCGGTGATCTTCGTTTTTTGCTCGATCGTGCGCCGCGCCCGCGCGACGATGCTCGAGGTCACGAAGAGCGCGTCGATGCCGACGATCGCGAGCGTCGTCGCGTCGTTTTGGAGGACCATCGCGACGGCCTTGAGCGGGTCGTGGATCTCCTTGAGGACGCGTTTTTGAAACGCGCCGGGGCTGGTGGAACCGATTTTGGGCGTGATGTCGGTCTCGGCGAATCCCACGTTAAGCATGGCGGAAGTCTCAATCGTCGGCCGCGCGGTCTTGGAAGGAACGGGGCGGGACGATATTATAGCACCAGCGACGTCGAATAGCCCGCACCCGGCGGCCTTGACGTTCCGCGGGGACGTAGCTCAATTGGGAGAGCGCCTGGTTTGCAACCAGGAGGTTGAGGGTTCGATCCCCTTCGTCTCCATTCCTGCCGGCAACAGACTTTCGGCTCCGCCGGGCGCGCCGGGTCGAGATGCCGCTTTGTCGTCGTGAACCGCGACCGACCGCGCGGGGTCCAAGATTCGTCGGCGAGGCGACGTCGCCGCCGTGACGAAGTGCGCGCGATCCCAAGTCGGAACGACGAGCGAATTTTATGATTGCGATCATCGACTACGGCATGGGCAACTTGCACAGCGTGCGCAAGGCCCTCGAGGCGGTCGGCGCGCAGGCCGAGGCGACGAGCGACCCCGACGTCGTGCGGACCGCGGAGCGCGTGATTCTGCCCGGCGTCGGAGCGTTTGCCGACGCCGCGGCGGAGCTGCGCCGGACCGGTCTGGGGGCGGCGTTCGTGGAGTCGGTGCGCGCGGGCAAGCCGTGCCTCGGCGTCTGCCTGGGGTTGCAACTTTTGTTTGACGCGAGCGAGGAGGACGGCCTGCACGAGGGTCTGGGCCTCTTGCCGGGCCGGGTCGTCGAGTTTCCCGCCGCGCCGGGGTTGAAAGTGCCGCACATGGGCTGGAACACTCTGGAAATCAGCGGCGATCCGCCCCTCCTGCGCGGACTGGGGCCGGACCCCTCGGTCTACTTCGTGCATTCGTATTACGCCCGCGCGGCCGAGAACAGCGACGTCGTCGCGGTGTCCGAGCACGGCGTCGTGTTTCCGGCGGTCGTCGCGCGCGACAACCTTTACGCGTGCCAATTCCACCCCGAAAAGAGCCAGCGCGTCGGTCTGTCGATTTACGCGAACTTCTTGCGGATTTGAGGTTTTGCTCGGTTGCGGCGGGCTGAACGCAAATTCGGGGACATTTGTGTGTTCATCGACAAGCTCTAAACCTCCCGGTTTATTGCGCCGGGAACAATTGCGCGGTGTCCGCGTTCAAGGC
>JAJYDB010000291.1 GCA_021777845.1 Planctomycetota bacterium
CTTCGCGGCAGGATGCCGCGAAATTCGTGACACGACGTTCCTTCACTTCACTTACGCCAATCGGCAAGAATTCCAGTTCACGGTGAACCAGCACACCAGCTCCCTGATCCGCCAGCCTCTTGAAATAAAGCCCCCCGGTCGGCTAAGCTTAAAAATGCTTAGGCCAGCGGTCACCGACCGAGTGGTCTTCACACGCCGTTCCGCAGGGGAAACTCGCAAAAGGATCCCTGCGGGACGGTGTTTTCATTGATTCCTGATTCCCAGTTTTCCGAGCCGTATCCGAGCCGCCTTCTCCGATACCCTGAATTTCTGTGAAATCAAAAGAGAAAGCGGAGAAGCTGCGGACCGGCCTGCCAGGTATGCCCTCACCGGCTGCTCAGGCATGAGGAAAGCGGACGCGAACGTGTTTGCTTGCCACTCAGGATCCATATAGGCGGGAACCTGGTTTTTCCTGTAGCGGCGTAGGCTGCCGCGTTGGTCATTGATGGCGCGCAGAATTTGCGGAGAGTGGTGAATCGAGTGAAAGGCTTCGTGAATCATCGTGAACCTCGACCTGCCGTCACCCTCCACGGCAGCGCGATAGGTCGCCTCATCGATCAAAACGACACGATCGGGGCGAGCTAACCCCTCGGTGCCGTCGATCCACGCCAAGTGATCCACGAAGCACGCGATGCCGTAATGCTCGAACAATACACGGTCGCAAAAGTCAACAACATCAATCGCCGTAGGGCGGGACAGAACCCGAGGATAATGTTTCGCCAAAATGGACTTCGCCATTTCTTCGATTCGCGTCCGCGAAAGAGGTGCGACGGGGGGTATGAAGTCGATCATGATTCGTCCTCCCTGGCCTTGAGCATCTTCCTGATACTTTCAATTATACCAGATTCAAGTCTGTCCTGATCAACTTGACGCTTGAGCGCGAAGAGCATGTCGGCGAGTGCTTCCTTGTTCTGCCGATTTGCCTCCAAATCGAATCGAACTGAGGATCTGGAGGCGTCCGCTAGCCTGAGCATCTCGTCGAGATCGTCCATCCGACCCAGAGTTGTCAAAAGCATAACAATATCGTCGGGTTTTGGCGGATTACGTCGCCCGCGCTCGATGTCCGACAGGTAAACAATTGACCAATTTAACGGCTTCGCGAGTTCAACGAGGGTCATTCGCACTTCGTTGCGCAACCGCCGAAGTTCCGTACCGAATGGTGTCGCCATAGTAACTAACCGCTTTCCTCGCCATCCGTGGCTTTTCTCGATGTATGTCGTCCTTGGCCCACGTTTTCGCCCGCTAAGCTTACGTTGCTTATCGTAAGACTTTGAACTCCACGCGTCAACACCTTGGTTCCCGCAATCGTAAAAGAGTCGCACTCTGCGTTCGAAACAGGAGAACGCCAAGCGCGACGGTGCTACTTGAATGGTGCACACATGCTTCTGACACCTCCTGTGTCTCTCGACCCATCGTTCTCCCCCACATGAAATTCTAGCGGGAATCAATGAGCCCGCTCGTTTGAGTTAGCGTTTTCACCAAAACTTCATGAGTGGACGCGTCCCAATATATCTTCTTTGTAACAATGGGGTACCTAGGGGTCCTAGACAAGGCCAAGCAGGCGGATTTTTGGAGGGTTGGGTTAGACTTGCCAGGTGTCGATGAAGGCAGGATTGGATTCTGGATGATTACGCCCAGCCGTTGCGGCGGAGGCGTTCGCAGAAGAGGATCGCGATGATCGACTTTGCGTCTTCGATGCGGCCGTCGTAGGCCATGGCGACGGCGTCGTCCCAGGGGACGACCAGTGGTTCGAGGTGTTCGTCGGGCTGGTGCGAGGTAGGGCCGGGGGTGAGGTCGTCGCAGCGGAACAGGTACATACGCTCGTTCATCACGCCGGGCGAGACGAACCACTCGGCGAGTTTCGTAATGCGGGCGGCGTGGTAGCCGGTTTCTTCGGTGAGTTCGCGCGCGGCGGTTATTTCGGGGGTTTCGCCGAGGTCGATGGTACCGGCGGGGACTTCGACGAGGGTTTTGCCGACCGCGTAACGCACGTTGCGGAGGAGGCAGACGCGGTCGCCGTCGAGCATGGGCACGAGAGCGACCGCGCCGCGGTGCAGGACGACTTCGCGCTCTTCGACGAGGCCGTCGGCGAGGGCGACGGGGACGAGTGCGAGGTCGATTTTGCGTCCTCGATAGATAACGCGGCGGGGTTGTGCGCGGCTCATCGCGAGGCTCCGTGCAGGCTTGGCCGCGTGCCGGCCGCGAGGTTGCGGCGCTCGGCGGCCCAGGCGGTTTCGAAGCGGTCGAGCGCTTCGATCAGCGTCGGCTCGTCGACCGCGAAGCAGAGTCGGACGTGGCCCTCGCCGCCCGCGCCGAAGGCGCTGCCGGGCGCGAGGCCGAGGCGGTATTCCTCGACCAATCGGCGGCAAAACGCGTACGAATCGAGCAATCCCTCGAGTTTCGGGAAGACGTAGAACGCACCCGACGGCTCGGGGACGGTGACACCGGGGAGGGCTCGGAGTCTTGAAAGCGTAATGTCGCGATGTCGCGCATAGCGAGTTCTGCATTCGCGGATGAAGGGCTCGCCGTCTTCGATCGCGACGCGCGCCGCCTCTTGGGTGACGCCGAAAGCGCAGCTCACGACGAATTCTTGGAGTTTGGCGAGTTCGCGCGCGAGTTCGACGGGCGCGAGAGCGTACCCGATTCGCCAGCCGGTCATGCGGTACGTTTTCGAGAAGCTTTGGGTGACGACCAGTCGGGGGCGAATTTCAGGGATTGCGAGCGGCGAGGGGGCGACGTCGCCGTCGTAGACGAGTCGTTCGTAGACGCCGTCGGCGATGAGCCAGAGGTTGCGTTCGATGCAGAAGTCGGCCAAATTCCGCCAATCCGCGGCGGTGGGGGTCCAACCGGTGGGGTTGCCGGGGCCGGCGAGCGCGAGCGCGCGGGTGTCGGGTCGGGCTGCGCGGCGGAGGGCGTCGAGGTCGAGTTCGTAGCGTTCGGGGGTCTCGCGGAGCGGAACCTCGATCGCCTCGGCGCCGACGACGCGGATGGCCGACGCGAAGTTCGGCCAGAGCGGCGTCACAACGAGCGCCGAGGTCGAGGGGCCGAGCGTCGCCTGGCACGCGAGCGCGATCGCGACCATCCCGCTCGTCGTCACCACCACCTCGTCGGGCGCAACGTCGACGCCGTGCAGACGCCCCGCCTGCCGCGCGATCGCCTCGCGGAGCGCCGGCTCGCCGCTGTTCGGCGTGTAATACGTCCGATTCGCGTCGATGGCGCGCTTCGCGGCCTCCTTGATAAAATCGGGCGTCGGCAGCGTGTCCTCGCCGTAAAACAGACGCAACGTCCCCGGATGCCGGTCCGCGAGCGCCGCGATCAGCCTGATCCGCGACGGCGGAGTCATGACCGCCTGCGATAAGTCCATATTAAGTCACATCTCGATTTGGAACAATCACGTGTGCGACGCCGGACCCGCCGTGCGGTCGTGAATCGTGAGCACGGGGCAGGTCGCCTCGCGGACGATCTGTTCCGCGACCGAACCGAGCAGGACGTGCCGCAGTCCGGTCCATCCATGCGTCGCGATCACGATCATGTCAATATGATTATCGCGCGCGTACCCGACGATTTCAGTGACGGGCTCGCCCCACTTGATCGCGTAGTCGGCGACCTCGACCTTGCCCCACGCGGGTTCGGGCAGCTTCTTGAGCGCGTCGAGCGAGGCGGCCTCGGCGTCAAGGTAATACTCGGGAGGCAGCGACGGCGCGAGCAAGGGGTCGGGCCCGGTGGGCGTGATTTCGACGAGCACGTGCAGCAGGTGAAGCTTCGCGTCGAGACGCTCGGCGAGCATGCACGCGTAGCGCAGCGCAGTCTCGGAATGAGCGCTGAAGTCGGTCGGCGCGAGAATCGTTTTGATTTGAATCACGTGTTAAACCGGGGGAATCGGGTCTTGAGGTTCGGAACGCACAAGTTCATGAAAGCGCGAGCGGAGGTCGCGCGAGATCGGGCCGGGCGCGCCGTCGCCGAGCGCGCGGCCGTCGCACATGACGACGGGGATGACCTCGGCGGCGGTGCCGGTGAGGAAGCACTCGTCGGCGGTGTAGACGTCGTGGCGATCGAGCGGCCGCTCGCGGACTTCGAGGCCGCGCGCCCGCGCGAGCTCGATCACGGCCTCGCGCGTGATCCCTTCCAAAATGCCCGACTCGACCGAAGGCGTGCTCACGACGCCGCGTTTCACGACGAAAATATTGTCGCCGGTGCACTCGGCGACTTCGCCGCGGGCGTTCAGCATCAGCGCTTCGAGACAGCCCGCGTTCGTCGCCTCGATTTTAGCCATGATATTATTCAGATAATTGAGCGACTTCACGCGCGGATTGAGCGCGGCGGGGTGGTTGCGCATCGTGCCGGCGGTGATGATCTTGAGACCGTGGTCATATAATTCCGCGGGATAGAGCGCAATTGCGTCGGTGATGACGATGACTTGCGGGTCGGTGGTTTTGCGGGGGTCGAGGCCGAGGCTGCCCGAGCCGCGGGTGACGACGACGCGGATGTAGGCGTCGACGAGGCCGTTCGCGGCGAGGGTGTCGACGATGGCGCGGGCCATGCCGCCGGGCGACATCGGAATCTTCAAGTGGATCGCGCGGGCCGAGTCGAAGAGGCGATCGACGTGCCTCACGAGCCGAAACACGCGGCCGTTGTAGGCGCGGATCCCCTCGAAAACGCCGTCGCCGTAGAGCAGGCCGTGGTCAAACACGCTGACCTTCGCCTCGCTCTTTTCGTAGAGCTTCCCCGCGACGTAAACCTTCGGGCTCGACATGGATGCGTATCCCGGGCTGTGCGGCCCGGCGTCCGGGTCTCGCGTCAAAATCTAGTCGTAAGTTTGCGCCGTCTCGATCATGAATACCGCAATGCGATGATTCACCGCACATGAAAGCGCGTCGTCGTCGCAAACGACGAGTCGGCGCCGCAATCGACGTCGTTCGCGTCGACTCGACCGACCCCGGCCGTCCTTCACGCGACGGCGTGCGCGAAGTCGTCGACGCGCCCTTCGACCAGGCGGACAATGCGGTCGGCCTGCCGTGCGATGGCGTCGTCGTGCGTCACCATGATCATAGTCAGCCCTTGCTCGCGGTTCAAGTCGCGCAGGAGTTCGACCACCCCCTGCCCCGACGCCGCGTCCAGGTTTCCGGTCGGTTCGTCGGCGAGGACGATCTCCGGGCCCGACGCCAGCGCCCGCGCGATCGCGGCCCTCTGCATCTCGCCGCCCGACAGCTCGCTCGGCTTGTGACCGAGCCGATGCCCCAGTCCAACCCGCTCGAGCAGACGCCGCGCCTCGCGCGTCGCCGATCGACGCCGACCCATGTAAGACAATAAACCATGTCGGATCATCATCGGCATCAACGTATTTTCAAGCGCCGTGAGCTCGGGGAGCAGGTGATAAAACTGGAAAATGAAGCCGAAGACGCTGTTCCGCAAGGCGTCGCGTTCGCGTTCGGGGCGGTTGTCGATCCGCGCGCCGTCG
>JAJYDB010000292.1 GCA_021777845.1 Planctomycetota bacterium
CGCCCATGATCAGAATGCGTCGCTGGACCAGCTCGCGGTTGTATTCGCGCACAAAGCCGGCGCGGTTTTGCGGCGAGAGGTCGAGGATTTCGGCGGCCTCGTAGACCGTCGCGTAGTCGCGCTCGATCGGCCGCACAGTCCCGGCGACGAACGTCGTCTCGACCAACTCGTCGGAGGGGGTCCAGCCGTTCGGGACGTCGGGCTCGAGCCATTTGGCGATCACTTTTTGCACTTCGACGCGGAGCGAGGCGAGCGCGCGACCCTCGTCGGCGGAGCGGAGCCCGACGACTTCGCGCGGCGCGACGGGATGCGCGCGGTCGTTGGACGCGAGGCCAAGCCGGCCGCGACGCGGAGCGGCCGGCGAGTCGCGGTCGTCGTCGTGGTTCGAGGAGTCGTAGCGGTCGGTCACGTCGTCGTTCTCGAGGTCGTTGCGTTCGAGGTCGCGGCCGTGCCAATCCCAGGGGGAGCGACGTCCCGGCCCACCCTTATCATCGTGTCGGAGCGCGACCCGGATTCCGACATGACGGCCGATTGACCCGCGGACACGGTGCGCGTGGTGCGCGTGCCGGATCGCGACGACGGCGAACATCGAAGCCAGGAAGAAGAAGACGAAGCGGCGCTTTCTCATGGGGATCGAGTCCTCTCGGGTCGAAGCCGAGGCCGTTGCAACCGGGTCGCGGACGTTGCGTGTGAGGAGCGGTCGCGCGGCGGCGTTGTGTGGTCGCAGGCGTCTCGTACGCACTTAGGCGACGCGGGCCGTCCGCTTGGCCTTGCCGGCCGCGCGCTCGTACCTCATCAGTTCTTCGCTCCACGGGCTGGCCAATTGGGTCGAAACCGCGGCGAGGACGACAATCGCGGCGCCCCAGGGCTGAGCGAAGGGGAAGAGCAGCGAGGGAATCAACGCCGTGAAGGCGGCGAGGGCGATCGCGACGATGCTGAAGCGGCGTCGACGACCGCGGCTCGCCAGATTTTTCGAGGGCAGGAGCAGGAACGCGAGTCCGAAGTAGGTCGCGTAGTCGATGAGCGCGGGGTGTTCGATCGTCCCGGCCAGTCCGGTGAGGTTGAACTCGCCCTCGGTGCCGAAGTCGAGCGCGGCGTGCGGCGCGAGTTCGACCTTCGTGACCGCGCCGAGCCCGTAGATTGCCCCGCCGACGCCGATCCCCACCGCGAGGAAGAAGACGCGTCGCAAACGGCGGTCGATCGGTCGCCCTTCGAGCACTTTGGTCGCGATCAGGACCGCCCAGGTCGCGGCCAGCGCGCCGCCGAAGAGGAAGCCGAACTGTTCGGGATGCCGCGGCGGATTAAAGCCGACCACGCTCGACGCCGGCACCGCCAGCACGCCGCAGAGCAACGCCGCAAGCACCATCGAGCCCGCCAATTCGCCGATGCGGACGCGCGTCGGCGGCAACGTCGGCGGTTGCGGAGGCGCGGCGGGCTGTGCGTTCGCGTTCGACGGCTTCTTGCGGTCGACGCGCCAGCCGGTCGCCATCCGGTGCGCGGCGATCCGCTCGGCGTGCATGCGCGCGGCGGCCTGCTCGCGCTCGTGCTTCGCGGCCCGCCACTGCTCGACGATCCGCCGCTGACCCGCGCGCTTCGTCTCTTTGACCCGACGCTTCATCTCGCGCATCCGCTCCTTGAAGTCGCGCGTCGGCATCGTGTCCGGCCCAATGTAATAGACCGGCGCGGCGGGACGCGGCGGCGGCGCGGCGGCGGCGGGACGCGGGTCTTCGAGCGGCAGCGTGATCGGCGGCTCGGCGGCGGCGCGATCAACCTGCGGCTCGCCGATGAAACGGACGCCGGGCGACGTCGCCGCGTCGTCGTCGAGCAACAGCCCGTACGCGCTCCGCGTCCGCTTCGCCGGGTCTTTTTCGAGCGCCCGCGCGACGATCGACTTGTACGGCTCGCCGAGCCGCGAGAGGTCGGGCTGCGCGGTCAGGTGCTTCATCAGGATCTCGCCGACGGTCTCGCCGTCGAACGGCACGCGGCCGGTGAGCATCTCGTGCAGCATGATGCCCATCGCGTAGATGTCGATCGGCCGGTCGTACTTGCCCGACGCGATCTCGGGCGCCATATAGTGGCACGTCCCCACCGACTCCGACTGCGTGCTGCCGCGCCCCGGAGTGATCAGCTTCGACAACCCGTAATCGCCGATCTTGACGATCCCCTCTTCGATGAACAGGTTCGCCGGCTTCAGGTCGCGGTGCACGATGCCGTGGTCGTGCAGGTACGACACCCCCGCCGCGATCCCGCGCATCCAGTGCCGAACCTCGTCCTGCGGCATGCCGTCGGGATACTCCGCGAGCACGTTCGAGAGATTCGGACCCGCGACGTACTCCATGATCACGAACGAGTCGCCGTCGTCGCTCTGCTTCAGGTCGAAGATCTGCAGCAGGTTCGGGCACTTCAAATTCATGCACTGCACCACGCCGCGACGCTCGACCTCGAGGTTCCTCAAGATCAGCTTGAGCGCGACGTCCTTGCCTGAATCCGAGGTCGCGTAATAGACCTCGCCGAAGCCGCCGCGACCGATCGCGCGCTTGATCGTGTAGCCTTCGAGCGGCCGCGACCCCGACGCGAACGTATAACGCCCGCCGCTCGGTCCGCCCGGCGGTCCGGACGTCGCCGACTCGCCGCTCGGCGTGTGGTCGATCGTCTCGTCGAGCTTGCCCTTTTTGTCCATATCGGCCGCCATGGCGTTCATCGCGTCGCTCGCATTCACGCTTTCCGCCGCGTCCGCGCCGTTGTCGACGGCGTCTCGGTTTCGGGGCGTCTCGCGCTTCGGGTCGTCGTCGCTTCCCACGCTCACACTCTCGCAAACCGGCTCTCGCCGCGACAGTCTTCGCGTTCGATTGTACCGCCGTGTCTTCGCTGCGCGGCCTGCGTTCTTGGACTTCGATCGAGGTCGAGAACGCCTGATTTTGACGACTTGATCGCCGCGGCCGAACCCGAACGGTCCGGCGGCGCACGCTTCAAATCAATGGCCTGCGCGACGGATCGTCGAGCGGCTCCAGACTGAACGAGAATCCTTCGCCCTGCACGCGCGACCTCCACTCGAGCGGCGCGCGCTCCTTGAAAAACCGCCCGTCCACCTCGATCTTACCCGCGGCCCGACACCAAATCCCGCCCGCCGCGCGATAAAGCACCACCGGCTGCTCCAGCCCCGACGCCTTGATGTGCATCCGCGACGTCGCCCCCATCAGGCAGGTGTCGGACATCAAGATTACGCCGTCGACCGCCATCGGCAGCCGCTTCCCGCCGATCGGGGCCAGCCGCGCCGTCGCGCTCACCGGGTTCGGCTGGTGGAACTCCAGCTCGACCGTCGAGCCGAGCCGCACCACGTCGCCGTCCCGCAGCGCCGCGGCCTCCACTTTCCGGCCGTTCACGTAGGTCGGCTGCAGCGCGTTCAGAACGTAGTCGTCTCCGTCTCGGGTGAGCGTCGCGTGTCGCTTCGAGAGATCGCCGAGCAGCGGGACGTCGGCCTCGCCGTCGTTCCCCGCCCGGCCCAACACCACGCGCTCGCCCAGACACACAAGATAACCCGCCACCGCGTCGACCCATAGCAAAAAGCGGCCGACCGTCGGCTCCGAACCGCGTATCGAGGCAATCAGCCGCGGCGGCTCCTCGATCCGTCCGCGCACGCGTCCCTCGGCCGGCTTCGGCCCCGCGCCGACCAATACCCCCGGCGCATCGTTCCGCGGCTCGCCCCCGACCGCGCCGCCAAGCGCGACCGGCTCGACGCGACGCTCCGGCCAAGCCTGCGCCGACGCCGGCGCGATCGCCGCGATCCGTCGCCAAGCCTCCGCCCGCGCCTGCCGAGCCGCCGGATGATCAGGCGCCGTCGCCAACACCGCCTCCGCAGCCGTCAGCGCCTCCGGCCACTGCGACTTCGCCAGCGCCGCGTACATCGCCTCGGCCTTCGGAGCCAGCTCCGCCGCCTGCGACTCAACCTCGCGACGCGCCTCCGACAGCCGACGACCCACCCCCGCCGCACCCGCCGGCCACGCAAGCGCAAGCCGCTCCGCACGCGCGAAATGCTCGCGAGCACGGCCGAATTCACCCTGACGCGCCTCGTCGAGCGCACTCCGCCACGCCGTCGACAGCTCTCCCGCGCGACGCAACGTCGGACCCGTCAGCTTGCGCGCCGCCAACAGATCGACACGCTCGCGAACCTTGCCGACCTCGCCCGCTTCCAACTCGACGACCAGATCCCGCGCCACCCGCTCCGACAGCTTCAAACGTGCCTCGGCCAGCACCTCGGGCGCCGCCCCGTGCCGATCCGCAAGCTCCAAATCGTCGAGCGCCCCCGCGACGTCGTCCGCCGAAGCCCGCCGAGACGCCCGCTCGACCAGCCGCGACGTCCACTTCGCCCGCGACGTCGAAGCCTGCTGATGATCCGCCACGCCCTCAAGACTCGCCAGCGCCAGCGCTTCATCGAGCCGCCCCGCTCGCGCAGCCTCTTCCGCTTGCTTCAGAACCACTCGCCAGTGACCCAGCATCGGTTGGCCCGCCACGCCGTCGCCCCGTTTCCGTCGTAGTTCGATGCGATCCGACTCGCTCCGCAACCCACGCGCCGCCCCGCTCCAAACCCGCGGCACGACTCAATAACACACGTCGCGCCCAGACCCGTCATCTCCCTTCCAAGATAACGAATCCCGACGCGACCGTGTCCGAGGGGTCGTCTCTACCATCTCGTTACATGACCCGCGAGGGGCCGCGAACCCCCCGCGAGCAATCCCTGCCTCACAACGACTTCGGTGCCCGAGGCGCCGTCGGCGCCGTGCCGAACTCGCTCTCGACTTCCTTCACCACGTCGCGACCAGGCTCCAGCGAAAGCGGCAGGCCAGACTCCGCGT
This sequence comes from Planctomycetota bacterium, assembly GCA_021777845.1. GTDB lineage: Bacteria > Planctomycetota > Planctomycetia > Isosphaerales > Isosphaeraceae > JAJYDB01. The sequence continues at coordinate 4,854 of JAJYDB010000292.1, forward strand.
ATCGGCCTTCCTTCTCCGCCACCCGCGCCATCACCTCCACCCGCTTCTCCAAGTCCGCCACCGTCGACTTCGCACGCGCCAGCGAACTGTCGTCGAAGCTGAACTCGTTCGCCGTCTCGGTCGCCTCGATCATCCGCAGCTTCGCCTCGATCCCCTCGATCTTCGTCATCAACGTCTTCTTCTGCGCCGCCATGTTCTGAAGCTGAAGCCGAGCCGCCGACAACGACTTGTCCTTCGCCTTCAACGTCGTCTCCTTCTCCTTCAAGATCTCCTTCACGTTCTTGAAGTGGTCCAACCGCCGACCCAGCTCCGCCTTGAACTCGTCCTCGGTCGCCCTCACATGCCCCGTCAACTTCAAATCACCCTTCTCGAGCCGGTCCCGCAGCGTCAAAATCGCCGCCTTCTCCCCCTCCAGGTTCGACCTCACCTGCGCGATCTCGCGGTCCAAATGCTCGACGTCCACCTCCGCCCGCGCGATCGTCTCAATATTCTCGCGGATCGCCGGCTCCAAACCATTGATCTCGTCGCGTGCCCGGTCAATCTCGAACTGCACCGGCACCGACGACTGCGCCGTGTGCCGCACCTTGTGAAACGCCGTCCGCACGTAACTCGGAGCGTTCGTCCCAAACGC
>JAJYDB010000293.1 GCA_021777845.1 Planctomycetota bacterium
CCGCCGCCCGGCCGCTTTCTTTGGCAAATTTTCTCAAATCGTCAAAGATTATGGCGGGCGCGGGGGGTGGATCGATATTCAGTGTGCGGCCCCCTTTGATTCGCGGCTGGGTTCGATAGAATCGAGCGAGTTGCGGGATACAGAGCGGTCCGGTCGACATCGGCGTTACATCATGGCAAAGCGATTTGTGAGTTCTCCAGCGTGGACCCGTCGGTCTTTACTGGCACGTGCGCTGGCAGTTACGGCGACGAAGCTGGCTTGGCCTTGGTCGTCGCGCGGTGACGAGGCGCGCACGAAGCCGGGGTTGATCGTGCGGAGCGAGCGGCCGCTCGACCTGGAGACGCCGGTGGAGGCGCTGGGCGGAGAGTTCACGCCGAACGACCTGTTTTTCGTGCGGAGCCATTTTGGCCCGCCGGCGGTGGGGCTCGGCGTGTGGTCGCTGCAGGTTGACGGGTTGGTGGATCGACCGCGACGCCTGGGGCTGGACGACCTGAAGAAGTTGCCCCGACAGAGTGTGGTTGCGGTCTGTCAGTGCGCGGGCAACGGCCGCGCGCTTTATCGGCCTCGGGTGGCGGGAGTGGGCTGGGAGAAGGGGGCGGTCGGGCAGGCGATCTGGAGCGGCCCCAGGCTGGCCGACGTGCTCGCGTCGGTGGGCGTTAAAGTTGATGCAAAGCACGTCCACGTCATGGGTTCGGACTCGCCGCCAAATCCAAAAACGCCAGCGTTTTACCGGAGCATCCCGCTCGAACGGGCGCTCCATCCGGATACGATCGTGGCGCTGACCATGAACGGCGCGCCGTTGCCGTGGTTGCACGGCGGGCCGGCGCGGCTAGTGGTGCCGGGGTGGACGGCGAATCACTGGATCAAGTGGCTGCGCGCGATTAAGCTTGATGCTCGCGAGGCCGGCGGCTTTTTTATGCAGACAGCGTACAGAATACCACGCGACCCGTCGCTCCCGGCGGCACAACTGACACCGGCGGATCTTGTACCGGTCAGTGATCTGAATGTGAAGTCGTTGATCACGCATCCGGGGAACGGGGCGCGGTTGAAGTCGGGCAGGGTCGAGGTGCGGGGGGTTGCGTGGACGGGTCCCGGGGTGGTCGAGCGGGTCGAGGTCGGATTCGGCGACGGGGCATGGCGGGCTGCGCGGATGATCGACCCGGCGGTTCCGCACGCTTGGCGACGCTGGTCGATCGAAATTGATTTGGACCGCGCCGGCGAGGTTGAGATCGCGTCGCGCGCGATCGACTCGCACGGGCTCGCGCAACCCGAAACGACGCCTTGGAACAAGTCGGGCTATCTGTGGAACGCCATCGATCGGGTGCGGGTCAACATTCACGCCTAATGGTGCGACGACGTGAACATATTGTATTTACGGGTGATATCGGTCGCTGCAATGTTGTTAGTTGCGGCGGGGTTTGCGCGCGGGTTCGCGCAGCCGCCGGGGGAGGACGACGACGAGGCTCGTCGCGCGCGGACGATTGTGGCGGAGCGGGCGTTGAGCGACAACTGCTTAATATGTCACGCGGCGACGATGATCGAGGGGCAGCGTTTGACGTCGGCGCAGTGGCGGGCGGAGGTTGAGAAGATGATGGGCTGGGGGTCGCCGCTGCCGGTCGAACGCAAAGGGGACTTGGTTGCGTATCTCGCTTCCCGGTATGCGGTTGCGACGCCCGAACGGTCGCCGGCGCGATTCACGGCGGAGCAACTGCGCGGGGCGGGGTCGGTGGACGACACCGGGCTCGCGAGGTTAGGCGACCCGGCGCGCGGCCTGTCGCTTTACAAGACGCAGTGCTTGAATTGTCACGCCGAGGGGGCCGTGGGGGGGGATTTGGGTCCGAACCTCGTCGAGAAGCCGATTCTGACGCGTTGGGATGAGTATTCGCGGGTGATGCAGGCGGGACGTCGACGGATGCCGGGGTTCAAGCTGGTGTTTGACGAGCAAGCCGAGCGCGACGTCCTGGCTTATTTACGCGGGCTGCGCGGTCCCAATGCGTTTCAAAGCCCGCCGAAGCCCGCCCTTTAATGCACGCAAGCGAGCAAGCAGGCCGGCTTGGTGTTGGGACGGGGCGGCGCGGCGAACCAGCGGCAGGCGAGGCGAGGAAGCGGGCCGATTGGAGCAACTCCGATCGGCCCCGGCGGGGTTACTCCACTGTCAGAGCCGCGGCGGCGGCTTGGAAATCGCGGCGGACGTCGGAGGCGTCGGAGTTGGGAAAGTCGGCGCGCTGGACCATCAGGATGTAAATACGTTTTGCAGTCGGGTCGATCCACGCCTGGGTGCCGAACGCGCCGCCGTGACCGAAGCTGCCGGGGGAGAGGGCGGCGGTGACTCCTTGGGGGCTGCGGACGACGCACCAACCGAGGCCCCAGCCGTTGCCGGGGGTGAAGCCGGTTTTGATGTCGCCGGTTTGGAGGGTGGTCATGAGCCGGACGGACTCCGGCTTAAGATAGCGTTTGCCTTCGAACGCGCCGTCGTTGAGGATCATGCGGCAGAAACGCGAATAATCAGACGCGGTTGAGAACAGGCCGCCGTTGGCGGCGGGGAAGCGGTCGCGGACTTCGGGGTGTTCGCGATTCACGAGGCTGCGCTCGAGCGGTGCGAGGTTGCCTTCGCGGGTGCGTCGGTAGGTGGTCGCGAGTCGCTTGATTTGGGCGGCGGAGGGGTAAAACGTGGTATCTTTCATGCCGAGCGGGCCGAAGAGACGGCGTTCGAGGAAGGTATCGAAGGGGAGTCCGGAGGCGACTTCGACGATGCGTCCGGCGGTGTTGATTGCGGACTGGCAGTACTCCCACTTGGAGCCCGGCTCGAACTTGACGGGCCGCGCGACGATGAGCGGGATGAGGTCTTCGAGCTTAGTAAGGCCGCGGGTGGAGGCGAAGGGGAGGTCGCTGAGGCCCGAGGTGTGGGTGAGCAGGTGACGGATGGTGATGCGGGCGGGTTTGCCGTCGGCGGTTTTGAGGTTTTTGAAGGCGGGGATGTGCTTGGCGACGAGGTCGTCGACCGAGAGCTTGCCTTCGTCTTGGAGCATCAAAATCGAGGTGCCGGTGATCGGCTTGGTCATCGAGGCGATCCAGAAGATCGAGTCGGTGCGCATCGGCTGAGCGGCGGCGATGTCGGCGTGGCCGACGGCGTCGAGGTGGATGATTTTGTCCGGGGTCGCGACCAAGGCGACGGCGCCGGCGACTTGTTTGTCGTCGACGAAGCGGCGGAGGCCGGCGTTGATTGACGAATTTTCCGGCGACTTGTCTTCGCCGCGGGCGGCGGGGACAAGTATCGCGGCGGCGATTGCCAGATTAAGCAGAGCCGCGGTCGGTTTTGACATTGTGGAGAGTCTCCTGAGGTTGTCGGTCGGGCCTTCAACTTCGGGTAGGAGGGCGGGCGCGTCAAGGAGGCGGTGCGGCGGTTTTTTTTCAAAGAGGAGGGGGGGCTCGACGGCATCGGCGGGCGCGACCTCGGTATCGCTCGAGCGCGAACGGACGCGGCGGAGCGGCGCATCGATCGATTTTCGAGGCGAATGTCGAGTTGGATCGTCATCAGCGCTGCAGGAATTCACCAAGGTAGAGAAGGAGTACGACGAAGAGATCGCGGAGATCATGAACCAGCGGCGGGGGGCGGAGGCGAGCGTTGCGAGTCTGAAACAGGATCGCCGCGGCACGATGCGAGCGATCGCGACGGAGGTCCACCGGCTGAAGGACGACGGGCGGGGTCGGCGAGACGATCGACGGTTTTCGCGACGCTCCGAGCGTGAAGCGGGAGTTGGTCGGCACGAAGTCGGTCGCGGGGATGAAGGCGCGGGCCGCGCGCCCGCTTTATTTGACGACGATCTCGCGTGCGACGAGCGCGGCGCCGAGCATGCCGGCGTCGTCTCCGAGCGCGGCGGCGACGAAGGGGATATTGACGCTGTCGCGGGTGAGGATTTGGATTTTCGCGGAGGCGTGGACGAGTTCGATCCAAGGTGCGCCGAGGGCCTCGGTGACGCCGCCGCCGAGGACGACGAGCTCGGGGCCGAAGACGTTGACCATGCCGCCCATGGCGAGGCCGAGGTAGTGCGCGGCCCGGTGTACTTCTTTGATGGCGACGTGGTCGCCCGCGATGAACGCCGCCGCGAGGTCGCCGCTTTTGAGCTTGCCGGACTTCTTCGTGAGCTTTTCGGCGAGGGTGGTGGGGACTCCTTTGCGGATCGCTTTTTGAATCCGGCGGCCGATCGCGGTCTTGCTTGAAAAAACCTCGACGCAGCCGTGCGAGCCGCAGCCGCATTTCGGCCCGCCGGCCTTCACGACGACGTGGCCGACCTCGCCCACGTTGCCGTGCGCGCCCTCGACGACGCGGCCGTCGACGACCAGGCAGCCGCCGATGCCGGTCCCGACGAAGGCCGTCAAAATGTTTTTCTTGCCGACCCCCGCGCCCAGACGAAATTCAGCGTAACCACCGACCCAGACGTCGTTTCGGACCGCCGTTGGACGTCCAAACTCGGTGGCGAGGCCGCCGCCGAGCGCGAAGTTTTTCACGTTCAGATTCGCGCTGTAGAGGATCACGCCGGTCGTCGAGTCGAGCGGACCGGGCGAGCCGACGCCGATCGCCGCGATGGCGCCGCGCTCGATTTGCGCCGCCTCGAGCGCTTCGTCGACGCATTCGACGATTGTTTTCAGGATCGCGTCCGCGCCTTCTCTGGCAGGCGTGGGGCGTTTCGATCGGCCAAGAATGGCGTTTTTGGCGCCGATCACGCCGGCGAGGATTTTGGTGCCGCCGAGGTCGACGCCGACGACGACGGGTTCGTCGGCGGGTTTGGGTGCGGGTTTCGGCGCGGTGCCGGTCGCGGCGGAGGCGTGGTGCGCGCGTTTGGGGCGATCGGTATCGACGACGGTCATGGCGACCTGTCCCTCGGGAATGCGGCGGACGTTGGTTGTGGTCGACGGCGGCGGCGGCACGTCGGCGACGCGCTCGGCGCGCGGATTAGATTGTAACCAGCGTGCGTCTGCGCGTCGAAGATTCGTCGACGGCCGGCGAACAGATGGGAGCGACGCGGTTTTTGGAGGGCGATACGAGCCCTCGACGCAGCGGGATGCGTCAAAAAGAAGCGCGACGAGCACTGGATACGTGCGGCGTCGTCGCGATTCTTGTAAGCTCTGACGATTGACGAGGGCCGCCGGCGCGGACGGAAGCTCGCCGCATTGAGAGCCCGCCGCGCGTCCGATCCCCGATGGTCCCCTGGGAGCAGGTCTGACGATGAGCCTCGACCCAAACTTCGACGCGACTCCCGAGCGGAACCCTGGGCCGGCGATCGAGCCTTGGCCCGCCGGTCCGCGCACGATCGGCTTTTTAAATCTGACCTTGTGCGGGTTTTTACTCCTCTGCGGCGGATTTTGCCTGAATCTGACGGGCGTCCGCGGGTTCCAGGCGCCGGTGAGGTCGTCGTTCGGTCCCGAGGAGGCGAACGCCGTCATCGACAGTGCGATCCAGAGCGCCCAGACCAGTCTC
>JAJYDB010000294.1 GCA_021777845.1 Planctomycetota bacterium
GCTGATCGATTCGAGCTTGGGATAGTCGAGCGTCTCGGGGACGTCGCGCGGGGTGTGGTAAACCGGCGTTTCTCCAGTCGTGAAAAAGAGATACGGCACGCGTCGGAGGCGAAACGGACCGTAGTCGCTGCGGTCGAGCAGAAGCAGGTCGCTGCCGAGCGGACCGACCTCGATCGGCAGTTCGCGCGCCGACGCCTCAATCCCAGGCACAGCCCCCGGCGCGCGTTCGAGGCCCATGACGAAGACGCTTTTGTCCGGGATCCCCGCGAACGAGCGTCCGATCATGTCGGCGGTGATCACCAGGTCGAGGCGCTCCATCGGGACCGGCATGTGCTCGGCCATGTACCGCGATCCGAACAGGCCGACCTCCTCAAGGTCGAACGAAACGAAGAGGACCGATCGTCGCGGTTTTTCGGGGGATTCGACGAGGCAGCGTGCGACTTCGAGGAGCATCGCGACGCCTGAGGCGTTGTCGTCCGCGCCGGGATAGAGTTCGCCTCGACGAACGCCCAGGTGGTCGAAGTGGGCCGAGACCAGGATGCAGCGGTCGCGGAGCGCGGGGTCGCCGCCTTCGAGCCGCGCTCCCACGTTTTTGCCCCAGGGAAGAGCCTTTGGGTCATCGGGGTCGGGAATCGTCTGAAAATAATCGGTGTCGGCGGGCGCATCTTGAGGCCCAAACAGTGGTTTGAGGCCGAGCGAGCGCAGTCGGGAAGCGACGAACTCGGCGGTTCGATCCCCTCCCGGCCGACCTCCGCGACGTCCTTCGAAGGCGGGCGAGGCAAGCGTTGCAACGTGGGCGCGAAGTCTGGTGCGCTCGGGTTGGGGCGCGGGCACGGGTTGAATCTCGTCCGCGGATGCGGCGAGGGTGACCGCGAGACTGAACGCCAGTGCCCGCGCAACCGTCGCCGTCGCGCTAATCGTCGTTTGCGTCGCAACCGTCGGGCGATTTTTCGGACGCTCGCCCACACGTCGCGAAATCGTCGGGAATAATGTCACGTTAGGGATTCCCTTTTCCCGCATGGAGGTGAGAACCGTGTCACGATTCGTTTGGCTCAAGGCCATGGTCGCGGCGATCGGCCTGGCTGGCTTCGCCGGGGCAGGCTCGGCAAGCGCTCAGGATTGGTCCAACTACTTGCACTGGCCGTACGTCCCGCCGCAAGTGCCCGGCAACGGGTTTGAATACAACACGCTGTACGACGGATTCTACCTGTACCCTCGCGAGCAGCGCATTGTGCCGCAGATTCAGGGGCCGTACTACCGCAACTTTTACGGCGGCTACAAGGTTTTCGGCTTCCCGCGCCACCCGCACGGTTGGCACGATTGGAACAAGAAGAAATTTTATCAGGGTAACCACTTCGCGCTAGACGTGTTCTGAGCCGGATTCGCAAGCCGCCCACCCTTGATTTAGCCCGCGGGTCGCGCTTCGAGAGGTTTGACTCACACTCCCGGACGCGGGGCGAGTCGAGCCTCTGGTCGCGCGGCCGGCGGGCTTTTCGCGTGATTGGGTGCATTGTGGACGACGGTAGGAGGCTCGAATCTCCCTCAACTTGTTTTCCGAGAGGAGGCGCAAGCTGCGCGGATACTTCGCTGAAAACGCTCAAATACAAAGACCAACCGCCGATTATCCCCCGTCGATTTTTCGTCGACGCCGATATTCGTGCGAGATCGTTCCCTTGTTCTCGCGCGCAGAGACGACTATCATGCTACACTTCGATTCGTGGGCCTGGTCGCGACGTGCGGATCAAGGCGTGCGAGCCGGCCGAATCGACCCGCCGTGGGGACCGCCATGCGTTTTTTGCTGATTGACCGGATTGTAGAGGTGGACCCTGGCCGCTCATTGGTGGCGGTGAAGAACCTCTCGCTCGCCGAGGAGTATCTCGCCGACCATTTTCCGGGATTCCCGGTAATGCCCGGCGTGCTCATGCTTGAGGCGATGACGCAGGCGGGCGCGTGGTTGATTCGCGACATGGAGGATTTCGCACACAGCATTGTGATTTTGAAGACGGCGAAGACGATCAAGTACGGCAGCTTCGTCGAGCCGGGACGTCAGTTGCGGATCCGGGTCGACTTGGTCGATCACGGGCCGAGCGAAACGACGTTCAAAGGTCAGGGCGTGATCGACGGCCAAGAGATGGTCAAGGGCCGGATCATCTTACGTCGATACAACTTGCGCGACAAGAATCCAAGCCTGCACCCGACCGACGCGTCGATCGTTGCAGGTTTGCGTGACCTGTATGCGACCTTGCGGAAAGGGTCGGTGGGTGCTCGCGCGATGACGAAGCCTGAGGAGCCGTCGTCCTCGGTCGTTGCCGACGTGCCGGAGACGGGTCCGCTTGCCAAGACTGTAACGACTACGTAGGATGTTGCAATCCGTTAGGGCTGGGAGCTTTGCAGCGGAGTCACCGAGCAGGGACGCGGACCCCGCCGCGCAACGATCAAGTGTGATCCTTACTCCCGTCGAACATTGCTGTTGAATGTGGACTGCGGACGGACCCGCTTCGCCTCGGTCGCGCGACCGCCGACGAAGAAATCGGACGCTTGGGTTCTGTCCCTTCCTTACTGATGAGGTCTGTATGCCGACGTACGACGAGATTTACGGGAAGGTTCAAACGACGCTGGTGGATGCACTGGGCGTCGACGACGACGATGTCACGCGGACCTCGACCCTGCAAGGGGACTTGGGCGCGGAGTCGATCGACTTCCTCGACATCGTGTTTCGCCTTGAGCGGAACTTCGGGATCAAGATCCCTCGCGGCGAGCTCTTCCCCGAAAACCTCGCCTCGGACCCCGAGATGATCAAAGACGGGAAGCTGACCGCGAAGGGGGTGGAAGAGTTGAAGACTCGTCTTCCTTTCGCCGACCTCGCGAAGTTCGAGGCCGACCCCGACGTGAACAAGATCAGCGACTTGTACACCGTCGACATGCTCGTGCACTATGTGCAGAGCAAGCTCGCGGGCTGAGTGTCGCAGTTGATAGTTCGACGCGACGCGCGTCCGCGTCGCGTCGAACGCGGGATCGCGGTGTCGCGTGACTTGGCGCGGGATGCGCCGCAAACGTTTTTGAGAAACCGGCTCGCACGATGCGTTGGATTTGGATCGATAAATTTCTGGAATTCCGCAGCGGCGAGTTCGCTCGGGCGATCAAGAACCTGACGCTCGCCGAGGAGCATCTGCACGACCATTTTCCGGGGTATCCCGTGATGCCGGCGTCCCTCATTATTGAGGGACTGGCTCAGACGGGCGGGATTTTGGTCGGCGAGGCGGGCGGATTCGTCGAAAAAGTGGTTTTGGCGAAGATTGCGCGGGCCGAATTCTACGGCGTCGCTTGCGCCGGCGACCAGTTGATCTACGAAGTGACACTGACCGACCTTCGAGGCGAGGGGGCGGTGGTCGACGCGAAGGCTTATCTTGAAGGCACGCTGCTCGCCGAGGCCGAGATCGTCTTCGCGCATCTTGATAATTCCCGCGCCAATCAGATTTTCGGCCCGAAGAATTTCGTTTTCACGCAGCAATTGCTCGGTGTGCTTGACTTGGCGCAGGCGCGGAGCCGCGCGGCGGCGCTGCCCGAGCCGACGTCCGAGGTGACGGAAGCCGCGGCTCCGGTGAACGGCCGTCCGCTCGAAGGCTGACCGTGTTGGCGGCTCGCGCGGGCCCTCGGTCCTACGAATCGACCCGCGTCGCGCGACACCGGTCCAGGCGTTTAGTTACTCCGACGACCGCATCGATTGGGAGCGCTTTCGGCCATCCATGCTTGCCTCGGAACGGCGTGTCGTAATCACCGGTGTTGGTTTAATCACCCCGCTCGGCATCGGTCCGGACTCGAATTGGTCCGCGGTCGCCGCCGGTCGCGGGGCGGTTTCGAAGTTGCGTTCGCTGCGCGTCGCGGGCCTTCCGAACGACATCGGCGCCGAGATCGCCGACTTCGACTTCAAGGCGCTGGCACTGCCGAGATTCCGCAAGTCGCTCCAGAAAAGCCTGAAATACATGGCCCGCGACATTCAGCTCGCGGTCGCCGCGGCGCAACTTGCCGCCTCCGACGCGGGCCTCATCGACGCCGGCCTTGATCCGACGCGGATCGGCATCGACCTTGGCGCGGGCTTGATTTCGACCGAGCTCGACGAGCTTGGGCCCGCGATCTCGCTCGCCTCGGCGCACAACGGCGAGTTCGATTACCACGTGTTCGGCCGCGACGGCATTCCCATTATTCCGCCGGTTTGGCTGCTGAAATATCTGCCGAACATGCTCGCGTGCCACATCTCGATCATGCTCGACTGCCAAGGGCCGAGCAACACGATCACCGAGGCGGAGTCGGCGTCGCTGCTGGCGTTGGGCGAGGCGACGCGGATCATCGCATGCGGGCGGGCCGATGTGATGATTTCGGGCGGCGCGGACTCGAAGATTCATCCGATCGCCATGACGCGGATGGCTTTGCTGCACCAAATGACGCACTCGGCCGGACCGCCCGCGGCCGCTTGCCGCCCCTTCGACACCGCCCGCGACGGTTTCGTCCCCGGCGAAGGCGCCGGGATCATTATTCTTGAGGAGCGCGAGCACGCTGTGCGTCGCGGGGCGCGCATCCTCGGCGAAATCCTCGGCTTCGGCTCCGGCGCCGACGCCCAACCCGACGGCGGGATCGACCCGGAAGGCATCGGCGTCGAAATCGCGCTCCGAGCCGCGCTGCGCGACGCGCAGTTGGACCCGGCCGAAGTCGGTCACGTGAACGCGCACGGTTTTGCACTCCCCGCGTACGATCTTGCCGAAGCGAGAGCGATCAACCGCGTTTTCGGCGGTCCCGACAAGATTCCCGTCGCGGCCTTGAAGGGCTATTTTGGGAACATCAGTTCGGGAGCGGCCGCGGTCGAGCTTGCAATTAGTCTCTTGGGCGTGAATCGCGGCCTGGTCCCGTCGACCCTGAATTGCGAACACCCCGACCCTGAGTGCGGTCTAGACGTCACCCGCGGCGGCCCGCGGCCCACATTGAACTCGACGTTTGCGAAAATCTCGCTGACGCGACTGGGCCAGGCCGCGGCCCTGGTCGTACGCGGCAATCCCGGAACCTCGGCGGCCTAACCAGAGGATGGTATTCGAGATGCGACGCGTCGTCGTCACGGGGATGGGGATGGTCACGCCGGTCGGGCGCGACCTCGAGTCAACCTGGGATGCACTGCGCGCCGCGCGCTGCGGAGTCGGGCCGATTACGCTCTTCGACGCGTCGACGTTCGCCACGCGGATCGCCGCGGAAGTCGCCGGCTTCCGACTCTCCGACTATATACCGAACTCTGACCGCTGGGCTGAGTTTAGTCGTAATACGAAGTTTGCGCTCGCCGCCGCGCGGATGGCGCTCGACGACTCCGGCATCCAAGCGTACCCCGGCCTAGACCCCGCGCGGTTCGGCGTCTATCTCGGCTCGGGAGAGGGCCAGCACGACTTCGTCCGCTTCGTCGACATCGTC
>JAJYDB010000038.1 GCA_021777845.1 Planctomycetota bacterium
ACGGCGGGAGCGACGGGGAGCGTGGCCATGTGCGGACCTCGGTTGGTGTGTACGGGGCCGTGGGCTCTTTTTTTTAAAAAAGACGCCGCGAGTGTTCTCCGTCCGGTAATATCGTTGCGGTCGCGACCCGCGTTCCGTCGCGGTCGAATTTTTTTGTGGAGACGAGCAAACGCGGGGCGCGGGACACAAGAATTCGCGAGGAAAAAGCGAGTGGAGTGGAGTTTCGAGCGTTTGAAATCGGGGTGGTCGGCGGCACAATCCGGCGCGGGTTGCGGGCGCGGGATGAGTGGACGGGCGGTGGAAGTCGGCGTGAGGTCGGACTGATGTCGGACGCGTTGCCGGCGGGGCAGAGGGATTATTCCGGGGTGCGAATCACGAGGCATGCGCTCGAGCGTTTCGTCGAGCGTTTTCTCGGTCGCGGGTCCGGGGCGGAGGGTGAGGGGTTGAGCGCGCCGGCTCTTGATTGGGCGGCGACGGAGGCGGAGCTGCGTGAGGCATTGCGCAGGGTGCGGAGGTTGGGGCGTAACCCTGAGAACGGTGCGGTTGCGGTCCTGGGGCTGGTCCGAGGGCGGGTGTTGGTGGCGGTGGTGCAGGGCGACGCGTGTCTGACCGTGCTTACTTGGGCTCAGTTCACGCCTCGGTTGCGTGAGTTTGGACGGTCGCGGCCGCCTCGGAAGTGGGGGCGCATGTTGAGGCGTTTAGGCGGGCGGACCGAGTTTGACGACGAGTGCGAGGATACCGAAGGGGGCGCGGGTCGCGGTCGCGGCGAGGCATGAAACGGGCTTAGAGAGGCGTCGACCGCGTCTGAATCGCGGGTTGCGACCCTTCGATGCGGGGCGGTCGGCTCAAAAGGTGGGGGGTGGACGCTACCTTTTCGGAGTCGCGCGGGTTAGAATCAAAGTGCGATAATCCCCCTGCCGAAAGCGTGAGCGAGCGGCCGAAAGTTTCGGGGCCGGGTTGCGAAAGGACGGCGCGTGATGAATCCTCCGCATGTGGTGTACGAGTCGACGCGGCGCGGCTTTTTTATGAAGGCGGGGTTGGGTTTTGGCGGGTTGGCGTTTTCGGCGCTGTTGGCGGAGGATCGTCTCGCGGGTTTGGCGCGCGGGGAGCGGCCGACGATCGACCCGACGCATCCGCTGGCGCCGCGATCAGGCCATTTAAGGCCGCGCGCGCGGAGCGTGATCTTCCTTTTTATGGAAGGCGGGCCGAGTCAGATTGACTTGTTCGACCCGAAGCCCGAGGTGGCAAAGCATCACGGCGAGCCTTTGCCGCCGAGTTTCGGGCCGGTGTTGACTCCGATGGGGGTGGGTTCGAACGCGCTGATGGCGAGCAAGCGAACATTTAAGCAACACGGTCGGAGCGGGATGTGGGTGAGTGATTGGTATCCGCATATTGCGACGGTGACCGACGAGATTGCGTTGGTGCGGTCGTGTTGGGCGGACGGGCTGAATCACGTCGGCAGCGTGTGTCAGATGAACACAGGGTCAATTTTGGCGGGCAGGCCGAGTTTGGGGTCGTGGGTGACGTACGGGTTGGGGACGGAGAACCAGGATTTGCCTGCGTTCGTGGTGATGGCGGACGCGAACGAGCCGATCGGCGGGCCGCGGAACTGGGGGAACGCTTGGTTGCCGGCGACGTACCAGGGGACGCCGTTTCGGAAGGACGGCGACCCGATTTTGCATTTGAATCCGCCGCGGGGGACGTCGCCGGCGCGGCAGCGGGCGGAGCTGGATTTGATTGCGGAGTGGAACGCGGAGCACGCGTCGAGCCGGCCGGGGGAGAGTCGTTTGGCGGCAAGGGCGGCGAGTTACGAGTTGGCGTATCGGATGCAGGCGGAGGCGCCGGGGTCGATCGACGTGACGCGGGAGTCGGCGGCGACGAAGCGGTTGTACGGGATGGACGACCCGCGCAGCGCCGACTTCGGCGCGCTCTGTTTGCGGGCGCGGCGCTTGGTCGAGCGCGGCGTGCGGTTCGTGCAGATTTACTGCGGGTCGGGGAGTCAGTGGGACGCGCACCGCGACATCGAGCACAACCACGCCCGGCTCTGCGCCCGCAGCGACCAGCCGATCGCGGGCTTGATCAAGGACCTGAAAGCGCGTGGGCTCTTAGATGATACGCTCGTCGTCTGGGGAGGCGAGTTCGGGCGCACGCCGATGAACGAGAAGTCCGACGGCCGCGACCACAACCCGTACGGATTCAGCATGTTTTTCGCGGGCGGCGGCGTGAAGGCCGGCGCGACGATCGGCTCGACCGACGAGTTCGGCCTGCGCGCGGTCGAGAACAAGGCGCATGTTCACGACATACACGCGTCGATCCTGCACTTATTGGGACTTGATCATTTGAAGCTGACGTTCGCGCGCGACGGCCGCGAGGAACGGCTCACGGTGAACGGCGGCAGGTTGATCGAGGGGTTGGTCGCATAGCAGTAATCATGATCCACCGAGATCGCGGAGTGATGCCGATGATGATGCGGTACATGTTTCGATGCGCGGCGGTCGTAGGGTTGGTCGCGGCGTGCGCGACGCCGACGGCGCGGGCGTATCAAGCGGCGAGCGCGCCGCGCGCGGCGGCGTCGCAAGCCCCGGTGCTGTCGGATTACTTCCCGCCGCCCGAGGACGAGGGGGGTTGGCGGTCGCTCTTGCCCGCCGAGGGGTCGCCGTCGCCGGGCGAGCAGGCCGAGATCAAGGCGAAGACCGGCGTCGACTACGACAAGCTCGCCGAGGCCTGGAAGCACAACGCCGCGGCGGGGGGCAAAACCGGGTTGATCGTGATCAAGAATGGATATATCGTCGGCGAATGGTATCAGGATTGCACGGCGAAGTCGGATTTCAACATTTATTCAAGCTCAAAGGCGTACACGAGCACGGCGTTTGGGTTGATTTTGGCGGATTTCGGCAACGGCGCGTTGCCGAGCGGGCGGACGTTGACGCTCGACACGCGGGTCTGCAACGCGAACTGGATCCCCGAGAGCCTGCCTCTGCCCGACCCGCGCAAGGAGGACATCACGGTCCGGCATCTGCTTAATATGGCGTCTGGTCTCGGCGTCGAGGCGGTGCCGTTGCGGAGGCCGTTCGAGTACGCGCTTGGGCACGTCGACGGTTCGCCGTTCGAGCATTTGAAAACGAACCCCGGGACGGCGTTTCATTACAGCAACGCCGGGGTCGCCCACCTGACACTCCTGTTTAAAAATGCAGAAGGGGTCGACTTGTACCCGTTCGTGAAGCAGAGGCTGCTCGACCCGATCGGCGAGAAGCAGGTGCGTTGGACGCAGATCGGCGGCGAAGGGGGGATCGGGCCGTACACGCAGGGGTACAGCGGGTTGTTGACGACGCCGCGCGAACACGCCAGATTTTGCTACCTCGGGCTGCATCGGGGGTTGTGGGGGAACCGGCGGGTGGTGCCCGCGTCGTACTACGACTTCGCCTGGAAGGGGACGAAAAACAAGCCTGATTATGGAGCGCAGTGGTGGGTTGAGCCGCGGCACAAGGGGGCTCCGGCGGACCTGGTGCAGACCGCGGGGGCGCGCAACAACCACGGTTTCGTGGTCCCGAGCCTCGACCTGGTTTTTGTACGCCTGGGCGACGTCAATAAATTCCCGAAAAATTGGGAGCACGAGTTGGTGATGAAGGTGATCGACGCGGTGGGGCCGCGGCCGGTCGAGTAGACGTTCGCGTGGAGCGCCGGTGGTCGCGCGGAGGCGATCGGCGTGGTAAATTGGTAGGCGGGCGAGCGGCGCGTCGTTTTTTTGGGAACTTTTGGGACGGGCGCCGCGTCCAAACTGTTGCTTGCGGAAAGTTGCCGCGGTCGCGGCGTTCGAAGTCGCGAGGGCGGACGGCTGACGGCGGACGGCTGACGGCGGGTTTGAAGCGGAGGCGACCTCCGGCGGCGCGTTTGGAGCGTGGTTGACGGCCGGCGGCGCGTTTTTGGGGCGGATTTTGAGCATCGAGGCCCCCGGCCGTTCGCGCCGGGGCGCGTTTTTTTTTTGATATTTCTCCGATCACAGCGCGATGGATGATTGCACACGCGGTACCGCCGTGCGCGGCTGGTGTTCGCGTTGCTTCATCAAAAAGCAGGAGACGACCTCGGATGGCCAAAACGCAAGCGGTCTGGGCGCTCGACGTGGGTCAGGCGGCTTTGAAGGCGCTCAAGTTGGTGCCGGGCGAGGCCCCCGACCAGGTGGTTGCCGAGGCGTTCGACTTCATCGAATACCCGAAGATTTTGAGCCAACCCGACGCCGACCCCGAGCAGCTCGTGCGCGAGGCGCTCGAGACGTTCTTGGAGCGCAACGACCTGAAAGGGTGCAAGGTTGCGATCTCGGTGCCGGGTCAGGCGGGCTTGGTCAAGTTCATCAAGTTGCCGCCGGTCGACAAAAAGCGGATCCCCGACATCGTGAAGTTCGAGGCGCGGCAGCAAATCCCGTTCGCGCTCGAGGAAGTGGTCTGGGCCTACCAGCAAATCGGCGGCGAGGACGGCGAAGAGGAAGAAGAATTCATGTCCGCCGAGGTTGGTCTGTTCGCGATGAAGCGCGACCAGATCAACCGCGCGATTTTGCCGTTCAGAGTCGCCGGGATCGAAGTCGACATCGTGCAGATGGGGCCGATCGCGCTTTATAACTACATCACCTTCGACAAGCTGAAGGGGAACGCGCTCGACGGCTCGGTCGTTCTGCTCGACATCGGCGCCGACAACACCGACCTGATCATCACCGACGGCAAACGGATCTGGCAGAGAAACGTGCCGATCGGCGGCAACCACTTCACGAGAGCCCTGACGAAGGAGATGAAACTCACCTTCGCGAAGGCCGAGCACCTGAAACGGAACGCGTCGCGATCGCCCGACCCGCGGGCCGTCTTCACCGCGATGCGCGGCGTCTTCAACGACTTCGCCAGCGAGGTCAACCGCTCGATCGGGTTCTATTCGAGCATCAACCGGACCTCGAAGATCAGCAAGGTGATCGGACTCGGAAACGGCTTTAAAATGCCGGGTCTGCCGAAGTTTTTGCAGCAGAACCTGAGTCAAGAGATCGAGAAGCTGGAAGCGTTCGACCGGCTGATCGGCGACGACGTGAAGGCTGCGCCGCAGTTCGTCGAGAACCTGCCGTCGTTCGCGGTGGCGTACGGCTTGGGGGTGCAGGGGCTGAAGCGGGGCGGCATGGCGACGAACCTGCTGCCGCCCGAAATCGAGCAGGTGCGGTTGATTAGGGCGAAAAAGCCGTGGGCGCTGGCGGCCTCGGCACTGCTCATGCTCGGGTTCGCGGCGCTCTACATGTCGGACTACGGAGCGTTCGCGAAGGTGACCTCGACGGCGTTCGCCGAGTCGGTGACGGCGGCGACCTCGGCGACGAAGCGCGGCGACCAGTTTAATTCGGACTACAACGCCGCGAAAAGCAAATACGACGAAGAATTCGCGATCGGCAAGGCGCTCGTCGTCGACAACTCCGAGCGCGCGAAGTGGCCCGCCTTTTTAAAGGCGCTCAGCGCGTACTTCCCCGATCCGGTCCGCGACTACAAGCTCGACCCCGAGCTGCCCGCCGACGTGCTCAAGCTCGAGAAGCTGCGGGTCCACATCGACTTGATTAAGCCGGTTTGGCGCGACGACGTGGGGGCGAAGTGGTTCAGCGACGCGACCAGCGGGCCCGCGGACAAGTTCAAGGCGTTGATGCACCCGCTCGACCGCGCCGAGACGCCGAGGGGCGAAGGGTGGATCATCCAGGTGGTGGGGCATCATTATAATCCGGACCCGACCGCCGACGACTTGAAGCTGCCTCCCGACCAGCAGGTGGCGCTCGGGCCGATCCAGTATCTGGCGAACAAGGTGCTGCCGGTGTTGATGAAGCCTCGGCTGCGGATTTTGGGGGTGCACCACGTCGCGCTCGGCTGGGTTACGATCGACAAGGAGTGGACCACCGAGAAGGGGAGCGCGACGAACAATATCGCGAGCAACACCGTGCCTCTGCTCGACCGGGCCGCCGCGCCCGCGACCGACGCCGGCGGCGATGCGGGCGCGATGTCCGGGGCGAAAGGCGCGATGGCGCAGATGGCCCGCGCGGGAAGCGGCCTCGGCTCGGGAGGGAGCATGAGGCCGGGGATGGGGGGCGCGGCCTCCGACATGATGCGCCGCGGGATGATGGGAAGCATGGGCATGCCGGGCATGGGCAACGCGGCCGCGAAGGACGACGTCTCGAAGCGGATGACGAGGCTCACCCGCACCGACTTCATGATTCAGTTCATCTGGCAGCCCCCCAAGGTCGACGAGCTGCCGAAGACCCCCGAGGAATACCAGACGAAGATCAAGGAAATCGAGCAGAAGATGGCCGACGCCGACAAGATCGGCGCGAAGATCGTGATCCCGAAGGACACCGAGCTGGTGGCCGAGTCGCTGAAAAAGTCGGAGACGATCGACGCGGCGATCGACCAGGCCGAGCAACGCGCGGCGGGAACCCCCGCGACCGGAGCGCCGGTTCCGGGAGCGCCTCCGGTCGGTGCGCCTCCGGTCGGTGCGCCTCCCGCGGGCGCGCCTCCGAAGTGACGGCGGAGTGGAGTGGAGTTGCGTCGGCGGCGCGCCGGCGTGTGCGAGCGGAGTGGAGTGGAGTTGCGTCGGCGGCGCGCCGGCGATTGCGAGCGAAGTGGAACGGGCGACGTCGAGAGGCAAGGGGGGAGCGGGACCAATGGATCAGCTCAAGGAATACATCCGGCTCGCGATCAAGTATCGCTTCTGGATTTCGGTCGGTCTTTCGGCGTTGTTGCCGTTGATTGCGTATCCGGTGTTTTCGGGGGATTTGAAGAAGAGGGCGGAGGCCGAGGAAAGTAAGATCCAGGGGGCGTACAAAGGGGTGCAGAAGTACGCCGGCGGGACGCCGATCAACGGCCAGTACGCGCCGATCGTGAACACGAAGAAGCAGGCGCTCGACGTCGACGTGAACGCGTCGTGGCGGAAGCTGTACGCGCGTCAGGCTCCGCTCTTGACGTGGCCGAAGGGAGTGGAGGAGAGTTTCCAGAAGTGGGGTCGCAAGTGGCCCGAGGGGGTGGACCCGCGGATCATTAACTTCACGATCGAGAACTTCATTCTCGAATATCCGAAGTACGTGACGAGCGTCTACAAGGTGTTCCACCCGTTCAACTACGAGGACGGCACGGGGGTGGTGGCCGCGCCTCCGGAGGAGGTGGTGTTGCGTCCGGCGGTGTTCGACCGGATCAACCCGCCTTCGCTCGGCAAGATTTGGGCGGCGCAGGAGCGTCTCTGGACGCAGAGGACGTTGCTCGAGGTGGTGGCCGCGACGAACAAGGACGCGAAAGACTGGGACGGCGCGGTGTTGAAGGAAATCCTGGCGCTTGAGGTGGGGAACAACTCGGCGCAGGACCAAGTGTCGATCGGCAAGGGCGAGACGCTCGACGAGGCGCCCGACATCCTCGACCCGTCCGCGCCGCCGCCCGCCGAGGCCGCCGACGCGTCGGCGGGAGCCGGCGCGGGTCGCGAGTCGATGATGCGCGGCATGATGGGCGGGATGTCGGTGGGCGGGCCGTCGGCCGCCGCGGGCACGCCCGAGTCGACGTTCTACATCAAAGGCTCGAGCGAACAATTCAAGATCATGCCGGTGATGATGAGCGTCTTGATCGACGAGGATCATTACCAGGACTTCCTCATCGAGCTTGAAAACTCGCCGATGGCCATCCAGGTGATCGAGTTTGAGCTGGCGCGTCCCGACAGCCGCGTCGTGAAGCCGAAGAAGGGCGAGCCGGGCAACTTCGGCTCGATGATGGGCGGGATGGGCGAGATGGGCGGCGGCATGGGCGGCGGCATGAGCGGGTCGCGCGGCGGCATGATGCGCGCGATGATGGGCATGGGGACCGGCGGCATGATGGGCTTCGGCGGTCGCGCCCGCGGCGGCATGGGCGGCGGCGACATGGGCCGCGCGATGCCCGGCATGGGCAGCGCTGCCATGATGGGTCGCGGCGGGATGGGCGGCATGGGCGGAGGGGCGCCCGCGAAGCCCGCTCGCAAAGGAACCGACCAGCGCGGCGTCGACCTCAAAAAGAAGGAAGCCGAGGCCGACAAAAAGGCCGAAGGCAAACCGCCCACCGACTTTGATCCCTACTACATGATCGTCAAGCTCACGATCTACGGACAGGCGCGGTTCTACGCCCGCCCGCCCGAAGAACAAACCAGCGAAGCCGCGACCGCGGAGCCCGCCGCCCCCGCCGCGCCCGATGCCAAAGCGGCTCCCGATGCGAAGGCCGCGCCTGATGCCAAAGCGGCTCCCGACGCGAAGGCCGCGCCTGATGCCAAAGCGGCTCCCGACGCGAAGGCCGCGCCTGATGCCAAAGCGGCTCCCGATGCGAAGGCGGCTCCCGACGCGAAGGCCGCGCCTGATGCCAAAGCGGCTCCCGATGCGAAGGCCGCGCCTGATGCCAAAGCGGCTCCCGATGCGAAGGCGGCTCCCGACGCGGGGGCGAGTCCGAAGCCGCCCGACGCGGGGGCGAAGCCGAAGTCGTGAGACGTCGGCCGGGGGTGGCTGCACGCGTTTTTAGTGAGAATCGGCTGAGATTTCCGAGCACGTTCGGCGGTTGCGCAGGGACTGTACGACTTCAAAAGAAATAGGTTTGGTCGCGACGCGAGGCAATCGCCGCGACGCCCCAGAGGAGACGACCTCGATGGCCGCGAATCCGCAAGTTGAGAAGTTGAAAGAGTTGGGCCTGCGTCACGGCGAGAAGGCGGCGATGGGGGTGTCGGCCTTCGTGTTCGTGCTTCTGCTTTATCTGACGGCGACGCACAAGTCGATCGAGCTGACGCCCGACCAGGTGCGCAAGACCGCCGAGCAGGCGGAGTCGAACCTGCGGAAGCCGCAGTCGGAAGAGGCGATCGTCAAAGACCTGGATACGAAGGGGATCGTCGTCACGCACTTCGAGGCGTCGGTCGACGAGGCGATGAAGGACACGTTGACGGCCGCGAATTATAAGGCGGATCGCGCGTGGGTGACGCTCGAACCGGGGGCGGGCTTGATTCGCGAGAACGTCGAGTTGATCGCGGTGACCGACCCCGAGGCGTACCCTGGACGCGGCGGCGCGCTGGTGTACGCGCTCGACGCCGACGGCAATAAAATTCCGGACGACGGCAAAGACAAGGTCGTGGTGGTGAAGCGTCGCAAACGCCGCAAGAATCGCGCGGGGATGATGGGTCGCGGCGGCATGGGCGGCGGCATGATGGGCGGAATGATGAAGAAGAAGAAGAAGCGGGTGGGCAAATCCAAGGCGCAGATCGCCGCCGAGGAGAAGCTCGATCGCGAGATCGAGGAGAAGCGTTTGAAGGGTCTGCTCGCGGGCAAAGACGTGCCTAAGAAGGAAGACGCCAAAGAGGAGGAGGAAGAGGATGCGATGGAGTTCAAGGAGATCACGAAGGGCCTCCGCTGGGTGGCGGTGACGGCGACTCTCGACTATAAGCAGCTTCGCGACAACTACTTGAAGGCGCTCAAGAATCCTTCGGCGGCGTATCCGAATTTCAAGAGGGCCGACCTGGAGCGGCAGGAGTTGCAGTCGGACGGGACGTGGTCGGAGTGGGCGCTGGTCGACGGCGCGAAGAACGAGGAAATTTTATTCAACTTGCCCGAGACCGACGACGAGCTGACGCCCGAGGACGTTCGGCTTTCGCCTTTGGTCGATCAGCTCCCGTTTTTGAAGGCGGGATACTGGGAGCATGTGCACATCGCGAGCCTGGTTCCCGCGGAGAAGAAGACGCTGCCCGACGCGCCGAAGGATATGGGCATGGGCATGGGCGGTCCGGGGGGCATGGCGGGGATGATGGCGGCGCGCGGCGGGGCCGGCGCGATGGGTCAGCGTGGGATGGCGGGGATGATGGCCGCGCCCGGCGGCGGCGGGGGCGGGATGGCCGGGATGATGGGTCAGCGCGGGATGGCGGGGATGATGGCGAGCGAGGGGGCGATGCCGGGGATGGGCATGGGCGCCGGCTCGGCGGGTTCGGCGGGGTCCGAGGGGGACTTCGAGAAATCCGAGGCCGCGAAGGTGATGGTGCGGGCCCTTGACTTCACCGTCGAGCCGAACATGTCTTACCGCTATCGCGTCCGCGTGGTGGTGCGGAACCCGAATCGCGACCGGATGGACGTCGCGCCCGGCACCGACACGAAATCCGCCTTGTTAAACGGCCCGTGGAGCGTGGTCACGAACCAGGTGACGATGCCGCCCGACGTGATGCCCTACGCCGCGCGGATGACGGCGCGGACCGGCCTGCGTACCGACCGCGTGCAGTTCGAGGTCGTGCGGTTCAACCCCGAGGACGGCGTGACGGTGGTGAAGCCGTTCGACGCGGGGCCCGGTCAAGTCATCGGCGAAGTCTCCTCGGCGCAGATTCCGACGTCGGAGGGGACGGGAGTGAAGAGCAAGCGGATCGACTTCATCAGCCGCGAGGTGGTGCTCGATACGCACGGCGGTCCGACGCCTCTGCCGAAGATCGGCGTGGGCGGCTCGGAATTCGAGGTGCCGTCGCTGGCGCTCGTGGTCCGGCCCGACGGCTTCGTCGAGGTCCGCAGCCAGGCGCGCGACTCCGCCGACGTCGTGCGTAAAGACCTCGTCCTGAATTACAAACGCGAACTCGCCGAGTCGAACAAAGAGCGGCAAAACTCGACGGGGAACGGTCTCTCGGGCATGATGGGCGGGATGATGGGGGGCGGTCGCGGCGGGATGATGAGCGGTTCGGGCCGCTGACGCATCGCGGACCATCGAAGTTAAAAAACTCCAAAAGACCGACGTCGCGCGGCAAGCGCGGCGCCGGTCTTTTTGTGTGGAGTGGAGTAACTTCACTTCACGACGTGCGGAACGGCGACGAAGCCGTGGAAGACTCCGTTCGCGTCGGAGTAAAACCCGGTGATTTCGCCCGAGTTGGTGATGCCGGTGATCTGCGTCACCTCGACGCCGTTGTTAAAGGCCGCGCTCGGGTTGTCGAGGAAAGTGTACACCCCGGTGTGGGTGTTGTAGAGGAACCCGTGCTGGCTGGTGGTGGAGTCTCCGTAGTATCCGACCGCGATGCCTTTGTCGTTGACGCCGAGGATTTGGGAGAAGACAAAGGTCGCGCCCGGCTCGCCGGGGACGTTGGGGATGACGGGGTCGGCGACCGCCGTGCCGGTGATCACGCCGTTCACCGCCGACGACGCCTGCGCCGTGAAGCCGTGATCCTGGCCGTCGGTCCCCACGTAAAAGCCGACGATGAGCCCGTGGTTGTTGATGCCTTGGGCGTTCACGGTGTCGGGGCCGGAGGGGGCGTTGATCGTGAGGGTCGACTTGCCGCCGTAGGTGCGGAGGAAGCCGGGCGTGGTGTTCGCCTCGACCACCTGGCCGACGATCGCGTTCTGGTCATTGATGCCGAACGCGGCCGCCGCGGTCCCGCCAAGCGGCACGAACGGGACAAGCGGATGACCGCGGTGCTCGAAGAACGCGTTGCCGTTGCCGTCGGTGCCGACGACCACGCCCTTCGCGTTGATCCCGAAGGCGAGCGCGGCGGGGTTGCCGTTGACGTTCACCGGCCCGGCGAACGACGACCTCAGCGGATTCGTGCCGAAGTTAAGAAAAGACAACGTGTTGGAGATGGTGTTGCCGACCGCGACGCCGTTGTTCGCAATGCCGTTCATATTGGTGCCGGTGCCCGCCGTGTCGCCGGGGCTCGGACCGTTGAAGTTGATGAACCGATAGCCGCCGGCCTGGTTCAGATAGGTGATGCTCAGCCCGCGAGGCGGCGGCGGCGGCAGGGAGCGACGACTGATCTCCGCGCGGTCGAACGCAGTTGCATGCACTTCGATCCGGTGGTGCATCGGTGCACCGTTGAGCAGGGCGCGATTCTCAAGCGCGTCGAGCGCCGGACGCAGGTCGCGGCGACGTGCGGGACGAAACTGCGCTGTCATGGAGCAACTCCTGGTCGTGAAGCACGGTTGAAGCGAAGCGAAAACGCGCGCGGCAGAGCCTTTGACCGCGGATGCTTCCGTCGTCAGTCGATGCCGTGTTCGGCACGCATCAACGAATCGCGACCGCCCGCTCGCGCTGCTCCGCCGCGCGAAAAAAGCAGTCGACTCGCGTTCAAAAAAGCTTGGGCGTCGGGAGCACGCCGTAATAAGCCGTCCCTGCGAGGCAAACGAACGTCGTCCCGGCCGCACGCGTTGCGTATTTTACCAGGCTTGACGCGCAATGGCAGGGTGCGGTCAATTTTTCTTACAATCTTCACATGCGGTGATTGCTGATCAAGCTTAATACAGCGGGGTGGTCGCGGAGGGCGCGGCGGACGCGCGGCCGTCAATTGATGTGACTCATCGGTGTGTCGCGCGCGACCACGTCGCGCGGTTGGGAATGACCGCCGCGCGAGTCGGTCGGAAACTCCGCTCAGCCCCAGATCCAGGTGAGGCTGGAATCGCCTTCGGGGATGGGGCAGGACCACGCGATGCGTCCGGTGGCGCGTTGAAAGGCGGGGGGCGTGGTGGGGTGCGAGGCGCGGAACGGCCCCATGTCGGCCAGGCCGGGGCTGGTGACGGCGACGTCGAGGACGACCGCGTGCTTCAGACGCGTGAGCAGCGTGAGTTGGTAGACCCCCGCGCCGATCGGCCGCTCGAGGCGGTACGTCACCTCGCCGCAGGGGAAGAAGCGCGACAGCCCGATGTGGGGCCACGCCGACGGCAAAACCGGGTCGAGCGCGAGCCTGCGGTCGACGGCGTCGTAATCGAGCCCCGCGAAGTCGAGCAAGGTCTCGACGAGCGGCGCGTGCAGTCCCCAGGCTCCCGACGACTTCGACGCGCTGCCGCGGTGCGGGTCGGATCGGCGTCCTTCCAAACGAGGGGTCAGGCCCAGCGGTTCGAGCCGCGCCAGCAAGGCGTCGAGCATCGCCAACGCCCGCGTCCAATGGCGCGCCTGACCCGTTTCGCGGCCGAGCGCCAGCAGGTAGCGGGCCGTCCAGAGCGTCGCGAGCGCCGAGGGCTCGCGGCTGCGCGCGTCGCGCAGCGGCGCGGGTTGATGCGGGCCAAGCGTGGGGTCGAACGCGGTGCGGGCGAGAATCGGGCCGTCGTTATCGACGACATTATATTTCAGGATCGCCTCGGCGGTGTTCACCATCAACGGGTCCGAGGCCGCGATCAAGCCCAACGGCACGACCGCGCCCAGCAGGCTGACGTCGAGCATCGCGTCGCGTTCGAGCCGTTCCGAGGGCTGGTCCGCCCAGAGCCCTTGGCGGGTCGAGAGCCGTCGCGCTTCGAGGAAGCGGTCGCGGTCGTGGTCGATCAGCCCCGGCTCGGCGGTCGAGGGAGCGTCGGGATCAACCTTGCCCAGGACGCCGACGCTCCAAACGAGGTCGGCCAACGCCGACCAGCGCGCGGCCGGATAGTCGTCGCGACCGAGCGCGCGCACGAGCGCCGCGGCCGAACGTAAACCCGCCACAACACAGGCGTTCGAGTAAAAGAACGCACCGAAGCGTTGGTCCCAAATCCCCGCCGAGCTAACCAGATTGAGGTCGTCGATCCAGCGCAGGCCGGGATGGTTGCCCGCGCCCCGACAGACCTCGGCCGCCTGTTCGATCATGGGCAGGCAGGCGGTGACGAAGTCGGCGTCGCCGGTGCGCCGAAAGTGCCGCTCGACGCCCCAAGGGAGCAACGCCGTCTGGTCGACCGCCGGCGTTTCCCACTCGGGCATGCCGTCCATCGTGTACTTTTGGAACCAATATCCGTACGTGCGATTTTTCCCGCGGACCTTCAAAAGCCACTGAAACGCCGCGCGGCCGATCTCCGGATGTCCCAGCCGCTCGAAGGCTCCGGCGACCGAATTCGCCTCGCGCGGCCAACAATAAGCCGAGAGCCCGCGATCGTAGTCGGACGCGATCGAGCCGTGCTCCGCATCGGCGTGCAACGCGAGCGCCAGCGACGACCGCCGGAGCGTCACCGCATACGAAGGCTTCGGAAACTGCGGGTTCGGCACCGGCTCGATATAGGCGTCCCACTCCTGCGCGGTCGTCTGCTCGACTTCGTCTAAGTCGATGGAGCGGAACCACTTCAGCGCGGGACGCAACCAGTGCTCGAACGTCCCCAGGTCGCCGCGCCAACCCGTGTACGCGCCGCTGACGAGCACGTCGAGAGTCACCGTTTGACCCGCCGGCAGCCTCAATCTGCGGATCAAGATCGCTTGGTCGACCCCCGTCGTTTCGCAGTCGACCTCCCCCTGCGCATCAAGCGCCACCGCGAACTCCACCGTCGCATCGCGCGCCAGCTTCCGATTCGCGTGCGCGTGACCGCGGTTGAACGCCAGCAACGCTCGCTCGCCGTCGTGCCAACTTAAGCCGGCCTCGCCGACCCCGCCGTTGACCGCGGCCCGCACGTACAGCCCAAACACCGCCTCGCGGTCCACCTCGCCGCCGTTCGTGATTCGATATCGCTTCAGGTATTGACCCGGCGACTCCACACCGCCCGCCGTCTTCGGCAGCAACGACCCCATCGCGACGAAGTCGCACGCAATCACGCGGACCGGCCCGTGCCGCCAGGTGAGCTCGGTCGTGAGCAGATTCGTCGCGCCTTGATAATGCTGGAAGGCGTCCCACGACTGCCGCTCGGAGAACCAGTCGAGCCGCCGACCGACCGCGAGTCCCCCCGCGATCACGTGAAAATGCGCGCGGCTGCGCGTCAGGTCGCCCTCCGCCGGCCGGACGTCCCCGTGCAAGCCGGCGCTCGGGAAGTAAACGTCGTACGTCGATCCGCGGGCATCGACGCGCACCGTCATTTGACGGTTGCCCGTCAGCCCCTCGGGGTCCAACGACACCACCTCCGGCGTCTCGGTCCGGTCGGGCAAATTCGGACGCACCACCGTGTCGTGAAACTCGCCGCGAACCGTCTCGTTGCCGTTGCGACGCGCCACCGGTCGATAATGAAGACGCGCCCCCACCCCCTGCGGCGGAATCGGCACGTGCCAAAGGCTGTTCACGCCTTTATTTTCCAGCCAGTAGCCCGGCAGACTGCCCACAGGCTTGTCGTCCGCCGCCAACTCCAGCCAAACTTCCTGGTTCGCTTCGATCGGATGCGTGCCGACAACCACGGCGCTCCACATCCCCGCGCGCACCGGGCCGCCTAAACGACCCTTCGCCGAGGACTCGATCCAGGTCGATACCATCGGCGCACTTGTCCCCGAGGGCGTCTTGCACCCATCGCTTGAGGTCGATCGACCCCCGCAGACCCCTCAACTCCGGCCGCACCCGCGGCCCGGCAGCCGATCGCAGTGCTTTTCGTTGTAATCCCGCCGCGACAGCCGCGCCAAGTAGCTCCTGCCGCTCTCGTCGAGGTTTCCCCAATCCTCCAAATCCGCGCGCACCACTCCCGACCCTCAACCGGCCGAATTCAGCCGGCAGGTGCGCACAGAGCACGGTCCCTGTTGAGGACGCCTTTGACGGCCGTTGCGGTCCGCCGCGTCGATCGTTGTTTCATGAAGACGCCTTGCGCGTCGGTGGTCGGCGTGTGAATAAACACGTGGCAAAATCTGGCCGGCACCCTACGAAAACCCCGCGGTCGCCATTCGCGAACAGCGTAACGCCGTCCGCCCGCCGATTGCACCCAATCGACGTTCAACACCCCGACCAGAACCCGCGGCGACGTCGCGCACGCCGGGTTCCGAACGGATCACTCAGTGCGCCAGCACAGCCTCGCGCTTCGCGGCGCGAGCGGCATGCGTCGGCGCGATCTCCTCACGGAAAACGCCGACTTCCGCAGGCGCCTCGATGCCGATGCGCACCTGGTTCCGGTCGATTTTCACCACCGTGATCACGATGTCGTCGCCGATCACGATCTTTTCACCAAGCTTCCTGCTCAAAACCAACATGGCTTTCCATCTCCGGGTGAAGGACAGCGTTGATTGCGTCGCGACCCGCTCTGGGTCGTAAATGTCCGGCCGAGCACATCTTCGACCGCACACAATAACCTATACGCAGAACCGGTGCCAATCGCGACAGGATTTCCCTTGATTGTCGTAACTCACTGTGAGAAATAGCATTGCGACAAATTCGCGTCTGCGCGGCTGGATGAAGCGAGCCAGGTGGATGTTACTCTTACCGCCGATCCTTTGCGCAGATTGTAAAAACGGGAAGCTGTGTAGCAGGCGCGACCGCTGACGGGGTGGATGGTCGCGGCGGTTTGGTCATGCGCCCAGTGCGTCGCGGAGCGCGGTCCGCATCAATTCGGGGTCGGCCGCGAGGCCGGTCCACAGCGCGATCCCGATCACCCCCTGATGCACCAGCATGCCCAGCCCGTCGAGCGTTTTAAGTCCGCGCAACTCGGCTTCCCGCAAGAACTTGGTGTGCGGCGGGTTGGGGATCACGTCGCAGACGATCAAGCTCGGCGCGACGTGTCCGAAATCGACCTGAGGACGGCCGTCGAGATCGGGGTATAGGCCGATCGAGGTCGCGTTCACCAGAACGTCGACGTCGGCGGGCACTGGATACTCGCCTTCCCATTTTTCAAAGGTCGTGGGAACGCCCGTCCGCGCCTGGACGTCGCGCGCCAGTTCTTGGCCGCGTGGACCAGTACGGTTGACCACTGTCAATTTGGCAGCACCGGCGCAGGCCAGCTCCACCGCGACGGCGCGCGCGGCGCCTCCCGCGCCGAGGATGGTGACGTTCAAACCGGGGATTGCGCACAAACTGCGCAAGGATTGGAGGAAGCCCTTGCCGTCGGTGTTGTCGCCGATGAGGCGACCGTCGCGCGCGACGACGCAGTTCACCGCGCCGATGGCTTCGGCAACTTGTGATAGCTGGTCAAGATGGGGAATCACGGCGATTTTATGCGGAATGGTGCAGTTGAAGCCGCGCCAGTTCATGGCGCGAGCGCCGCGGACGGCGTCGGCGAGCTGTTCCGGGCGGACCTCGACGGTGAGGTAGCGCCAGTCGAGCCCGAGAGCCGCAAAGGCAGGCTCAATCATGGCTTGCGTCGGATTCTCGGCGACGGGGAAGCCAAAGACGCCGACTAATTCCTGTTTAAACGAGCGTACTGCCGACATCGATTCGATTCCTGGTTCGACAAGTTGGAAAGTGTGATGGTTAAAAGGGTAGCATCGTGGGCTCGATCGAGTTGTCGACCCTGAGCGGTCGAAAACCGACGGCGTCGGCGGCGACGCAGTAGTAGCGGACGTTGTCGTGGAGCCCTTGAGGGGAGCGGCCCCACTGGCTAATTGCGTGGAGGTGTCCATAGACACAGACATCGACTTCGTGCTCGGCGAGGGTTTCGGCGGCTCGGCTGGGGATTCCGTAGCGGTTGAAGGGGGGGTGGTGCCAGAGCACGTAGAGTTGCACGTTGACGGGGATACCGAAAGATTTGCCCTTCTGGCGGATGATGTCGCGGTGGGTGGTTGCGCGGAGGAGTGCCATTCTGAGGTCAAAGAGGAGGGAATCCTCTTTTTTTCGGAGCGGCTCGGTTTCGTCGTCGGCGGGGTAGCTGCGCGATCCGCAGACGACGACGTCGCCGAAGTGGAGGGAGTCGCCGTTGACCGCGAACTGGGAGCGTCGCAGGAAGCGGCGGATGCCGAGGACCTTGCCGAACCAGGCGTCATGGTTGCCGGGGGAGAAAATCTTGCGGCCGGGCAGTCGGTCGATCCAGGCCAGGTCTGGCTGGACGTCGCGATGGTTGCGCGCCATCGAGATATCGCCGGGGAGGAGGACGAGGTCGTCGGGGGCGACGACGGCGCGCCACTCGCGCTCGACGCGCAGCGCCTGTTCGCGTCGTTTCAAGGAGAGGTCGTCGCGGCGATCCGGGCCGCCGAAGTTGAGGTGGAGGTCGGAGATCGCCCAGACTTTCACGGTCGTCTTCCTTGCGGGTTGGATCGAGAATCGAGAACGCGGCGGTTGCCCGCGACCGTTGTGTTTGACACAATCTTCATGGATCGCCCAGATTCGCGAAAGTCCCGACCGCGGTTGTGGCTCGCCACGAACGCGAACGGTCGGGCCGGCAACGACTCGCTCTCCCCGGCGAGGAGCGTCCGCGCAACTATTTCACCATCCTTTATCGAGCGCACTCCATGCGAAATTGTAGAACGTCTCGCCGGTTGGTCTTTTTTTGTTTGGGCATCGCGGCGATGGCCGCGAGTTTTGCACCCGAGGCGCGGGCGCAGCCGAACCGTCGGGCGCGTAGCGCGGCGTCCGGGGAGCGACGTCCGTTCGCGAAGGCGGACACGCCTCGGCGTTTGGAGCGTCTGCGGAGCTACGACGTCAAGCACATGGTGATCGCGGTGACGATCACGCCGAAGGAGGACGACCCGACGCCGCCGAAGACCGACACCGCGGCGGGGACGGTCACGCACACGCTTTCGCCTCTGTTCGAGAAGCTCGATTCAGTGGAGTTCGACAGCGGCGCGAAAGTGACGGTGAAGAAGGCGACGCTCGCGGCGAACGGCGGCAAGCCGGTGGAGTGTAAATTCACGACGCGCGACGGGAAGTTGAAGATCGCGCTCGACAAGCCGTACGGGCCGAAGGACACGCTCGACCTGGCGATCTCATTCGAGACGCACAACCCGACGAAGGGACTCTACTTCACTCGTCCCGACGCCGAGCACCCGAAGCGTTCGATTTGCATTTGGACGCAGGGCGAGGCCGAGGAGACCCGCGAGTGGCTGCCGTGCTACGACGCGCCGAACGACCGCACGACGACCGAGACCTTCGTCACGGTGAAAAAGCCTTTGTTCGTGCTCTCGAACGGCCGTCTCGCGGAAGTGGAGGACGCGGCGCAAAAGGGGATGGCGACGTATCACTGGAAAATGGAGTTGCCGCACTCCACTTATTTGATTTCGCTCGCGATCGGCGACTTCGAGATTGTCCACGACAAGGCGGGCGGGCTGCCGGTGGACTATTACGTTCTGAAGCCGACGGATCCGGCGACGATCCGCCGCGCGCTCGGCCACACTCCCAAGATGGTGGAGTTTTTCGGGAACTACACCGGCCGGCCGTATCCGTACGCGAAGTACGCGCAGGTGGTGGTGCCGCAATTCACCGCGGGGGGGATGGAGAACATCAGCGCGACGACTCTGAACGACTTCATCATCGCCGACGAGACCGCGTATCTCGAGCTTTCATCGGACAGCCTGCTGGCGCACGAGCTGGCGCACCAGTGGTTCGGCGACTATTTGACGTGCACCGACTGGTCGCAGATTTGGCTGAACGAGGGGTTCGCGAGCTATTTTGACCCGCTTTTCACCGAGTACGACCGCGGCGAGGAAGCGTTCCAAATCACGATGGACCGCAACAAGCGTCAGTATTTGCAGAGCGACCGGGTATATCGGCGGCCGATCGTCGAGACGCGTTACGACGAGCCCGAGCGGATGTTCGACGGCGTGACGTACCCGAAGGGAGCGTGCATTTTGCACACGCTGCGGGGGGTGATTGGATCGAAGGCGTTCCGGAAGGGGATTCAGGAGTACGTCGCGGATCACAAGCTGACGAACGTGACGACCGACGACTTCAAGAAGTCGATGGAGCACGCGTCCGGGCAGGATTTGAAGTGGTTTTTCGACCAATGGACGCGGAAGGGGGGGCACCCCGAGCTGAAGGCGAAGTGGCATTACGAGCCGCTCGACAAGACGGCGCGGGTGGCGATCGAGCAGACGCAGAAGGTCGACGAGATGACGCCTTTGTTCCGGATCCCGACGGTGCTGTCGATCACCGACGAGCAGGGGACGCGCGACGTGCCGATCGTGATCGACGAGGCGAAGCACGAGTTCGTGATCGCGGCGCCTCTGGAGCCGAAGATGGTGCGGATCGACCCGAAGGGTTGGGTGCTGAAGACGCTCGACTTCGAGAAGCCGCTTGCGGAGTGGATTTACGAGATGGCTCACGACCCCGACGTGCTGGGGCGTCTGACGGCGGCGGAGAAGCTGGGTGCGGCGAAGGACAACGCCGCGGCGTTGCACGCGCTCGCGGACGCCTGGCCGAAGGAAAAGACGCGTGAGGCGCGGCAGGCGATCGTCGGGGAGTTGTCGAAGCACGGCGAGGCGGCGCGCGGATCGCTGCTGAAGGCCGCGGGCGATCCCGACGCGAACGTGCGCAGGGTCGCCGCGGAGGCGCTGGCGCAATTGGGCCGCGACGACTCGACCGAGGCGCTCTTCCGCAAGCTTTGGAGCGACCCGAAGGAGGCGTACGGCGTGCGCTCGGCGGCGCTCGCGGGGCTGCTCAAGCACAACCCGAAGGATAAGGACGCCCTGGTGGCGCAGGGTTTGGCGATGAAGGGCAAGTCGGACCGGATCGCGGCCCAGGCGTTGCGCGAATTGCTCAGCGGCGACGGTCCCGAGATGCGTCAAAAGGCTCTGCAACTGGCGCGCGGCGGCGACACCCCGGGCATGCGTCGGGCCGCGCTCGGCAAGCTGGCGTCGTTCGCGAAGGACGACCGCGAGGTCCAGGACGCCTTGATCGCGCTCGTCGACGACAACGACCGCGGCGTCCGGATCAGCGTCTGGGATGCGCTCGCCGAGGCGAACGTCGCCCGCGCCCTGCCGGCGCTCGAGGCGCGTCTCAAAACCGAGGAGCAGTTCGCGAAGCGGATCCTCGAGTCGGCGGTCGAGCGCATCAAAGTGGCGGCCAAGCCGAAGCCGCCGGCCGGTCCGACGACCCCCGCCGATTCGCCCGCGGCGCTCGAACGCGAGGCGAAAGACCTTGAAATGCAGGCGAAGGAGCTGCTCAACAAGGCCGAGGGGCTGCGTTTGAAAGCCGCCCGCGCGGCCTTGAACAAGCCCGCTTCCCCCGGGAAGTGAGGCTCTGAAGTCGATCGTGATCAGGACGCGCCGGGGCGGGTCGAGCCCGTCCCCGGCCGTTGGTTTTGGCCGCCCGCGCTGACCTTAGCGGCGCGACGCCGACTCGATCGCGGCGGGCTTTTTGAGGACGAGGTTCTCGATAAAGAACTCCATCATCCGGTCGTGATTGACCGCGGTGTGGCCTTTGTCGGGTCCGACCTGGACCTCGAAGCTCTTGCCCGCGGATTGCAAGGCGGCGATCAGTTGCATCGCGTTGTTGGGGTGGACGTTGTCGTCGGCGGTGCCGTAATAGATCAAGAGCCGGCCCTTCAGATCTTTCGCGTAGTGCATCGCGCTGCCGAAGTCGTAGCCTTTCTTGTTTTCGCGCGGCAGCCACATATAGCGCTCGGTGTAGATCGAGTCGTACTGGCGGAAGTCGGTGACCGCCGAGGACGCCGACGCGGCTTGAAACACGTCGGGATAACGCAACAGGCAGAGCGCCGAGGCATACCCGCCGTACGACGTCCCGTGCACGCCGACGCGGTTTTTGTCGACGTAAGGGCGATCGCGGAGCGACTTGATGCCGGCGGCGAGGTCGTCGATTTCAACCTTGCCGAAGTTGAGATAGAGCGCGTCGAGCGCCTTTTTGCCGCGGCCGGCGGCGCTGCGGGCGTCGAGGTTGACGACGAGGAAGCCGTACTCGGTGTCGCCGGCGGGGGTCGTGAAGTTCTCCGACGCGCCGTTGGTCGCCGGCCCGGCGTAGATGCTCACGAGCACGGGATACTTCTTGTCGGGGTCGAAATTTGAAGGCTTGTGCAAGAGGCCGAGCAGCTCCGAGGAGCCGTCCGCCGACTTGTACGTGAAGCCCTCGACGCGCTTCAGGCCGAGCTTCTCGAACTGCGTCATGTCGCTCTCGGCGAGCGTGGCGACGATGTCGCCGGTCGCGGCGTTGACGAGGCGCGTGGCGGGCGGCTTGTCGTGCGTCTGGGCGACGTCGATGAAGTGCTTGCCGTCGGGGGCGATGTCGAACGTCGAGCCGCCGAACGGCCCGAAGCCCGCTCCGTGGTGGAACGCGGGGTCGGTGAGACGAGTGGTGCCGTTGCCGTCGAGTCCGACGCGATAGAGCTGCATTTTCAGGTAATTGTCGCCGCCGCGGGCGGTGTACCAGAGGACGCCGGGCGACTCGTCGACGCGGACGATCGAGCCCACCTCGAACGGATGATTGGTGAGCGTCGCGAGCAGCTTGCCGCTGAGGTCGTAGAGGTAATAGTTCTTGAAGCCTGTGCGTTCGGAAGCCCAGATGAAGCGTTTGCCGTCTTTGAGGAACTTCATTTCAGGCGAGTTTTCGACCCAGCTCGCGGGCCACTCCTCGCGGACGACGACGCGCACCTTGCCGGTGTCGGGATTGGCGGCGGCGAGTTCGACGACGTTCTGACGACGGTTCGCGCGATGGAAGAGCAACTCCTTCGAGTCGGCGGTCCAAGAGATGTCGTAAACGTAGTGGCCGATGACGCCGTCGCCGAAGGGCTTGCCGTCGCGGACGTCGACCTTCGTCGTCTTTTTCGAGGCGAGGTCGTAGACGAGCAGGTCGACGATCGGGTTCGGCGCGCCCGCCTTCGGATAGGCTTCGACGTCGGCGTTGCTGACGAGGCTGGTCTGATTCATTTGCAGGTGGTATTCGGCGACCGGGTTCAGATCGAACCGGTAGAAGGCGATTTTCTTGCTGTCGGGCGACCACCACATCGCGGTGACCTGATAGAGTTCTTCGCCGTAGACCCAGCAGGCGGTCCCGTAGCGGATTTTGGCTTTGTCGTCGCCGTCTTTGGTGATCTTCATCGTGACGACCTCGTGCGGGTCGCCGAGCCAGAGGTTGGCGTCGCGATAGAACGCCTTCAGGGTGCCGTCGGGCGAGGTCGCGTAGGTATATTGACGGCCGCGCGCGGGGGGCGGGCCTTCGCCGCGCGCCTGGCCGGCGCGTCGACGACGGATCGCGGCCGGGGGGGACGTCGCGGGCTTTTTGGAGGGCTGCGCGGGCGGCTCGGAAAGCGCACCGGTCGCGACGTCGACGACGAGCTTCTTGCCGTCCTTCGTGAATTCAAACTTCGCGCCGTTGTCGAGCCAAGTCCCGCTCACAACGCCCGGCTTCATCGCGCCGCGGAGCTTGCCGTTCAACTCTTCGTGACGATCGTAACCGGGCATCGACTTCAGTCGATCCTGCCCGTGCGCGGTCGCGGAGCTGAGGGCGAACACCAGCCCCGCCGCGTAAAAGAGGCGACCTCGAAAGGCGTTGAGCACGGATTTGGTCTCCCGTTGAGGCACGAGGTTGGGACCACGGTCGGGGCGAGGTCGACCGTCGATCGTGCATTTTGATGGAATTAACATGGTATCCGCGCCCGATCCGGCGTGCCAAGCGACCGGGCGCCGATTTGGTCGAACGCGGCGTTCGTGGTTCGGCTCGATCACCCCGAGACGTCGACGAGCGGCTTGCCGAGGACGTCCATTTTCGGCGCGATGCCAAGTCCGGGCGCGGTCGAGGCGGCGAGTCGTCCGTGCTTGCGTCGCGGCGCGCCGTCGGCGGTCGAGACGGTGACGTAGCTGTTGAAGTCGGTCGAGGTGAAGAGGAGCTCGGGGGGGGTGCTGTGCGCGAGGTGCGCGATCGCCGCGGTGGCGACGTCGCCGCCCCAACTGTCCTCGATCGTCATCGCGATCCCGAGCGCCGCGCAGAGGTCGCGCGCCTGCCGCGTTTTCGTGAGCCCGCCGAGCTTGCTGATCTTGAGGTTGACCGCGTCCATCGCGAGATCCGCGCGACCGCGCAGCAGCATCTCGAGGCCGTCGACCGACTCGTCGAGAATGAACGGCAGGTCGGTCCGGCGTCGGATCGCGAGGCATTCCTCATACGAAAGGCAGGGCTGCTCGATGTAAACGTCGACGTCGCGGAGGGCGCGGACGACGCGGGCGGCATCGTGCATGAACCAGCCCGTGTTCGCGTCGGCGACGAGCCGGTCGCCGGGCTGGAGCACCGCCGCGACCGCCTTCACCCGCGCGACGTCGATCTCCACAGCCTCGCCGACCTTGAGCTGAAACCGCGTGTAACCCTGCTCGCGATAACCCGCGACCGACGCCGCCATCGCGTCGGGGTCGTCGCGCGAAATGGCTCGATACAAGACGAAGTCGTCGCCGTAACGACCGCCCAGCAAGGTGCAGACCGGCAGGCCCGACGCCTTGCCGAGCAGATCCCAGCACGCGATGTCGATGCCGCTTTTGACGTACGGGTGCCCCTTGAGCGCTGCGTCCATGGCTCGATTGAGGCCGCCGAGCCGCGTCGGGTCGAGTCCGATCAGATGCGGGGCCAGCTCGGCGACCCCCGCGCGCACTCCCTCGGCGTACGCGGGCAGATAGAAGGTTCCGAGCGGACAGACCTCGCCCCAGCCGACGAGGCCGTCGTCGGTCTCGACCGCGACGTGCGTGCTGTCGAACACCTCGACCGACTTCCCGCCCGACCATCGATAGACCCGCTCGACGAGCG
This sequence comes from Planctomycetota bacterium, assembly GCA_021777845.1. GTDB lineage: Bacteria > Planctomycetota > Planctomycetia > Isosphaerales > Isosphaeraceae > JAJYDB01. The sequence continues at coordinate 24,253 of JAJYDB010000038.1, forward strand.
GCAACTCGACGCGATACGCAGCAATCCGACGAATCCGCATGGACGTGGGTTCCTTGTGAGTTCAGGCTGTCGGGGCAGGGGCAGGGGCAGGGGCGGGGGCGGCTTCCGGCTTCGGCAGGAAGGCGGCGCCCAGAATCGGCGGGTAACGCAGCGCCGCGGCGGCCCAGGAGAGGATCATCATGACCGCGAACGGCGTGAACGACTGGCCGGTCTCCATGTTCTCGAGGATGATTCCGCCCCAAAGCGCGGATTCGAGCAAAAGGCCGACCGGCATCGTCCACGGCAGGACCAGCAGGACGGCGACGACGATTTCGCCGACCGCGATGATTTTGATCCAGTCGCTGAGCCCGCGCGCGGCGAGCTTTTCCATGACTTCGGCCGGCATGCCGCCGGAAAGTTTCGCGTAGCCCGCAAAGACGAGCAACAGGCCGATGAGCAGGTGGATCACAAAGCCGACCGCCGTGGCGATTTTGCGTGTGCCGGGCATGGGGGTCGCTCCCATAGAAAGGAAGGCGTCGGCAGGCGCGCGAGCACGGCCGGCCAGGTGCGCGGGACGTTCCAAGATCGTCGCAAGGCAGGGTAGCCTTCGGGGCGACGCCGATCAACCGGGCACCGCGGAGTGCGTTGTCGGGGCGGTCCGCGGACAATTCGAAAGAATGGGGCTTGACCGTGTGTGATAATGTCTTGACGCGGGGCGTTCGGGTTGCTGGGATGGTGCCGCGAGATGATCGACGCTCCGAGGCGATTCCAGAGGTATGAGGATCGCGGGCGCACGCGCGAGCGCGTACGTGTGCGAGCGGCTCGGCTCGTGGTAGAGTAAAGGGAACGTTGGACGTCGTGGGCGGGGTTGCGAGGCGATGGTCGAGACGTTGCGGATTGCGA
>JAJYDB010000295.1 GCA_021777845.1 Planctomycetota bacterium
CCCGGCGGTCAGCCCGATCTCGGTCCGCGCGCCCAACCACGAGCACCCCGTCGTCCGGCACGCTCGGTCGCGATCCGCAGACCCGTTGCGCGCCTCACACTACCTGTACAAACTCCATCAGGCTCGACGTAAGTCCAAATTCTGTCAGATCGTAAACGCGATTGGCTTCGTTTCGTCAAACGACCGTTTGTGCGGCCGGAACCGCGGAAACCCGCCCGGCCGCACCTGCGCAACCAAACGAAGCCAACTTAAGTTTGGGCAAAATATAACGACTAGGAAAAATGATTTCGGTGGGGTCGCTTGACGTGCGGGGATTTGACGGCCGGCATGAATTTGCCGGCTGAAGGGCGATTAGGTTGCCTTGAGGACCGGGCCGCGGGTGCGGACCGAACGCCGATTTGGGGTCGCGCTGGTGCCGGGGGCGTCGCGCCGGTAAGTTGGACGAGGGGGCGAAGACGCCCGATCCGATGGGGATAGACATCGAAGAGATTACGACAATGCGAACGAAGCTGCCGCCGCTTGTTGCCGTTTTGTTGAGCGCATGTTTGATCCTTGGTCCCGCGACGGGTTCGCGCGCGGGCGAGGGGTCGACCAAGGGGGACGCGGGAGCAGCGTTGGAGGTGACGTCGGATGTCGTGCTCGACCCGGGACGGACGTATGGGTCGATCGTCGTGAAGCGGTCGGGGGTGACGATCGACGGTCGCGGCGCGTGGCTCGTCGGAGCCAAGGGGGGGCCGACGAAGGAGTATCGCGGGACGGCGATCACGGCGGCGGGCGTATCGGGCGTGACGCTCAGGAATATCAATGCAAAGGGCTGGGAGACGGGGCTGCGGGTGAGCGACGCCGAGGGCTGGACGGTCGAAAATTGCAACTTCTCGGACAATTTTAGCGACCCCGACTTTGGTTGGGGCGAGAACGGGCGTCGCGGCGGGATCGTACTCGAGCGCGTCCGCAAGTCGGTCTTGCGCAAGAACAAGGCGAACCGGGTTTGGGACGCGTGCGCGCTCGTCGACTCGGACGACAACGTGGTCGAAAGCAACGACTTCGCGCACGCCTCGAACACCTGCCTCAAACTCTGGACGGCGTGTCGGAACACAATTCGCGGCAACAACTTGAGTTACGGCATTCGGATCAAACCGGGCGAGGTGCATGCGCGCGACTCGACGTCGGTGTTGATCGAGAGCGGTTCGAACGGGAATCGGTTTGTGAACAACGACTGCACCCACGGCGGCGACGGCATTTTCGTGCGTGTGCTGAATGGTTGGTGCAGCATGGGGAACGTGTTCGAGGGGAACGACTGCTCGTACGCGAACAACAACGGCTTCGAGTGCTGGGCGCCGCGGAACGTGTTCGTGAAAAATAAGGCCAATCATTGCAGCTACGGGTTCTGGATGGGCGGTTCCGACGAGACGCGTCTGATCGGCAACGAGGCTTCGTACAACGGTCTGGCGAGCGGGCATCACAACTCGCCGCACCTGCCGGGTCGAGGTCACGCGGGCATCGTGTTCATGTTCGGCTCGTCGAGCCACACGTTGGCGCGCGACAACGTTTGCGCGGGGAACAACGGGGCCGGCATCGCGCTGGTCGGCGACCTTGACAGCCAGGGCAAAAAGTGGCGTGCCTACCATTGGGTGATCGAGCGCAACGTGTTGTCCCAGAACCGCTGGGGCGTTTACGCGAAGCACGCCGATTGGGTCGTGATCGCGGGCAACACGTATCGCGACAACGCGGACGGCGACGTCGCGAACGACGGCGACGTCACACGTCTGACCGAATCCTTGGGAGTCATCGCGGCGACGGCGCGGCCGCCGGTTGCGAAGCTCGACGGGCCGACGTCGGCGCAAGTTGGGATGCCGGCGTCGTGGGATGCCTCGGGGAGCGTCGATCCGGCTGGTCACGCCTTACAATTCACGTGGGATCTCGGCGACGGCGGGTTCCGGAGCGGTCCGCGGCTGGTGCACGAGTTTGGCCAGGTCGGCTTTCATCGGGTCGGGCTGAACGTCACGAACGGGCGATTGACCGATCCGGCGCGGGGCGACGTGTATGTGGTGCGCGAGGTCGTCGAGCTGGGCACCGAGGGGACGCCGGCCGGGTGGTCGATCGAGGATTTTCACGACCGCGCGCGCAGCAACGAGCAGTCTTCGCGGGCGGTGTTCGACAACGACTTCGTCGAGCGTTTGATCGGCAAGTCGTCGTTGCGTGTCGTCGTTGCGCCTTATTCAGGCTTCCGCGCGGCGCTGACGTACCCGAAGTCGCGCGACGCCGCCTGGTCTTTGAAGGGCAAAACGAAGCTGACGTTCTGGCTGAAGGCGATCAACGCCGACGTCACCGGCTGGCAGGGGGGGCCGTTCCTGGTCCTACACGGCGAGGACGGCGCGGTCTGCCGCCTGGAGCCGCGCGCGGGCCGCGACCTGATGCGCGACCTCGACAACAACGAGGCCCGCATCGGCTGGCGACGGTTCGAGATCCCGCTCGGCGGCGACGCCCATTGGCAGCGCGACGGCGACCTCCCCGCGATCGCCCGCGCCGTCTCGATTGCGTTCGACTCGTGGGGCGCGCCCACCTTGCGATTCTGGATCGACGGCCTGACCCTCGAATAGGAATGAAGTGCGTCGCTCCATCGCGACGGACGAAGCATTGTCGGCTCGAAACCCGGCGGCATAAACCGCGGATCAGCGTCCGGATCGAAACCGTCGCGACGGTTTCGGGACTGCGTAATTCGACGCGCTCTCGTTGTCGCGATCGCCGCACCCGCAAGGATCCGACGTCGAATCGCCGCCGGGGAAGCGGATTTCGTGGGCGCGGGCCGACGAGGCATTAAAAGCAGCGCGCGTGGTCGAGGTCGTCGATCATTCCGGCCTGCTGCGTCGGTCGCCAGCCGAGCCGCCGCCGCGTCAGTTCGCTGGAGGCCGGCATGTCCAACCCGACGAAGTACCCGAGTCCGCCGAAGTGTTCGCCGGCCTTCTCGGGGGGGAGGGCGACGACCGGAATCTTCAATCCGCGCCCGATGGCTTCCGCGATCGCGCGGGCCGGAATGCCCTCTTCGGCGACGGCGTGATACCTCGCGCCGGGGGTGCCGTTTTCGAGCGCCAACCGATAAAGCGGCGCGGCGTCGAGCAGGTGAACCGCGGGCCAGCGGTTGAGTCCGTCGCCGATGTAAGCCGAGACGCCCTTCTCGCGAGCGACGGCGATCGAGTAGGTGACCAGGCCGTGTTTGAGCTGGTCGTGGACCTGCGGCAAGCGCACCACCGACACGCGCACGCCGCGCGCCGCGACCGCCTCCGCCGCGACTTCCGAGGCAGCCCGCGGGATCGCATGATCGGGATCATAGTGGTCTTCGGTTGCGAGTTGACCAGGGCCCGGGTTGCCCATGCCGGTCCCGGAGGTGACGACCAAGGGCCGATCGGAGCCGACGAGCGCCTCGCCCATCGCCTCGATGGCCCGCCTGTCGGCCTCGCAGACCTCTTGGAATCGCGAGAAATCGTGAATGAACCCGAGGTGGATCACTCCGTCCGCGAGCGCGGCCCCGCGGCGCAGGCTTTCCAAATCCTCAAGGTCGCCTCGATGCACCTCGGCCCCGGCCGAGGCGAGCGACGCCGCCCCCGCGTCCGAACGAGCCAGGCCGAGCACCTGGTGGCCCGCCTCGATGAGATCTGGAATTACGGCGGAGCCGATGAAGCCGGTCGCGCCGGTCACGAAAACACGCATGGCAGTTCTCCTCGAAAAGAATCAGTGGGTCGCCGCGATCGGGGTGATCGCGTCCAATTCCGTCAAGACCTCGGGCGTGAGGGTCAATTGCCCGGCGGCCAGATTCTCGCGCAGGTGGGCGAGCGACGACGTGCCGGGGATCAGCAGGATGTTGGGCGAGCGGTGCAACAGCCACGCCTGTGCGACCTGCATCGGCGTGGAACCGAGCCGGCTCGCGACCGCCGACAAGATGGACGACTGCAGCGGAGTGAAGCCGCCGAGCGGGAAGTAAGGCACGTACGCGATCCCCTGCCTGGCCAGGTCGTCGATCAGCGCGTCGTCGCGGCGAAGAGCGACGTTATAGCAGTTCTGCACGCAGACAATCGGGGCGATCCGGCGTGCTTCCTCGACCTGCGCGGGCGTGACGTTGCTCACCCCGATGTGGCGAACCAGCCCCTTGCGCCGGAGGTCCGCAAGCACGGTCAGCGGCGCCTCGATCGACCCTTCGACGGCCTCGGTGATCCCGTGCATGCTGCGAAAGTTGACGACGTCGAGCACATCCAGGCCCAAATTGCGGAGGTTGTCGTGCACGGCCTGAGTCAGCTCTTCAGGTGCGAGCGCCGGAATCCACGAGCCGTCCGCGCCGCGACGAGCACTGATCTTGGTGACGACGACCAGGCCGTCGGGATACGGGTGCAGCGCTTTGCGGATGATCTGGTTCGTGATGTGCGGGCCGTAGAAGTCGGCCGTGTCGATATGATCAACGCCGGCCGCGACCGCTGCGCGCAGCACCGCGACGGCCGCATCAACGTCTTGCGGCGGCCCGAACACGCCCCGGCCCGCCAACTGCATCGCGCCGTAGCCGATCCGATGAACCGTCAACGACGTGCCTGGGAACTGGAACCGGCCGCCAAGTGCGGTTTCACTCATCGAGCTTCACTCCTGCTAAGATTAATCGCCGACGCAGCGAATGATAGGCAGCGTGTACTTTACCGTCAAGTTAAGATACCGAGGTTTTTGATGTTCAACGAGGGGCCGCGGTTCCGCTCGCTTTCGCGGGACGAGCGGCGGGACCGCATCGTCTGGGCTGCCAAACGGGTTTTTCTGGAGTTGGGTCTGGACGCCGCCAGCATGGACGACGTCGCGGCCCGTGCCGGGACGACCAAGCCGACCGTTTACGCGCACTTCAAGTCGAAGGACGAGCTGTTCTCGGCGGTGGTCCACCTGATCAAGGGCTTGTTCCTCGGCAAACTGCGCAGCCCGGAGGCCTACTCCGCGGACCCGATTGAGGCGGTCGCTTTGTTCTGCGGCCGGTTCGTGGAGTTGGTGTGCTGGCAGGACGCCGTCGGTTATCAGCGTGTCGCGCTGACCGCCGCCGCTCGATCACCCGCGATCGCGCAGGCGGTCTACGACACCGTGTTCGCCGAGGCCTGCCGGGTCTTGACCGCCTATCTTCACGCGCGCAAATTGACGCGCAACGCCAAGCAACACGCCGAGCTCCTGCTCGCGGCGACGACCGGGGGACCGGTGATCCGTCACCTTTACGGCGTGGACAAACCGAACGCCGACCTTCCCGACGAGGAAAAGATTGGTGCATGGGTCGATCTGAAGCGAATCCGCGCGGCCGTCAAACTCCTCGCACCAAACTGAAACGCATAGATTCAGTCGAACGCACGATCAACGATCCTCGGCACACATCGACCTCTCGATTCATCG
>JAJYDB010000296.1 GCA_021777845.1 Planctomycetota bacterium
GGCGTGTCGCCCGCGTCGAACCGATGTTGATGATCGTGCCGGCCCGTGCACGCAGCGACGGCAGCGCGGCTTTAATACCGAGCCACGGACCTTTCAGGTTGATCGCGAGCGTCTGGTCCCAGAGCGCCTCGTCGGTCTCCGCGGCGGTCCCGCGCGGACTAATGCCGGCATTGTTGACGAGGACCTCGAGCATGCCCCAGGCGTCGAGGACCTTGCCGATCGAGCGCGCCCAGTCGTCGGCGGAGACGACGTCAAGTTTGATCCCGATCGTCTCGTGACCTTCGGCCCGCAGCGCCGCGGCCGACTGCTCCGCCGCCGTGCCGTCGATATCGGCCAAAGCGACCTTCAACCCCGACGCCGCAAGTCGACGCGCGATTCCTTGTCCGATCCCGCGGCCGGCCCCCGTAACCAACGCGGTGGTACGAGGCTGATGCGAGTTTTGCGACGACATTACGGCGAACCCCACGGCGATCGGGACATCCTGCCGCGATTCAACGCGGCCACGGCCTGCCAGAATATCCGAGCGGGTTCGGAAAGTGAAAGCCTGGGCGCGGACGCATTCAGACCGAGCGCCGCGACGCTTGACGCCGACGCAGCGCTACGAACACGAGAGTGAGACCGCCCGTACCGAGCAGAACGATCGTGCCGGGTTCGGGCGTCGCGCCCGTGATCGGCGGCGGAATTGTGATCGTGCCGAGCAAGAGGTTGCCTCCCCCCTGTGGAGCGTTCAGAAACGAGATCGGCGGATAGCCCGTCGAGCTTGTGTTTCCATCGAGCCAATACGAACCTTGGGAGACGCCGTCGTACGGGACCGCGAAGACGTCGAAGACGCCGTACGCGTTTGAGGTCGCGCTAAACGTGAGCGCGAGCAAATTCGCACCGGCCGAGGGAACCGCGACGCCGTTGTCGTTCGCGATGTCGGTGATCGATCCGATCGACGACGAGGGAAGCGACGTCGTGGTCGAAATGCCGCCGGATCCGTTCGGGTCGAGCGAAAAGAGGTAGTTGCTCGGGGTCGAGTAACCCGCGAACTTGACCGTGCCGACCGAGCCGGCCTCGCCCGAAACGGCCAATCCAAGCGACCAGGCGACGACGGGGTCGGGCTCGTCGCCGTTCGGGTTCAGCACGGTGACGACCATCGTCGGCGAGGTTGCGCTCGGCGAGCTCCAGTTCACGCTGGTCCCCGCGAGGCTGAGCCCGATGCCTCCGGCGTGCGCGGATGCACCCGCGAAGGCACACAAAACAGCAATTGCTACAAATATACGCATTAGCATTACTCCGCAGTAAAAGAGTCCTCGACTGCGCTCAATTGTTTAGATTACGGTTCTTCGGACGCGTTGCAAGGCGTGTTCGTCGGGATGTTGCCGAAAAGCGACGCGAGCGACGACTCATAGCGTTTCCAGCGCGCGACCGAGCTTTTGTAAAGCGGTTTGCGGACCTGGGCGACGCTCGCGGTGCGGATCGGTCTGCGGTTGTGATGGAAATCGAGGCAGGCGGGGTCCCAGTCGAGCCCGCAGGCGTCGACGAGCCGGCGCGCGACGGCTTCGAGGTCGGACACGGTCTCTTCGTACTGAACTTCGTGCACGGGAACGGGCAGGACGGCGCGCCAGTGGTCCACGAAGCGTCGATACTGTCCGCAGCGGTGGGCGATGTGGTCTTGGTCGTTGGCCCAGCGGATGCTGCGGAAGTCGGTCATCCAGCACGAGAGCGCGATGTCGCGGAGGTCGCGTCGAGCATGAATGAAGACGCCTTGAGGGAACATCAACGCCAGCAATCCGAGGTACATGTAGTTGTCGGGCATCTTATCGACGATGCAGGCCGACGCGCCGCCGTCGAGTCTGTCGAGTTCGGCGCGATGTCGCGCGGCGAGAGTCTCGAGCGCGTCGTCGTCGAGGGCGGGGACGAGCGCGACCGACGCGCCGGGGCGGTCGAGCACGGCGGGGATCGACTCGAACGAGCGGCGGCCGAGGCGGAGTTCGCCCGCGCCGTGAATCGACGGGTGGCTCGCGAGCACCTGTTCGATGAGAGTCGTCCCGGAGCGAGGCAGTCCGAAGATGAAGACGGGACGGCGGCCGTCGGCGGCCGGCCGGCGCTTGATCGCGAAAAAGTCGGGGTTGAAGGCGTCGATCATGTTGCCGACAAACCGCTCGTGATCGGCGGGGGTATAGCGTCGATGCGGCGGCAGGTGTTCGAGCGCGAGCGCGTTCGCCTGGGCGGCGCACTCGGCGGCGCGATCATAGTCGCCGCGCGCGTCGAGCGCCTGGCCGAGGGCGAACAGCAGCCGCGCCCGCGGGCCGGGGTTAAGATCGGCGTCGAGCAGTCGACGATCGAGCGCGGCGAGGTCGTCGTCGGGCAGATCGGCACGGAGCAAAACGGCGAGCCGGGCGTGCGGCAAGGCGAAGTTGGGTTGCAGCCGCAGCGCTTCGCGGAACTCGGCCTCGGCGGCGGGCATGTTGCCGAGTTCCTCTTCGAGCCCGCCCAAATTGAGATGCGCCGCACCCGAGTCGGGCTGGATCCGCAGCGCTTCCTCATATTGCAGACGCGCCTCGTCGAAGCGGCAGTCGTCCTGCAAGCTCCAGCCCAGTGAGAGCCGCGCCGAGGCGTTCGCGGGCGCGAGCGCGACAACGCGTTCCCAGCACGCGAGCGACTCGCGATCGTTGTCGAGATCGTCGTGAAGCCCGGCGAGCCACTCCCAATAGGTCGCGTTCTCGGGAGCGAGCTCGACGGCCCTGCGCAGACGCGGCAGGGCGTTGAGCGGCTCTCCATCGCGTTGCAGGACGAGGCCGAGGTGCGCGTTCGTGAGCGCCGTGTCGGGGTCGAGCCGGAGCGCCTCGAGATATGCCGCGCGGGCTTCGGGCCAACGTTCGAGCACGCGGTAGACGTTGCCCAAATTGTGGTGCAGCGTCGCGGTCTCGGGCTGTAAACGCACCGCCTCGAGGCAGTGTGAGAGTGCCTCGGCAGCGTCGCCGCGGTCGACCAACAACTGGCCCAGGTTCGTCCGCGCGGGGGCAAAGCTCGGCTCGAGATCGACCGCGATCCGCAGTTGTTCGTACGCGCCGTCGACGTTGCCGAGTTCGCGGAGCGAGATCCCGAGGTTGTTGTGCGCGACGACGAACGTCGGTCGCAATTCGAGCGCGCGACGGAGCGGCGGGACCGCCTCGGCGCACTTGCCCAGCCCTTGCAACGCCGCGCCGAGGTTGCAGAGCGCTTCGGGATAATCGGGCCAGATCGCGAGCGCAAGCCTACACGAGTTCGCCGCGAGTTCAAAATCGCCGTGCGCTCGATACGCCTCGGCAAGATTCGCGTGATACACGTGCGAAGCCGGGCGCAGGAAGACCGCCCTGCCGATCAGTTCGATCGCCCGCGCGTGATCGCCCCGTTGATGATAGAGTACGCCGAGCATATGCAGCGCCTCGGCGTTCTCGTGCTCGCGCGACAAAACGTCTTGATAAAGCCGCGCGGCTTCTTCGAATTGACCCGCGCGGTGCATCTCGACCGCGGCGTTAAGGGCTTGCTGTATCATCATTATAATATATGCACACTTCGTTAGATCGCAGGGGTAGGCGCGAACGCATCGCCGTCCGGCACGGCGACGCGTCCAAGGTCGAACTCGACTTTAGCGAGACCGGCTCGCGCCGGGACGTCGTCTCGGGTAAAAACCTCCGCTCGTGACCAACGCTCCGTCAATCATTCTGAGCGGCGGCGGCGCCGCGAGCGGACCGATTTGCAGTGTGTCGAGCGGAAATGCCCCGGCGTCGGAGGGACTTGTGATTCCCGAGCGAGACCGGCTCGAGCCGCCGCGGCTGCGGATTTCAATCGCCGCGTGGTCGATCAGGGCGTCTCGGCTGTGCTCGAAGAGGTAGTCGACCTCCTTTGCGCGAGCGTTCAGCGGGAGGGATCGCGGCCGCGGTTTCGAGGTTGTCGACGCCGCGCCGACGTGTTGCGAGCGTGACCCGAGGGCATCGCTCTGCGACGTCGACGGCGTTGTGTTGAAGACGGCGATCGCGACCGCCGCGGTGGGGTTTGACTGGACCAATCCGGCGAAGGTCGAAGAGGTCGCGGGCGTTTGCGTGCCGGCCGACGATCCATTCATCCCGAAGCCGGGCGCGGATGCGCCGGCGGCAGGGCTGCCCGGACCCGGAGCGGGGACGAGGATGGCCGTGGACGGCGGCGGCACGTTGGGCAACGAGCCGACCGGTGTCGACGTCGAGGGTGCCAGGCCGGCCGGCGCGGCGAGGTTCGCTCCTGGGACGCCCAAGCTCGCGAGCGCCGGCACGAGCAGGTTCGCGACCGGCGAGCCGAGACTATTTGAGCCCGCGACGTTGTGGAAGTCGAGCCCCGACAAGGCGGCGAGCCCGTTCACGGCTTGGCCGGCGCCGTCGAGAACCGAGACTCCGGCGGCGGCGCGTTGCGCGTCGGTGATCGCGATCAAAGCGGACCACGCCGGCGCGCCGACGCTGGTCCCGCCCAGCACGCTCCAGATGCCGTCGCGACTCGAACCTCCCGCTGCCGCGACGGTGTTCACGTAGACCGCGACGCCGGTCGATGGGTTGGCGTCGAAGAGGACGCGTCCGGGACCACTGTCCGCCCAGTATTTTTCGGAGCCGTAGCCGCCCTGCGAGTTGAGCGTCAAGGTCGTGCCGCCGACGGCGAGCACGTTCGGCGACGAGGCCGGATAGCTCGCGGTCCCCGAGTCGCCCGCCGCCGCGACAAACGCGACGCCGGTATGGCCCGCGGGGGTCGTGAAGTTCGCGTCGTACGTCGAGTCGGTCGGATCGGCCGGGGTGCCCCAACTCATCGAGACGACCGCGACGCCCGGGACCGCCGCCGCTGATGCGACCGCCGCGAACATGTCGTTCGCGTCCGCGCTGTTGGCCTCGACGACGACGATGTTCGCTCCCGGAGCGATCGCGTGCGCCCACTCGACGTCGAGCGCCGTTTCTTGCGCCCAGATCCCGACGCCTTGACCAGGGACGACCGGCTCGGCGCTCGGGAGCGACCCTGCCTGGCCGTACTGGTTCAGGATCGCGAGCGACGGCGGGTTCGGCAGCCCGAAGCGGGAGTCGAAAGTCTGCACGTCCGCGAGCAAGGAGGGGTCGTTGTATGCGACGACGATCGCGATCGTCTGGCCCGCGCCGGACCAGGCGGCCGGAACGACGCCGTTGACGATCGCGGGCAGCCCGTAGGCCGCGCGGATCTGATTTGGACTCAATCCCGCGGGTGCGGCGTCGAGTTTCGCACCGATCGGGTTCGAGGTTGGTGGCGGCGTCGGATTCGGGTCGGAGATCGCGAGCGTGCCGACGGTGATCGAACCGCCGGAGAGGTAAATCGCGCCGTTCTTTCCCGAGCCGGCCGCGCCGCCGTCACCCCCCTTGCCGCCCGCGCCCCC
>JAJYDB010000297.1 GCA_021777845.1 Planctomycetota bacterium
CCGCGGTTGAAATTGTTGAAATTGTTGTAGCGGTTGGTGTTATTGTTGAACTGATTGAAGTTGTTCGTGCGATTCCCGAAGTTGTTGCCGCCCGGCCGACCAACGCCGCCAACACCGCCCGGTCGACCAACGCCGCCAACTCCACCAACACCGCCCGGTCGACCAACGCCGCCAACTCCACCAACACCGCCCGGCCGACCAACGCCGCCAACTCCGCCCGGACGACCAATGCCGCCAACTCCACCAACACCGCCCGGCCGACCAACGCCGCCAACTCCACCCGGACGGCCCATGCCGCCAACTCCGCCAAAGCCACCCGGACGGCCCATGCCGCCGACCCCGCCAAAGCCGCCTGGTCGGCCCGCACCGCCAAAGCCGCCCGGACGACCCATAGCTCCGCCCATCGATCCACGGAAACCGCCGCCGCCACCTCGAAAGCCCCCGCCGCCGCGTCCGCCCCTGAAGGCGAGAGCTGTATCGCCTGACGTCAGAACCGTCGCGAGCACTGCGCCCACAATCATTTTCGTAATCCGCGTCATCATAGGCCTCGCTGAGAGCGCACCGGGAGTTTGAGTTTCGCCTGGGGGCCGTGATCCGATCATTTTGTTGGCTCGGGGGGGCGTCGCGCGATGGTGAATTCGTCGATGTCGGGCTCGACGGCGCTGCCGGTCGTGCGGTCGACCACCTTCCATCGCATGGTATGCTTATTAACGTAAGTAATCACGTTAGTGGACGTTACCAATTCTCCGCCGGCGTCGGCGCCGCGCGTTTTCACGACCCAACGCAATCCGTCGCGCGACCAAAAACCCTCGCCGAAACCGCCGGTCGTGTCAAAAATCCAAGAGCGGAATTGCTCGGCAATGGGATCCCACCCGATGCGTTGAACGCCCGCGGCCTGCGGCTTGCCCGCGAACTGAACAACGTAGTCGCGGAGCAGAAAGTTGCCGTCGTCCGACCATCGGCAGTTGATTTTGATGTAAGCTGCGTCGGACTCGTCGACCCATTCGCCGAGCATCCACTCCAGTTGCTTGAGACGGTCGTGCGGAGTGAGCGTGGTGTCGGGATGTTCACGAACGATCGCCTGCAGCCAGCGTCCGTCTTGTCGCACGTAAACGGCGGTGTAGCGATCGATGTCGGGCTCGCCGTTCTCGGCGGGAAGCACGGTCGAACGTCCGGTTTCGATCGCGGTGTCGGGTCCGATAAAGCGCACGCGTTCGGACTCGATCGTGAGTTTTCCGCCCGGCGACTCGGCAAAGGCGTCGGCGAACATTTGCGTGATCGCCGCGCGGCCGACGGTGCTCTCCCCTTCTTCGTCGATCGCCTCGGCGTCGTCCGTGAACAGCGCGCCGATCGCCTCGGCGTTGCCGGCATTGTAAGCCTTAATGAATAAGTCGTTCGTCGCACGAATCGCGGCGGCATCAGCGGCGCGGTCCTTCGATTCGGCCGCGGGTGCCGACTCGGGAGCGGGTCGCTTGGCCGTTTGGCCCGCCGGGTCTTGACCGCTGAAACCGCAGAGGAGCGCGGCGGGCAGCGTCCACCATAACGAACTGCGTCGATTCATGATCGTCACTCCAGTCGACCCGGCCGGCCATCGCTGAGTTGAATCTTCAAGCCGGCAACTGTCTGGTGATGAGCATACGCTTCCCGTCGGCAAACCACAAGCGACCGCCGTGGGCGGCGGCAAGCGAACCGAGGGCCTCGAACCTTCCGGGCGGAGCACGTTGCCGTGACGCCCTCTCTCACGCTAATATAGATTACGCTGGATAGTGTCACCGCCGCGAGCCGTCAATCGATACGATTGCGATTCACACTCGCGCTCCCGCCTGCTCCTCGCCTGCCCTCGATTGGTCGTGTCGGAGTCTGCGCGATGAATTCATGCCCCCTGTCCCGCGTCTGGTATCACTCGTGGTTCGCCTTGGTGACCGCCTTTGCCGCTACGGCGGGTGCGATTTCTGCCGCGTTGCCGATGGCGACCGCGCGCGGCGACGACGTCTCCGCGGTCAAAGTCGAGGTGAGCAAACTGCCCCCCGCGGAGGCCGCGACGGTTGATTTCGCGCGGCGGGTCGAGCCTCTCTTGACGAAGCGATGCGTCGCGTGCCACGGACCGAAGAAGCAGCGCGGCGGGTTGCGGCTCGACTCGCGCGACGCGGCGCTCGCGGGCGGCGACAACGGCGTCGTGATCGTCCCTGGTAAGAGTGCCGAGAGCGTGCTCGTTCATCTCGTCGCGGGGCTGGAGCCCGAGAAACGGATGCCGCCGAAGGGCGACCCCCTGACGCGCGACGAGATCGCGGCGCTGCGAGGTTGGATCGACCAGGGCGCTCGTTGGAGCGACAACGCGGGGAAGGGCCAATCGGCGTCGGCGTCGGCGAGCGAACACTGGTCCTTTCGCGTGCCGGTGCAAGGCAAGCCGCCGGCCGTTAAAACGCCCGCCTGGATCCGCAATCCGATCGACGCCTATATCTTGGCCAAGCTCGAGGCGGAGCGCGTCGCACCTTCGCCGGAGGCCGATCGGACGACGCAAATCAGGCGTCTCAGTCTCGATCTGCTCGGCCTGCCGCCGACCCCGGCCGAAGTGGACGCGTTCGTTTCCGACAAGCGGCCCGACGCCTATGAACAACTTGTCGATCGCCTGCTTGCGTCGCCGCATTTTGGAGAGCGTTGGGGACGCCGCTGGCTTGACCTCGCCCGTTACGCGGACAGCGACGGCTACGAAAAAGACTCGCCCCGACCCTACGCCTATCGCTATCGAGACTGGGTAATCGACGCCTTCAATCGCGACCTCCCGTTCGACCAATTCACGATCCAACAGATTGCGGGCGACCTGCTGCCGCGAGCCGGCGTCCTCGAAAAAACCGCGACCGGCTTCCATCGCAATACCCTCACGAACCGCGAGGGGGGCGTCGACCCCGAGGAATTTCGCGTGGCCGCCGTCGTCGACCGCGTCAACACCACCGGCACGGTCTGGCTCGGACTGACCGTCGGCTGCGCCCAGTGCCACACGCACAAGTACGACCCGATTTTGCACCGCGAATACTACAGCATGTTCGCGTTTTTCAACTCCGAGAGCGAGGTCGACGTGCCGTCGCCGACGCCCGAGGAAGCGGCGGCCTACGCGCGGTCGAAGGCGGACTTCGACGCGGCGCACGCGAAGTTGCAGGCCGCGTTCGACCTCGACGACAAATCGGAACGAGCCAAACGTCAGGCCGCCTGGGAAACCGACGTCGCGCCGGGTCTCGATCGGCCGCGCGTTTGGACGACGCTCGCGCCGCGGGAGTTGCGTTCGAGCGGCGGCGCCAGGCTGACGACGAAGCTCGACGGCGCGATCGCGTCGACCGACGCCAATCCCGAACGCGATGACCTCGCGCTCGTCGCGGAGTCGAAGCTCGCGCACATCACCTGCCTGCGCGTCGAGGTTTTGCCGGACAAAAAGCTGCCTGCGGGCGGGCCGGGTCGCGCGCCGAACGGGAACTTTGTGCTCAGCGAAATTGAGCTGAAAGTCGCTCCCATCGCGAAGCCGAACGCGTTCCGGACGGTCGCGCTGGTGAATCCTCGCGCCGATTTTTCGCAACCCGATTGGGCGGTGGCGGGCGCGACGGACGGCAACCCCGCGACGGGCTGGGCTGTGAACGGCGAGACGGGCAAGCGTCACGCGGCGCTGTTCGACTTGAAGCAGCCGATCGGCGACCCGCAAGGCGTCGTGCTCGCGATTACGCTCAAGCAGCAATACGGAGGTCAACACACGCTTGGGCGGTTCCGGATCGCGGTCACCGAGGCCGTGCCTCCTGTCAACGACGATGAGATTCCCGGCGACGTCGCGTCGATCATCAAGACGCCGCGGGCAAAGCGTACCGCCGAACAAGCCGCGCGGCTCGCCTCTTATCACCGCACGATCGACTCGACCGCGCGGAAACTCAAAGACGCGCTCGACGCGCATGCGAAGGCCGCGCCGCAGCCGCCGAAGTCGGTCGTGCCGACGCTCGCCGACAATCCGCAACCGCCGAAGACGCACATCCACCTGCGCGGCGATTTTCACCGCCCCGGCGCGGAAGTCCAGCCCGGCACGCTTGGCGTCTTGAATCCGCTGAAGTCGTCGGGCCCCGCGCCGACGCGTCTCGACCTGGCGCGCTGGCTCGTCGACCCCGCGAACCCGCTGACCTCGCGCGTCGCGGTCAACCGCGTCTGGGCCGCGCTCTTTGGCCGCGGGATCGTGAACACCCCGAACGACTTCGGCACCCGCGGCGACCCCCCTTCGCACCCCGAGTTGCTCGACTGGCTTGCCGTCGAGTTCCGCAACCGCGGCTGGAGCCAGAAGGCGCTGATCAAATTGATCGTGACCTCGGCGACCTATCGGCAATCCTCGTCGCACCGACCCGAGCTTACCGACCGCGACGCGAACAACGTGTGGCTCGCGCGACAAAACCGAATTCGCGTCGAGGCCGAAATCATGCGCGACCTGGCGCTCGCGTGCTCAGGTCTTTTGAGCGACCGCGTCGGCGGGCCGAGCGCGCGTCCGCCGCAACCGCCCGGGATCTCCGACCTCACCTACGCCGGGAGTGCGCGGTGGGTCGAAAGCACCGGTCCCGACCGCTTTCGACGCGGCATGTACACCTGGTTCCAACGCACCAGCCCGTACCCGATGTTGATGACCTTCGACGCGCCCGACTCGAACGTCTGCGTCGTGCAGCGCGAACGCTCGAACTCGCCGCTCCAAGCGCTCACGATGCTCAACGACGTCGTCTTCGTCGAGTGCGCGCAGGCACTCGCCCGCGACCTCGTCTCGCACGAACAGGGATCGCGCGAGGAGCGGCTCCGAGCGCTCTACAAACGGTGCCTCGGCCGCGCGCCGAGCCCCGATGAAATCAAGGTGCTGACGCGGCTCTACGATCACTTCCGTGAGCAAGCCCGGGCGCATCCCGAGGCCGCGACCAAAATCGTTGGGACGAGCGCGGGCATGGGCGCTCCGACCACGCGCGACGTCGCAGAAACCGCGGCGTGGGTCGGGCTTGCGCGTGCCGTGATGAATCTCGACGAGTTCATGACGCGGGAGTGACGAACAATGAGCGCGACTCGCACCCGGGTTGTTTCACGCCGGCGTATCCCCGCTCGCTTGGGTCTTCTCGGCACAGATTCGACGCGGGCGAACTCGGAAAGGAGAGTGCGATGAATCCGTTTGAGGACTATGCAACCCGGTCGCGACGCTCGTTCTTGACCTCGGCGGCAAGCGGCATCGGCCTGACTGCGCTCGCGACGATGCTCCGCGACGACGGCCTGCTGGCCGCGGAGTCGTCGACCAGCCGCGGGACGAATCCGCTCGCGCCGCGGCCTCCTCATTTCGCGCCGAAGGCCAAACAGTGCATCTGCATC
>JAJYDB010000039.1 GCA_021777845.1 Planctomycetota bacterium
CGCGCGGCCGACCCGCGCGCGCTCGGCGACCTCGGCGGCGGCGCGGGCGGACCATGCGCCCCGGCGCGCATCACGCTCCTCCCTTCGAGCGAGGAAGCACTCGACGGCCTCTTGCGCGTGATTGCGAGTGCGAAGTACTATGTCGATATTATGGTCTACGGCTGGGAGGACGACGCCGTCGGCAACGCCGTCGCCGACGCGCTGATCGCCGCCGCCGGACGCGGCGTCCGCGTCTGTGCGCTCGTCGACCGCACCGCGTATATTCTGCACAACGAGAAGGTAACACGCGGTTGCCCGACGTTCGCCGACCGCCTCGCGGCGACCCCCGGCGTGACGATGATCATCACGCCGAATCCATTCATCAAGATGGACCACCGCAAGCTCGCGATCGTCGACGGCCGCATCGCGTGGTCGGGCAGCATGATCTTGACCGAGGTCGTCCTGCAACGCTGGCGGAACCTCTCGTTCCTCGCCGAAGGGCCGATCGTCGCGCAATACGAAGCCGTCTTCGCGGAGCGTCGCCAGGACGCGGGCGGCGGCGGCGAGCCGCATCTCGGCACCCCCGGAACGCTCGACCCAACCCCCAACGCCAACGTCCGTCTCGTCCGCACCGACATCGGCGAGCGCTCACTTAAGCAGGCAGTTTATTACGCGATCGACCACGCGCAGCGGAACATCTATCTCTCCAACCCGTATCTCAGCGACGAAATCGTCACGCACAAACTGATCGAGGCCGCCCGCCGAGGCGTCGACGTACGCGTCGTGCTCACGCTCCGCGGCAACATCCGACGCCTCAACCAATTCGGCCTTTGGACCGCGAACACGCTTTACAAGGGCGGAGTCCGGGTCTGGCTTTATCCGTCGATGACGCACGTGAAGGCGATGTCGGTCGACGGCGTGTGGGCGTATCTCGGCACCGGCAACTTTGACGAGCTGAGCTTGCGCAACAACCGCGAAGTCGGCCTCGCGATCAACGCGCCGGGGGTCGCGGCGGAGCTCGACGCGGTCCTCTTCGAGCGCGACATCGCGGCCTCCGAGGAAATGCACGCGCCGCTGCCGCCGCTGCCGCTCCAGCGCCGTCTCAAACTCGAAATCTTCGCGCTTTGGTACTGATCGCTCACCGCGACAAACGTCGTGATCTCTGAACAAGCGTATCACATCGGCAAGTTTTGCAAAGGTCGCAGCCCGCCGCGCGGATCACCCCCCGCCGCGGACTATGCCACACAAGTCATTACGGAAAAACGCTTTACATCGTCAGCCTCGACCTAACTCGGGCTTTCCGCGCGCCGCCTGTTCGGAAAAATCGAAAAAATCGGACAACGCCGCTTGACGCGCGCGCGGCCTCCACGTATCGTGCGTTCCGTTGGTGAGGCTGCTCGCCAAAGACGTGACGAGCTTGCCGAAGTAGGCGTATAGCGCTCGATTTGTCTCGTCCATTCCCACAGTCGTCGGTGTTCGCGGCATGAAACCGCGCGTTTCATGCGTATCTTTTTCGCAATCTTAAAAAAGTAAGCGTGGTAGATTCCGCGTTGGCATGGATGCTTGACGCGCGGTTCTTCTCACGTGGTGGAGGTGCCGCGCCGTCTTGAGGCGGTGCGTACCCTTCACGGTCAGCCAGCCCGGCCCTCGCGTGGTTTTGGCAGGATGCCATGCCCGCGAGGGCCGTGTTAGGCTTTTTTCGGCGGCCCGAGGCCCCCGGATCGCCGTTTTAATTCGTCGCGACGCCGCGGCCTCTTGTCGACGGAGGCGGGTCGGCGGCGGGCTAGAGCGCCGTTTTGGGTGCGAATCCGAGGACGACGCGGCAGGGGGCGTGCTGGAGCACGTAGCGTGTATTCGTGGCGAGGACCATTGTGTCGAGCGCCCGGTACTCGCCGCGGAGGCTCATGAAGATCGCGTCGTACTTGCCTTCCTCGGCGACTTTGACGATCGACGGGCCGGGTTCGCCCTGGACGAGGCGTTCGTCGACGACGCGTCCGAGTTCGCGCGCCCGCGCCACGCCGGCCTGAACGATCTCGCGCGACCGTTCCGAGGCGCCGGTCGACGACGCTGCGTTTTCGTCGACGTCGATCAAGGTGACCGCGACGTAAGGGTCGAGGAAGCTGAGCACGGTGTCGAGGAAGTCGGCGGAGAGGCTGCTGCCGTCGTAGGCGACGAGGATCTTCTCGACGCCGCGCCAGCTCGCCCGCAGTTCGGCGAGGGTTTTCGCCGCCGCCGCGTCGCGCTCGCCGATCCTGGGGATTTTGCTGCCGCCGGCGAGGTCGAGTCGGACGTCGCGCCCTTGACCGAGAACGCGCACGGTCAGCGGCAGTTCGTGGTCGCCGCAGATGTTCAGCCAGTAGAGTGCAACCTGGTCGAGCTGGACCTCGGGGTCGTACTTGTTCGACAGCCCCATGATCAGCTCTTGCGCCCCGACGGTGTGCGCGGTGCGCGTGAGCGCGTACATCGGGTTGTTGGTGGGCACGATCAGCGGTTTGACGGGCTTGCCCGCGTGTTCGGCGAGGTTTACGACGGCGGTCAGCAGCGCCCGGTCGGCCTCGGTGATCGCGGGCGGAGCGTCCGCGCCGGAAACCATCGCGGGGATCACGTGCGCGGTCATCACCACGACCTCGGTCGTCTCGGGATCGGTCTCCGCGAGGCACTTTTCGAGCATCGAGAGGTTGTACGGCGAGCGGATCGCGACCAGCTTGCGATACGGCTTGGTCAGGTCGAGCGAATCGGACGTGAGTTCCTCGGCGGTCCCTTGGTTGAACTGTTCGAGGTGTTCGTGATGCTCGGGGTGCGCCCCCGCGCCGCCCAAAACCCTCGGGCGCGACCGCTCGCTCACCGTGAACACGATGAAAAGCGCGACGGTGAAGATCACCCCGCTGATCGTCGCCACTTCTTTCGTCGCGAAGTTCACGATCGCCGAGAAAAACAGGACCAAAAAGATCAGCGCGATGCCGAGCGGGACGTCGTATCCCTTGATTTTCAGGTTCAGAGGCACCTCGTACTCGCGGTGCTGGGGTTCTTTGAAGCGCAGCACCAACATCGCGAGCGCCTTAAAGACGAAGCTCCAGACAACGCCGAACGCGTACGCCTCGCCGAGCGTGAGTACCTTGCCCCGGCTGGCGATGATCGTGAAGATTTGCAAGCCCACGACCAGGTTCAGCAGTCGGTACGTCGTGCCGTATTTGGCATGAGGCTTGAGGAACGAGTCGGGCAGCACGCCGTCCTCGGCGACGCGATTCAAAACGCCGTTGGAGCCGACGATCGCGGTGTTCACCGCCCCCGACAATATCAAGAAGCCGACGCCGACGACGACCGCGTTCAAAATCAGACGCGCCCAGTTCGGACCGACGACGTTCATCGCCAGGCCGCCGATCAGGTTGCCGCTGTATTTCGACATCCGGACGCCGTCCGGAATGATCATCACCGCGAAAAACGAGATCAGCGACGTCAGCAACAAGCTGTAGATGAAAACCACGAAAGCGGCTTTCTTGAAGTTCAGCAGCTTCGGGCTCTCGACTTCGCGATAGACCTGCGCCAGCGTTTCCTCGCCGCTCATCGCGAGAATCGAGTGGCCGAACGCGACGAAGATGCCGATCACGCCGATCAGGCTCATCCACTGGATGTTCTCTGGTCGCAAGGCGTTGCCCAGGCTCGTGCGACCAATGAACCCGAGCGGATCGAGCGGGTTCCCAAGCGCGTCGGGAATCTCCTTCACCGAAAGGTCGGGCGCCGCCGTCGGCAAGTGCGCGAGATGCGGGTGCACCGCCAGCGTGATCCCGCACCAAACCAGGATGATCACCGCCATCACGGTCGTCGCGCCCATGATCTTCAGGGCCTTGTCGCTCGACTCGTGAATCCCGCGGACGTTGACGCGCCAAAAGTAGAGCGTGATCAGAATCGCGATCCCCGCCGAGCCCAGCTCGATTTGCTCCGGCGAGAGCCCAAACTTGAACAACTCATCAAGCAGCCCGAGGATATACTGCCCCGCAGAGACGCCGCTGATCGGTCCCGTCAAAATATAGTCGAACATCAAGGCCGAGACCGACAGCTTCGCGAGCCCGCTCCCCATCGCCTCCTTCACGACGCGGTACACGCCGCCGCGCACGAACATCGAGCAACTCTCGATGTACACGCTGCGGACCGCGTAGCTGAACAGCATCACCGCGAGGATAAACCACGGCGCCGCGCGGCCAATCTGAGACTCAACGATGCCGCCGATATAATAGGAAGTGCTCGCGAGGTCGCAGAGCACGATCGCGGCGGTGCGCCAGAACGAGATGAACGTGAACATCACGCTCGTCACCACGAGCACGCGCCGCGGCGAAAGCGCCCGGTGCAAAGCGGCACTCGATGAGATAGGGCTGGTGGAATTCGACGCGGGAGGAGGATCGCCTGCGGACATCGTTGGAATTGCATCCCGAGGGAAATCGTGGCCGCGTCGCTCACAACCCGCGGCGGCGCGTCCGCAACGTGCGGCTCTCGCGCGGCAAGGGCGAGGGCGGCGCAATCAACGCCGACCGCGCCGGACACTCTCAAAGTCAAGGCAACATTGTAGAGATCGCGGCGACTCGAAAGTCAAGGGTCGACCGCGGCCCAAGACGCCCCAACCTCCCGCGCCGACTCAACCCCCGCGGACGCGCTTCGCCTTGACCGCCTCGACGCGAACCGATACGTTCCGCGCCGTGAATACCCTCGGCACGCGTCCAAACGCCGGTCGAGAACCCCAAAAGGGGCGGCCGTCACGCCGCCGCCGCCCGAATCGAGGCAAACCGTGCGCGCACAATTCAAGATGACGCTCGCAACCGCGTGCGTGCTCGCCGCCCCGGCGCTCGCGGGCTGCCGGACCGTCTCCGAAGCCAACCTCAAACCCGCCGCGAAGTCGGCCGCAAAGTCACTCAGCGTCGACCCTTACGCCTACAGCGGCGGAACCGCGTCGCAAGGCTTCGCGCTACCGTTCAAAGACGTCAAAGAGGCGGCGCACGACGCGCTCGAAGACCTCCGAATCACCCAAATCGAAGGCCGATCCGAAGCGGCCGACTACGTCTTCACCGGCGTCACCGCGAGCAGACACAACGCCCGCGTCGTCATCCGCGACGACGGCGACCACGCGCGCGTCAACGTCCGCGTCGGCTGGTTCGGCGACGAACCACTCTCGCGCGCCGTGCTCGACCGCATCGGTATCCGACTCGGCACGCTTCCCCCCGAGGTCGTCCCCGAGAAAATCCCGTCCGAGTCGGCCGAACATAAATTCTTGAAGCGGATCGAGCCGACCTTCCCGCAATTTCAAAGGCCGGCCGCCGCCGCCGACCAACAGTCGAAAACCAAGCTCGTCGAGTCGCCCGAGCCTTGATCCGAACGACCGCGACCCGTACGGCTCAACGCTCGTTGAGGATCTTCTGGGTGATCTCGCGCTCGCAGATTTTGCACCACTTCCAATGCTGCGGCCCAACGTGGTCGTCAAGATGCTGCTTCGCAACCTTGATCGAGCGGAACCAATAGCGGACTTCGGTTTCGCCCGCCTTCTCCAACTTCCCGCAACGCGCGAAGTGCAGCAAATTCGTACCGGCGCGGCCCGCGGGCTTCTTTGCGCCGGGAGGGGTGATCAAGCCATGGAAAATGAATCCAATCGCCTCGCAACGCGCTTCCACCCAGTCTTCCAGTGACTCGAGAACACGGTAGGCCGGAATTTCGGATGTGGTCATGGATGGGTTCCCATGCGTAACGCCAAGCGGCTTCTCAGATTAATTTTATATTTTATCCGCCGGGGCCCTTCGCCGCAACCCCGACGGCGGACTTACACATTATAGCCTAAGCATGCGTTTCATGTCCGCCGCGCGGTCGTCGCGATCGGAAGCGCGGTCAAGGGCCGCGGGACGCGCGTGACGAACACCTGAGCGAGGTCCTCGTCGCGGGGCGGTCCGTAACGCACCTCGACTTCAAATCCCGACGCGGCCAAAATCGACGGAAAATCGGCCCCGAACTCGTAAAACACGAGGTATCCGACGTCGCCGCCGGGGTGACGGATCGGCGTCGCGAAATGCAGGATCTCGCCGTCGGACCCAACTCCCGCGCGCGCGTAGGTCGCAGGCACCCCCGGCATCAGCGGCGTCGTGAACACGTGCCGACCGCCGGGCCGCAGCACGCGGCGGATCTCGCTCAGCGCGCGCTCCAGGTTCGGGACGTGCTCGAGCGTCTCCGAAGTCACCACCAGGTCGAAACTTGCGTCGGCGAACGTAAGTCGCGTGAGGTCCTCGTTGCGGACCCCGTTCCGCACCGCTCCCGCCGGCGCGTCGGCGTCGAACTCGGTCGCCACGGCACGCGGCATCCTGCTTAGATAGGCGTGCAAGCCGTCGACGGCGTTGACTTCGAGGATGTCGAGAGCCGCGATCGCAGGGTCGCGGATCCACGCGGCGATCGACGTCGCGGGCCGGGCCGACGCGCCGGCGGGGTAGAGATCGAGGAGCGTCCGCGCGAGCCTGCGGCCGCGCCGCTTCGCGCCGCACCAGACGCACAGGTCGGATTCCTTATGGGCAAGTGCGGACGCTAGTTCGGTCGAGAGTCCCCAGAGCTCGACGAGCCGCGGCGGGATCACCCAGGCGCGATGGACCACGGGCGTGGCGCGCCCGCAGACGTCGCAGCGCTCAAACCTGCGCCGCAGCACGGCCTCGGCGATTTCGACGACGCGTCGGAGGAACCAATGGCCGCGGTTCCAGCTCGGCAATAATAAGCGTTTGAGAGTCTGCGGCACGGCGAACCGCGAGCGGGGTGGGACGGCGGAGGGCACCGGTCAACGCTCTCGATAGACAATCCGACCGCGACCCAAGTCATACGGCGTGATTTCGACGGTCACTCGATCGCCCGGCACGATTCTAATGAAATTCTTACGCATCTTGCCCGCGATGTAGGCGAGCACGCGATGCCCGGTCTCGAGCTCGACGATAAACTGCGTGTTGGGCAAGGCTTCGACAATCCTGCCCTCGGTTTTAATCGCTTCCTCTTTCGCCACACGGTTCTCCTCAAAGTGAACACGACGTTCCAACGGACCGCCGGCGCGCGCTCGGCCCGCAATGAGAACGGCGACGCGCCGCGACCGACCCGCGCCGCTCGCACAATCCGCCGTCCCTGTTACAATCCGCCCCAACGTAACATGAATTCACAGCGGTTGGCTAGCGGGATGCACCCAACAACGCGAGGAACGACGACGTCGTCGCTCGCGTCATTCAGGACGTTCGGAAAGGGCTTGAGGCAGGAGTGATCCGAGGAGCGGCGAGAATGAGGAGAAGTCGGCCGGCGAGCGAATCATTCGGGGGCTCGCCGAATTTCGCGACGCCCTCCGCGCCGTCGCGAAAATCAACGAGCGCGGCACCGTGCGGACGGTCGAGCTTAAACCCGAGCCTCCCGTTGTTTCCGACGTCGCGACTCGCATCAAACCACGAACGGTTTAGGCGTGAAGCGGGGCAAGATGCCGTTGATTTTGAAACGGACGCGGTGGACGGCGTCGACGGCGGTGATTGCGAGGGTGTCGGCGTCGCGTCCGCACCAGGCGAGGTTCGACGGCCGCCGCGGCATCGAGAGAATCCCGAGCAGCGTGCCGTCGGCTTCAAACACCCAGACGCCGAGCGCAACCGCGATATACACGCGTCCCGCCTGGTCGACCTTCATGCCGTCGGGTCCGCCCGGCGCGCCGGGGTCGAGCGTGCAGAAGACGCGGCCCGAGCCCGGTCGTAAGCCGCCGTCGTGCTGCACCTCGAACGCACGGACGTGATATCGGCCGGTGTCGCAGATGTAAAGCGTGCTCTCGTCGGGAGAAAAGGCGAGCCCGTTCGGTTTTTCGAAGTCGTCGACGAGCAGCCGCGGCGCGTTTGCGTGCGAAAGATCAAGCACGTACACGCCTTGAAAGGGAATTTCTTTCGCCTCGGGGGTCACTCCGTAAGCCGGGTCGGTGAAATAAACGAGGCCGTCGGAGCGGATAACGAGGTCGTTTGGGCTGTTCAGGCGTTTTGCCTGCCAGTGTTCGGCGACGACGACGTAGCCGCTGCCGTCGGGGTTGATCGCGGAGATCCGCCGTCCGTCTTGCTCGCAGAAGAGGACCCGACTGTCGGGCGCAAAGGTTTGTCCATTGGCGCCTTGCGTCTGTTCGCGGACGACCGCGGAGGCGCCGGGGACGTCGAGTGCGAGTCGGTGCGTACGGCTCGACTTGAGATCCTGAAAGATCAGGCCGTGCTCAGGGATCCAGAGCGGCCCTTCGGTGAATGCGAAGCCGTCGGCGAGGGTTTCGATTGCCTCGCCGGCGAGCAGGTCCTGAAGGCCGTGGTCTCGTAATACTGTGATTGGATTTGACGGCATCGCAAGGCCTCGAGACTCGGTCGACAAAGACGCGCGGCGGCCGCTGTCGCGCCGCACGCAGCTTGATCATACCCCGCGAATCGACGCGAGGCGACGACCTGTCCACGCTGGAGAAAGACGCGGCGCGGGATTAGAATGCAGTTCACGACGGCGACGCGATTCAAATCCGCGCAACGTCGTCTTTCGAGGGGTCAACGGCATCGACCGCGAGCCAGGAACACATGTCGAAAGCAACGGCCTTTTATCAATATGGACTCGACGCGGCACAGAAGGGCAACACCGACTACGCGATCCAGATGTTCCGCGACGCCTGCCGACTCTCGCCGGAGAATCTGGAGTACCGAAAGGCGTTGCGCGCGGTGCAGCGGCGCAAGTTCGGCAACGAGCCGGGCAAGGTCGGACGACTGGTGGGCGCGCGGTTGCAGCCGCTGCGGATGAAGATTCGCGGGGCGCGCGGCAAGGAGCAATGGCAGGCTGTGCTCGAAGCGTGCGAGGAGGCGTTCGAGCACAGCCCTTGGGATGCGAACACGGCCCGCGCCGCGGCCGACGCCGCCTACGCGCTCGGCTATAAAGACGTCGCGCAGTGGCTGATCGAATCGGTCATGACCGCGACCAACGACCCCGACTACTTCCGCCACGCCGCCGAAATGTTCGAGAAGTGCGAAAATTATCATAAAGCGATCTCGTGCTGGGAGAAAGTGAAGAAGCTGGTCGACAACGACGAGTTCGCGTCGCATGCGATCAACTCGTTGGCGGCGAAGGCGACGATAGCGCGGTCGGGAATGGGGGCGGCGATCCAGAAGCATCAGTCGCCGAAGATGGAGGAGCTCGCCGACGACCTCGAAGAGTTGAAACAGACCGCGATTTCGCCCGAGGAGCGGCTCACGCGCGAGATCGCGGAGCATCCCGAGCGGGTCGGCTCGTATCTGGAGCTGGCCGAGATGTACAAGCTGCGCGGGCAACTCGAGGAAGCCGAGCGGCTGCTGGCGCGCGGTCTGAAGGCGGCGCCGAACGACGAGTCGCTGAAACAGGCGTACGCCGAGGTGCAGATCAATCGTCTGCGGCACGCGGTCGAAAAATGGCACCGCAAACTCCGCGAAAAACCCCACGACGAGACCGCGAAGGCGAAAGTCGCGCAGCTCGAGGAGATGCTCAGCGACTACGAAATCAAGGAGTTTCGCCGGCGACTGGACATGCGGCCCGACGACATGAACCTGCAATACCAGGTCGGCTTGCGGCTGGCGGCGCGCGGCCGCCACGACGAGGCGATCGCGGCGTTTCAGCAGTCGCGCAACAGTCCGTCGCTGAAGGTGCAATCGCTGCACCAGGCGGGCCTTTCGTTCGAGGCGAACGGCGTGCTCAAACTCGCCGAGCGCAGCTACCAGGAGGCGTTGCGGAACATCGAGGACGGCGACACGGCGCTTCTGAACGCGCTGCACTATCGTCTCGGACGCGTCGCCGAGGCGATGGGCAACCTCAGCGTCGCCGAGGAACATTACAACGAGGTCGCCGCGAACGACTACGGCTATCTCGACGTCGCACAGCGTCTGAAGGGCCTGGTTTGACGCCCTCGGGGTCGATCGCGCCGCGCTCGACGACGAATTTCGCGACGATCCCGCTTGAGGACCGCACGTCGAGACGCTAGGATAGGCAGTTCGTCGCATCTTGGCCGTGAAGTCGCCCGCGGGTCCGGGCGGCGTTTGTTTTATGGATTGACTTATGCCGAGTTCACCGTCCGCGATCAAACGTCTGAAGCAAAGCAAAAAGAGCCGCATGCGGAACCGGATCGCGAAGAAGGTCATCAAGACCTTCTCGAAGAAGGTGACCACGATGCTCGAAGAAAAGAACTTTGAGCAGGCGGAGACCGACTTCCGCGCCGCGGTCGCGAAGATCGACAAGGCCGGCGTCCGTCGGGTCCTGCATCCGAACACGGCCGCGCGCCGCAAGAGCAAGCTCGCCCGCGCCATGAACGCCGCGAAAGCCGCCGCCGCCGCCGCACAGGCGTAACGAGGGCGCCGTGCCCGCGTTCGACCCCACGACCGTCTTGGAACTCCTCGGCCTACCCACCGAGGACTCCCTTGCCGCGTGCCCGACGCGGTCCAAGGTCGACGCGGAGTCGGTGTTTCGCGTTTTATTAAGCCGTGAACTGGGCGCGGCGACGTCGCGGCGCGTCGAGGCGGCGTTGTCCGAGGCCGGCTGGTTCGAGCCGGGTGTGCTCGCCGCGAGCGACCTCGCGGAACTCCGACAATTCCTGGCCGACGAACGGATCCGGCTGGGCGACGTCGCGCTCGCGAAGTTGCGCAGGCTCGCGGTCTGGGTCGACGCGCTGCGCGTCGAAGACGGCTCGACCTCGATCGGCGCGGGGGTTGACGACGAGAGTTTGCGGGAGTCTCTGCGCGCGGTCAAAGGGCTCGGCCCGGCGACCGTCGACGCGATTCTCTTACGGGGCCTCGGCCGGGCGGCGTTCCCGGTCGAACGCGCAGGCTATCGAATCCTTGCGCGGCACGGATGGGTGGACGCCGCGGCGGGCTACGACGAGGCGCGCGCGGTCGTCGAAGACGCGGTGGACGGCGATGTCGCCGTGTTAAGCGCACTCGAAGCCGCTTTCGAACGCGTGGGACGCGAGTTTTGTCGCCCGCGCGCCCCGCGATGCGAGCGATGCAAGCTTCGAACCCTGTTGCCGCCGAACGGGCCGGTCCACGACGAGCTTGATTAAGCCGACGCCGCCGACCGCACGTCACTCCTCGGTCGGCTTGGCCTTCGGCTCTTTCACGGGGTCATCGGCGGACTTCGGGATCGGGACGTCGAGCGACTTCTTCAAGACGTCGTCGCCCTCGGGAGCCGCGCCGCCGATGGTGCGCGCCGCCTCCTGCTTTTTCTGTGCGACTTTAAGCTGAATCTGCTGTTCGAGTCCGCTTAGAATCGCGGTCGTGCTGTCTTCGACGCGCGCCTCGGGGGGGGCCTGGAACACGAACTCGTCGATCTTGAGCGCCGGGTTGAGGACGACGTTGTTGTAGGTCAGGTCGATGGTCGTGACCTGGATCTTCTGTTTGCGGGCCGCGCCGGCGAGTCGGCCGTCGGGTCCGTAGCGCTTCACCTCCTCGTAGAGCACGCTCGGTTTCTTGCCCTCGAGTTTGACCTGATACGGCCAACCGTCCTCCTGTCCAAGCCAGAGGGTGATAAAGCTGGGGACGTAGGCGGGGAGGGGGGTGTTGAGGGGCAGCGGTTGCTGGTTCGGTCCGACCAAGCCTTCGCGATCTCTCCAATCGCCGCGAATCACCCAGACCTTCTTGCCTTGGAGTTCGCCCGGCTCCTTGCGCGTGAATCGGACGGTGCGTCGGAGGCCGCGGAGCAGTTCCTCGGGTCCGGAAAAGCCGAGTTGGGAGATGATTTGATCGCGGAAGGCGTCGTCGAACTCGGGGGCGTTGAGTTTCTCGAACACGGGTCCGATTTTGAGTTTACGGTACATTGGGGAGCCGAGGATGCGTTGATAGTCCCAGAGGGTGTCGCCGTCGCAGACCTGGACGACGGTTCCTTCGGCGCCGGGGAGACCGGAGACGTCGAGTCGGAGATAAATGCGTCTCGCCTTGGCGTCGCGGAGGTATCGGCCTTTGATTTGGAACTTTTGGCCGAGCATTTCGACGGTTTGCACGAGGTCGGCGGCGGCGGATTTAAGGCGTGCGATTTTGGAGACGGCCTCGTCGACGGCTTTGTCGGCGTCGTTGGCGGCGGGGGGGATGGCCTCGGGCACGAGGCTTGGGGGCGCGTTTTGGGCAGGCGCGGCCGTCGCAATCAGCAAAGTCGCCGCAATCGCGCAGAACTGGTAAAATTTCAGCATGGTGGGGATATAGGGTATTTTCTTAAGGGTCCGAAGGGAAAACCCGATCATATCGCTAGGCGTCATGGGACGCAAGTCCGGCCCAGCCGATGCGAAGCTTGCGAGCCGCTCAGGAGGAGTGGAGTTCGCGGGGTTCGCGGGTCGGCGGACTCGCTGGGAGCATACGAGGCGCGGCGTCCATTCGGACACGATCGGCGTGACGTCGCGTTGCGTGTGCGGTTCCCCCAGTGCGAAACGATGGTGAAACACGCCGCCCAGGTCGTTCCGCGCGATCGATGGGGGCTGGAGGAAGGTCTAGCCATGAATACCTTCTGTGTGCTCGTGTTGGCGGCGGCGTCCGCCGGCGACGGTTTCGGCTACGCGAAGCCCGACGTGGGAGGCAAGCGGTTCCTGCGTCATCACCTGATCAAAGAAGGCCCGCCCCCGCCGGGCGGCCCGATCAACATGAACGCGATGGGCGGCGCGGGCGCGATGCCCGGCCGACGCTTCGCGAACACCCGCAGCCAGCTCGCCTTCATCGACCCCGAGGGGATGAAAATCGGCTGGCAGATCGCGGGCGGAACCGGCGACAAGGTGTATGTCCCGGCGCAACTGACGGTGCCCGCGCGACACAACTTCGCTCAGGGCTTCATCTATCGCCTGAAGCTCACCGACATCCCGAATCGTCCGGGGATCGTGCTTTATCCGACGATCGAGGTGGCGCCCTCGACGCCGGCGACCGACGCCTATTTGTCGCACAACCCGATCCCGGTGATCTTCCAGCCGGAAGACTTCGACCAGGTGATCGACGGCGGCAACTTCGTGACGAAGGTGATCTACCTGCCCGATCCGAAGTACCAGGAACTGGCGATTTCGGGGGTGGAGACGTTGGTTTCGACGCGACTGGAGCCGGGTGTCGACCCGATTCTGGAAGCCGACAAGCGGGGCACGATCTTGCTGATCGTCCGCGTGGGCGCGATCAACTTGGAGATGCCGCAGGCGATGCCGGCGACGGCGCCCGGCGCGATCACGAGCGAGCCGAGCGAGACGCTCGAGAGCGCCCCTGTGACGCCGACGGTTCCGGCGGCACCGGCGGCACCGGCCCCGGCGGCTCCCGTGCCGGCGACGCCGCCCAGCCCGGCGGGCACGAAGCCGAAGGCGGCCTCGAACGACGCGCCGGTCGAAGCGGCGCAGCCCGCCGTCGCCGAAGGGGTCCCGAGCGAGCCCGAGTCGCTGCCGGTCCCGAAGTAAGATTCCCAATAAGGCGGCCGAGGGGCGTCGCAGCGCGACACGATCCGCATCCAAGAACGCCCCCGCCGCCGACCAAAACGTCGAGAACCGAGCCGCGGACCGTGCGGGCTCGAAGACCGATCGCGACGCGACTTTCACCATCGACCCCGGCGGTCGCGCGACAGGATCGCGGGCCGCGCGGGGTTTTTCGCGAGCCGTCGCCGCAGTCAGGAACGACTCTTGGACTCATCCGCCGACGCAATGGCCGCCGAGGCCGCCCGGGACGGGCGTGATCGACTAGCCGGCGCGATCCGCGTGAGGAAGGAAACGATGAGCCGAACGATTTCGATCCGCCGCCGCGCGGTCACGAGCATCCGGCTCGCCGCACTCGCGGCCGCGGCCGCCGGGTTTGGAGTTTGGGGGACCCGCGCGGCCTGTGCGCAGGAGGGGTCCGCGACGAGTGTCGCCGCGCCGGGCGTCGCGACCGCGAGCGACGTCCCTCCCGCCGCCGACGCCGGCGCCGTCGGCGCTGCCGAGCCCGCGCAGGCGGCGTTGCCCGCTGCGACGCAGGTCGTGCGCTTTCAGGTGCCGACGGGGGTCGCGGTGGAGCTGGTCGGACCCGCCGCGGAGGCGTTGCCGGGTGCTCCGGCCGCCGCGCCGGGCGTCTTGGTCGCCGGCCTCAAAGTCGGCGTCGGATATCGTTTGCGGCTCTCGAACTTGCCCGACCGACCGGGCGCTGAGCTTTGGCCGGTGGTCGAAGTCGTCGGTCACTTGCACCGGCCCGAGGGCATCGACGCGTTGAAGTATCCGATCCGCGTCACGTTCTCGCAGCTTGACATCGACGAGGCGCTCGATCAAGGCCGGCTGGTCACGCACGTGGTGTATCTGGAGGATCCCGAGACGGCGTTGCCGATCAGCCTGCCGAAGACGGAGATTCCGACGGCGACGGTGAGCGCCGCGGAGGATCCGCTGAGGGTCGCGGCGGCGTTGGGCCGGGTGATGGCGATCGCGCGGATCGGCGCGCGCAAGCCGAGCGCCGACGAGTTGGCGGCGGCGGAGAACGGACTGCCGGTGTTGTGGGCGGCTCCGGCCGATTTGTGGTCGGGATCGCGGCCGTGCCCGTTTTCGACGCCCGGCGGGGCGCGCTGCGGGCTGCCTTGCGGGCCTTGCGAGGGGACGGCGCCGCCCCCCGGCAAACCTTGGATGCCGAAGGACGAGTTCCTCTGCGACGGCGGTGATCACGGACGTGCGGCGGGCTTCGCGGGCGACGGCGGCTTGACGGGCATCGACCCGCGCGACGCGGTCGTCCAGTTCACGTTCCCCGATCGCAAGACGCGCGTCCTGCCCACGAACACCGTCTGCATCTACGCGCCGCGTTGCGCCTTGGTTCGCGCGAGCGTCGGCTCGATCGAAGCGCTCGCGGTGCAGGGGACGACGACCGAGCGCGTCGCGGTCCGCGACGTCTCGCACCAGATCAAGCAGAGCACGAAGCGGTTCACGCAAAATCAAGCCGCCGAGATCGACCGGGGCCGCGCTCGCGCCGCCGGGACGCGCAGCCGCTCGTATGTCGGCGCGACGTCCGACCAGCGCGTCGCGGGCGCTTATGAAAACGGCGCGAACATCAGGGGCTACGTCGAGACGGTCGGCAGCGAGATGTCGAAGGGGCGTCAGAAGCTTGGCGGCGTCAACACCCGGCTGCGTCTGGACGGGATCAAGACCGCCGAGGCCGCGGTGCTGACGGGGATCGTCGAGGGCGCGGGCGAAGCGGTGATGACGTGGACCCCGCGCGTGACGGTGGGCGTCGAAACGCCTCCCGACCGCCCCGGCCTCTCGGTGATCAAGACCGTGAGCGCGAGCGAGGCCGAGCCGGGCGACGTCGTGACCTACACGATCCGTTATCGCAACATGGGCAACACCGCGATCCGCGGCGTCTCGATCGTCGACAGCCTGCTGCCGCGGCTCGGATACGTCCCCGGCAGCACGAAAGGGCCGAAAGGGACGACCTTCACGATGGGCGAAAACCGCGTCGGCTCGACCGAGCTGCGCTGGCAAATCCCCGGCACGGTGAAGGCCGGCACCGAAGGCGAAGTGTCGTTCCAGGCGACGGTGCGTTGAGCCTGACGACGACACGCCGCGATATCCCTGCACGCCTCGACGCGGACTCATCCCCCGCGCCGGGGCGTTGCCGAGCGCCCGGGCTTTGACCGCAGCGCCGCGACTTGTGTCCGAACGCCCCGTCGTTGTAGGCTGGAGTCGACAAATCCGGACAGAATTTCCAGCCGCGCGGAGTGTTCGTGATGCCCCTCAGGTTCGCGCCGTTGCGCCTCGTCTTGATGCTCGCGGCCTGCGTCGGTTGCCCCGCGATCGCGCGGGCCGCCGACGACGTCGCGCAGGTACGTCGCGCGACCGCGTATCTCGACGCGCGTCAGGACGCCTGGGCGAAGTTCCCGCACGCGCAGCACGGGCAGGGCCCCGACCGCACGAGCTGCGTCAGTTGTCACACCGCGATGCCGTACGCCTGCGCCAGGGCCGCGTTGGGTCGATTCACGGGCGAGGCCTACCCGTCGCCGCAATCGAAGCGGATGGTCGATCAAGTGCGGCTGCGGGTCGCGCATTGGGACGAGCTCGACTCTCCGCGATTCCGGCTCTTGTCCGACTCCGACGCGCGTAAAAAGGTCGAGTCGCGCGGCACCGAGGCCGTCCTCAATACGCTCATCCTGGCGCTCGACGACGCCGCGCGCGGCCGCAAAGCGCCGGGCGAGTCCACGCGCGCCGCGCTGCGTCACCTGTGGGCGACCCAGACGGCCGCGGGCGACGACGCCGGCTCCTGGGAGTGGTTCAACTTCGGCGAGGAGCCTTGGGAAGCCGACGACTCGCGCGCATTCGGGGCCGCGCTCGCCGCGATCGCGATCGGCTCGTCGCCGGGCTATCGGACCGGCGCGTTGAGCGACGCCGAGGCGCGCGGCGTCGAGCGTCTGCGGTCGTACCTCCGTCGCCGTTTGCCCGTCGAAACCTTGTACAACCGCGTTTGGATTCTGTTCGCGTCCACGGTCTGGGACGGCCTGCTCACCCCTGACGAACAGCGCGCGGTCGTCGCGCCGATGCTCGCGAAACAGCGGGCCGACGGCGGCTGGGCGCTCGCGACGCTCGGGCCTTACGAGCGCATCGACGGCTCCGCGCTGCCGCGGGACTCCGACGCCTACGCCACCGGGCTCGTCCTGCATGTGTTGTGGCGATCGCAATCCGGCGGCGTGCAACCCGCGTTCGCCAAGGGTCGCGCCTGGCTCCTCACGCACCAGCGCGACGACGGCTCGTGGCCCGCAAGCTCGATGAACAAGCGGCACGACCCGTCGTCGATGGTCGGCAAATTCATGTCCGACGCCGGCACCGCCTTCGCCGCGCTCGTGATCGCCGAAACCACGCCCCCCTGAACGATTCGGCCGCGCGCCTCGAGCTCGCCGCACTCCGATCTCTTTCAGCCGACAGTTGTCTTGGAAAAGATTTGCAATAGAACAACCGTCCCGATAAATTCGTCCCGCGTAACGAACCTTTGCGTCGTGACACGCACTCAGACACACGTTCAAAAGGGTCTTCCCATGGCGTCCGACTTTCCCGAAATCGGCGATGTGAATCCCTATCGCGCCCCCACGGCGGCGCTCGAACCTCAGCCCGACCAAAGTCTCGGCGGCTTCGTCGGCTACGGCGGCTTCTGGCGCAGATTCGTCGCGCTCTTCCTCGACGTCATCATCATGGGCGTCCTCGGCGCCCTCATCGGCGGCGTCGTCGGCGCGATTTACGGCGCGGCGGGGATGGGGGTCGCGGCCGAGCCGGCGGTTCCCGGCCAGCTTCCCACGACGGACTTCGTCCTCTTCGGCGTCGTCCAGGTGATCAGCATCGTGATCAATATCTGCTATTACGCCGGGATGGAAAGCTCCTCGAAACAAGCCACCCTCGGCAAAATGGCGCTCGGCATGAAGGTCGTCGACCTGCACGGACGCCGGATCAGCTTCGGTCGCGCCGTCGGCCGCTACTTCGCGAAGATCTTGTCGTTCATCACGCTCTACATCGGCTTCATCATGGCCGCCTTCGACGAACGCAAGCGCGCTCTGCACGACCGCATCGCCGGCACGCTCGTTGTGCGGGTGGGTTGATCAAGCCGCGGCGAACTCCGCGCGGTTCGGCTCTTTCAAAAAAGCCGGCCGCGCGGTTTCACGACGCCTTCACGTCGATCTTCGGGAACAAGGGCGTCGGCTTGCCCTCGTGAAGCGGCGCCGTCACTTGCAGCTTCGCGATCGCCGGCCGCGCGATCACGTCGTCGTACGAGACGTCGTCCCACGAGCGCGCGTCGTCAAAGTTGAACGCCCGATAAAACGTCTCGGCGGTCCGAGGCAGGAACGGCTTGATCAAAATCGCGACCACGCGCATCGCCTCGGCCAGGTTCACGAGCACGGCCCGCGTCGCGTCGGCGTCGGTTTTGATCAGCTTGAACGGCTGCGTCACCGCGATGTATCTGTTCGCGGCGTCGATCAACTCCAGCCAGATCCGTTGCAGGGCGACGTTGTACTCGAAGTTCGCGATCAACCCGCGCAGATCCTCGACCAGCTTCGCGAGATCCAGCCCCGCGAGCCAGGCGCGCGCCTCCACGGCGTCGGCGTCCTCCAGAACCCCTCCGAAATACTTCGAGCACATCGTGAGCGCGCGACTGTACAAGTTGCCCAGGTTGTCGGCGAGGTCGGCGTTGTAAACCTCGGCGAAGCGGTCGTCGCCGTAGTTGCCGTCGCCCCCGAACGGGCACTCGCGCATGAAGTAATAGCGGAACGCGTCGGCCCCGTGCACGCGAAAAACGTCCATCGGGTCGATCGCGGTCCCCGCCGACTTGCTGATCTTCGCCCCTTTGTTGTAGACGAATCCGTGCGCGAACACGCGCCTCGGCAGCGGCAGTTGGGCCGACATCAGCATCGCGGGCCAGAGCGCACAGTGAAACCGCGTGATGTCCTTGCCGATCACGTGCACGTCCGCCGGCCAGGTCGCCTCGAAACGCGCGTCGTCGGTGCCGTAACCCACCGCCGTGATGTAATTCAAGAGCGCGTCGAACCAGACGTAGATCGTCTGCTCGGGATCGAACGGCACGCGGATCCCCCACGTGAACCCCTTCCGCGTGATCGAGACGTCCTGCAAACCCGTCGCGACCAAATTCAGAATCTCGTTGCGACGACTCTCGGGCGTGATGAAATCGGGATTCGCGTCATAATGCGCGAGCAGCCGGTCCTGAAACGCGGACAGCCTAAAAAAGTAATTCTCTTCCTCGACCACCTTCAGCTCGGCCGCCGGGTGCAGCGGACAACGGCCGTTCTCGACCTCCTTCTCGGTCTTGAACGCCTCGCAACCGTTGCAATAAAGCCCGGTGTACGCCTTCTTATAGATGTCGCCGGCGTCAAAGACAGCCTGAATAAACTTGCGGCAGCCCGCGTGATGCCGCTCCTCGCTCGTTTGGATGAAGTCGTCGTTCGAGACGTCGAGCGCCGCCCAGACCTCGCGAAACTGCCGCGCCATGTCGTCGACATACGCCTTCGGCTCCGCCCCCAGCTCCTCGGCGCGCTGCGAAACCTTGATCGTATTCTCGTCGTTGCCCATCAAAAAGTGGACGCTCCGGCCCTCCATCCGACGAAACCGCGCCTGGACGTCGGCCCCGATTTTCTCAAAGGCCGTGCCGATGTGCGGCCGGCTGTTCGGGTAGTCGATCGCCGTCGTGATGAAAAACGAGCCGCTCATGAAGCGTCCTCAAAGTCGTCGTCCGTTCTTGAATCGCGCCGCGGTGCGCACAGCTTATTGACGTCGCTATCATACCCGCGGTTCGCAAATCGTCGTCAGTCCGTCGCGGTCGGCCGCTCTGGGCTAAATCGCGTCGACAGCCGCCGCTTCCAGCCGCGCTTCAACCAAATCGTTCCGCCGCAAAGCACAAGCGCGACCGCCCAGGCCGGCGGCTCGGGACAGTTCGTGCACCCCTGCGGGCCGGAGAGCGTCGCGGGCGGCGGCAGCGGGGCCGTCACCGGCGCCGGCGGGATCGTCACCGGCGGCAAATTCTGCGCGGACTGCGTCGTCTCGATCAGAGGCCCCAACAACGGGTGATAATGATCAAACCGCGTCGGGTCGAGGTTGTGCCGCCACTCAAGGTAAAACACGAACGGGGTTTGCACCAAAAGCCCGCCCGACGTCGCCAAGTGGATGTGCCCCGGAATCGGCGGCGGCCTCTCCACCGACCACAGCGTCGGTCCGCCCGACAGAAACGCCTGCCAACGCGTCTGGTTCGTCGACTCAATGCGGATCCGCCCGCGCTTGATCGGATGTGCCTCCGCCGCCGACGCCGCAAACAGCATGCATGCCGCCGCCGCCAGTCCGGAAAGAATCCGTGCCTTCCGCCACAAGTAATTGGCACGTAACGAGTTGTCGCTGCGAGTGACGTCCATGTCGATCCGAGCGCCAGGCTTGCCGAGCCGCGGTCGCGCACGCGGTGCGCTTCACGACCATCGCGGTTCAAGGACTTGTATCGGCCGCGACGGTCGCACGGATGAGGACGATTTTTCAAAGAGTTACAAATCCGGCGAGACGAAATGCCGCCGTGCATGCGTACAAACACAAGGAATCCATCGCAGCTAGATTTGTTAAACCACTTGATCATTATTTCCTTGACTTGCCGGCGGCCGCTCGTTATCTTTCTCTTAATCCGACATTTGTCAGCCGCTTGATGTTTTCTTCGTCGCGGCGAGGTCTCCATGAATAAACTCGTTAGTTCGCCCCCCCCCTGTTGCGCCAGTAACTCCGTCGCGCCTGCGGAAGCTGATCTCACCTGGGAAAGTGACCGTCCTACTGACGATCGCGGGCATTGCATCGGTGATTTTGTGGGGACAAGTTCGCTTCGGCTCGGTGTCCGCCTGCTTTCGCTATGTCGCGGGTGATCGATTCCTCGTTGACTCGCCGCTGAAGTCTTTCGGCTCGGTCCAGACGGGGCAAGTCGCCCTGGTTTCCTTTCGATTGACGAACATGTCGTCGCAGGCCGTCCGTCTGCTCGGCAGCCAATCCTCGTGCAAATGTGTGTTGCCGGGGTACCCTCTCGCCGGCATTCCGCCTTACTCCAGTTGCGACCTCAAAATCCGCGTGACTCCCGGGCCGATGATCGGCACATTCAAAGAGTCGGTTGTCCTGTTTACCGATGCACCGGGTCGGCGTGCAGTGCCTCTGATCGTGCGCGGCAACGTCGAGAACGTGCCGATCAGCGGCCGTTGACGGCTCAGACAACTCTGCGAAGGGGGTTTGCGATGCGTTGGTTTGGAACTCGGGTTTCTCTACTGCTCGCCTTTGTTTCTTTCGCGATTGGACTCGCACTAGTCGTCATCGACAAGAGGAACGGTCACTCGTCCTCGGGCCTCACGTCTGAGTCTCGATTATGCTACCTGGGGGATGTCGACCTCGGCGCCGAGCGGCTTGTGCAATTTCGGCTTACGAACCCAAACTCGTCGCCCGTTCGGTTTGTGGGCAAGATGTCCTATTGTACGCCCGAGCTTTGTGTCAGCGTGAAGAACCTGCCGGACTCGCTTGCGGCGCGGAGCCAATTCACGCTCGATGTTGGAGTGAAGGTCGGCGTCCCTGGTGCATTCACCTCCGACTTCACTCTGTATTCCGACGACCCCAAGACTCCACAATTGAAATTGGTCGTCGCCGGCACGGGTGTGGAGCACAAACCGGAGGGTTGACGGGTTCGTGCCACTCCTTTCTATCGCTAAAGCGAGACGTAGTGCGTTTTTCTTTTACGGTGTCACTTGTCACTACCTTGGAGGAATCACACATGCGATTGTTACGAGATTTTGCCTCGGCCGTTTTCGCGGCGGCGGGATTTGTTTTTCTCTTTCCGGCGACGGTCGCGGCGACAACCAACATCGCCCTGGCCAACCCGCCGCCCATCCTGGCCGGGTGCAAATGCTCCAATAATAGCTGCGTGTATAATGTGAACACCGGAAGTTGTCCAGTGACCGACAACGGCGCGCTAACATGCCCGCAAGCGCCGGATTGCAATGAGTGCCAGCGCAAGGATGCCGGCACGCAGTCGTGCAGTTGTACAGCCGCATAAAGGATGCATTCCAATTTGGTCCGCTGCGCCCGGGATTGACCTTCTTTCCGGCGCAGTGGCCATATGCCCTCTGAGAACTTGACGATGACCACTCTC
The DNA here is from genome assembly GCA_021777845.1 of Planctomycetota bacterium. GTDB lineage: Bacteria > Planctomycetota > Planctomycetia > Isosphaerales > Isosphaeraceae > JAJYDB01. Next base: position 21,603 of record JAJYDB010000039.1, read on the forward strand.
ATCAAAAGCTCGCTGATTGTAGGGTTTTGCTGGTTGTTCACGTCGACGTGTATGGCGCAAGCAACGTTGTCGCCGCGCGACCGCGTCCTTAATGAATACCCCGCGGCGCTCGACCGCCTCGAAAAGTATTTCACCCAGCTTCATGCCAAGGGCACAGCGGAAGAGGTCCAAGTCGATCAAGACAAATCCGAACTCAAGGTCGTCTTTCATTATCAGTTTGACATTGATGGAACATCGAGGAGGCGAGTCCGAACTCGAGAGTTCGATACGAAAACGAATAGATCGTACGAGTTTGTCACTAGCGTTAGCCCCAGGTATTCGTTCCGTCTCCTGAGAAAAGAAAAAGGAGACGCTTTCCGCGTGACCGCGCTGGGTTCAGGCGGCGACGCGGAGGTCCTCGACGACATGTACTACGACTTCAATCAATATCCATTGGCACCCTACTGCGTCTTTGGAACGCCGATTGCCAAATTCATGGCGGAGCCGAGCTTTGTCCTGGGCAAAGTGAGCGAAGTTGTTCAAGGCGATCACAAGTACTTAAAGCTCGAATACCGGACTCATCCCAAGAAGGAGTATCCCGCGGTCCCGGGTTGGTTGGTCGTCTCACCCGATCAGGGTTGGGTTCTCGTCGAGGACGTGGCTTTCTTGGGTCTGCACGAGAATATCCGTCGGGAAAGCCATATCGAGTACGGCAAGACCGTGGACGGCATCCCTCTGCCTCGTGTCGTCTCGTACGACCATCCCTATTATCACCGCCGCATGGTCTTCGACCGCTTCGAACACGGACCCGTGCCGGAACGCGAATTCACGCTGAGCGCGTTCGGCTTACCTGAGCTCGATAAGCCCGAGAGCTCCGACCACAAGGGCAACCCCGCACTCTGGTTTTTCCTGATCTCGGTCGCCTTCCTCTCCGTCGCGGCGGCGTTCAAGTACAAATCATTCCGCGGGGCAACGGCGTGAACGTTTCATGTGCGGGACGGGATTCGACCGCGGTGCTCGGCGGCGGTTCAACGCGAGCCCGTCCGAACCGTAGAACCGCCTTCACGCTCATCGAGCTGTTGGTTGTGATCTCGATCATCTCGTTGTTGATGGCGTTGCTGTTGCCGGCGGTGCAGTCGGCGCGCGAGGCCGCGCGACGATTGCAGTGCACCAACAACCTCAAGCAAATCGGCATCGCTCTCCACTCTTATCACGATCAGTTCGGCGCGCTTCCGCCGGGACGGATGATGACGTATGACCCCCGATTCGCCGGCTCAAACCCGCCGTGTACCTCGGAGATCGTCGACAAGAGTCTCCACGTGATGATCCTTCCCGGGGTCGAAGAGTCGACGCTGTACAATTCAATCAACCAGTCGCTAACAATTCTTGGATACGAGAACCGAACCTGCCACAGCGTTGCCGTCAACACCTACGCGTGTCCCAGCGACCCGGCGTCGGGGACGCCGCGGATCGTGGCTGGAACGTCGCTTTCCCGTTTCGGCCTCGCGTCCCCGGGTGAGACAGTCACCGCGGTCATCACGAGTTACTCCGGCTGTTTTGGGTCGGTGTTCGTGAACGCCCTCAAGCTTCCTCCACTCTGCGTCGTTCCTTCTCCACGAATCCGACAGGCGAACGGGTGTTTCTCCGATGTTTCGCCGATCTCGTTCCCGAGCATCACCGACGGGCTCAACAACACGATGTTCGTCCTCGAAAAGGCGACGACGATCTTCGAAGTTCCGGCCGCACTTGGCGATACGACTTACTCCGATTACGGCTGGTATTTCGCCGGGAATTGGGGAGATGCTCTCGCGACGTCTTTTTACCCAATCAATGCCTATCGGCAGGTTGCCGGGGACTCGCTACGACCGATGCCGTCAACCTCGCCCGGCTGGTCGGATTCGATATCCTCCCAGCGCGACCACCGTTTCGATCCGCCGCGCAATCTTGACCGGGTCGGCTTCGGAAAGTTGGACGACCAGCCTGGGAGTGGTATAGAAGACCAGGCCGAGGCGCGCGACCTGCGGCGACGTCCACTCCCCGACCACCGGCGCACCCAGACGTAAACCCATTCGTCCTAAGACCTTCCAGAGAACGTGCGGCCGGCCTCGGACCGCGATCTCCTCGAAACGAACGTCGATCCAGGCACCCGCCGTCTTGAGCTCGAGCCCGGTCGGGTCGACGAAGACCTCGGTCACCTCGGGGAGGCCGTCCACTTTCGTCGGCTTGAAGTGATACGAGCGAAACAAGGGCCGTTGAGTCGAAGTCGACACGAGAAATTCCAGGTGCGATGCGGGTTTGGGAAGCGCGGAATGACTCTCGATTCTGACGAGCCGACTCGTCCCCGTGCAAGCATTCGTCGCGAAGTTGCGATTCGAGGCGATTATGCGGTCGGAAAGTGGACGAATGTCGCTTTTAGTCCTGGGGTCGCCGCGGCTCGTTGGTATGCAACGAAGCTCGGCGGCTGACATATCACGCATCCAACATCCAGGGGAGAGTGACGACCATGAGGACGTTTCGCGCCGCGGCGTCGGCGATCGGTTTGATGTTTCTGGTCGCGTTGCCGGCCTCGGCTCAAGGTCCGCGCGGCGGATTTATGGGCGGTCCGGCGGCGTTGTTGAGCAACAAGAGCGTTCAGAAGGAGTTGAAGCTCGACGAGGGACAGTCGGAGAAAATCGGGAAGTTGGCCCAGGACATTCGCGAGAAGCAGCGCGAGGCGTTCTCGGGACTTCAGGACCTGAGCCAGGAAGAGCGTCGCGCGAAGATGGGTGAAACGATGCGTACGCTCAACGCCGAGGTTGACAAGTCGCTCGCCGAAGTGCTGAAGGCCGAGCAGCTCAAGCGCTACCACGAGATCGGTCATCAGATTCGCGGAGCGGGCGCCTTCACCGACCCGAAGGTCGCCGAGTCGTTGAAGCTGACCGAAGAGCAGAAGTCGTCGATCAGGACGTTGTTGACCGACCAGCAGTCGGCGATGCGCGAGATTTTCCCGACACTCCAAGACGACCGCGAAGCCGGCATGAAGAAGATTCAGGCGCTCCAAAAGGAGACGAAGGAAAAAGCGCTCGCGGTGCTGACGGCGGATCAAAAGAAAACGTGGGAGACGATGGTGGGCGCGCCGTTTGAATTCGTCCCCGAGCCCCCGCCGCCCCGGAATAATTAAGCGGAACAGCTCGAAAAGTCGCGGCGGATCCGCGCGCGGCGGCACGGACGGTCCGGGCGCGACGCCGCTTTCGAAGCGAGAGCGCGGCGTGCTCGGGACTTGACGCGGCGGATGCGGCTGACATGATGGGTTAGGCGGCTCCGTTCGCGACGGACGGGGTTGACCGGCGGGTCGCGGCGGCCTTCTCGGTGCGTT
>JAJYDB010000298.1 GCA_021777845.1 Planctomycetota bacterium
GTGGGGGCAGGTGGGTCAGCCGCAGTACATTTCGCCTGGATTCAGCAGCGCGGGGAACCCTGGATCGGCGGCGGCTGCGCAGGCGGCGGCGGGTGCGGGACTGAATGCGCCGGCGGGTATGAACGGCATGTCGGGGATGAGCGGGATGTCGAGCCTGAGCGGGTCGGCGTCGGGCGGGTTCACGAATCCGCTGATGAGTCCGTACATGAACCCGTACATTTTGGCGACGCAGGCGAATTCGGCGTCGGGGACGGCGGCGTTGTACTTCATGGCGACGCAGCAGGCGTACGCGTCGCCGGCGGGGTCGATGGCGCTGATGCGTTATCGAGGGATGGACCCGAACGCGCAGCCGGCGACTCCTATGCGGACGACGTTCCGCGCGACGTCGATCCCGGGAGCGGGGGCGGCGTCTTATTTTGGGCGGACCGGAACGTACGGGAGTGGTTTGAACCGATATTACAATCGGACGCCGACGCGCAAGCCGGCCAAAGGTCATTGACGGAAGAATCGTTTAAATCAATTCCAGGCGGCGACTTCGACTGCCGATGAAGATGTTGCGGAAGACGATGCCAAGCTCGCTTCGAGGGGGCTGGAACAGACGTTCGACGGGTCACGGCGGCTGGTTGAGGGTTGCCTGCCGCGCGGGTCGGCTTGAATCTCGCGGGCGGAGGCGGTCGATCTCGAATACGTCGGTCGCGAAGTGCTCGGAACAGGAGAGTCGCATGGGTTGCTCAAGGTTGGACCGAAATCGGGCGGGCTGGTTGGTCGCGTTGGCGATCTGCGCCGCCGCGGGCTGTCAGACCGTCCGCACGCCCGAGGAAAAAATCGCCAAAAGCAACCTGCCGAACGAGTTTCATAAAGTATCGATGCCCGAGTACGTCGTCGAGCCGCCGGACATTATTGACATCGAGGTGTTCCAGGCGTTGCCGGGCCGCCCGATCACCGGCGAGCGGCTGGTCCGTCCCGACGGCACGGTCACGCTCGGTTTTTACGGCGATATTTACGTCGAAGGTTTGACGGTGAACGAGATCAAGGAAAAAGTTGTCCTGCACCTGCGCAAATATCTGACCGACTCGGCTCTCGGGATCGACATTCTCGACCCGGCGGACCCCGAGAAGGTGGTCGCGCACCTTGACCCGAAGGATTCGGACCGGGTGGCGGTCGACGTGATGGCGTACAACAGCAAGGTGTATTACGTTTCGGGCGACGTCGCGCAGCCGGGCCGGATGCCGGTGACCGGCAACGAAACCGTGCTCGACGCGATCAACTACGCGGGCGGAATGTTGCCGACCGCGGCGCAAGGCAATATCCGTCTGGTCCGGCCCGCGCCGCCGGGAGCGTGCTGCGAGCAGATCCTGCCGGTGAATTACGCGGCGATCGTGAGCGGCGGCGACTCGACGACGAACTATCAGCTCATGCCCGGCGACCGCATCGTCGTCTATCGCGACCCGATCGTGCGGTTCGGCATCCTGGTCGACCGGATCGCGGCCCCGATCCAGCAGACCCTCGGCGTCGCGTTCCAATACGGCTATACGAAGCGGATCTTGCAGGGCGGATCGGGCCTCTTTGGCGGTGCAGGTGGTGCGGGGACCTCCGCGGCCGCGGCCCGCAACGCCGCCGCTCCCAACCTCAACAACAACCCGCTGCCCGGGGCGCGTTGATCGTCTTGTGCTAGAGTGCTAACGTGAGAATATAACGGTTCGAGGCTGCTGAAATTCGGCGGCCTCGGCCGTTTTGATTTCGAACGGGGGCTACGACCGGATGCCGCGGGCGCGCCAGATGCCCATGAAATAACCGACGCGGGTGCTTTCGTAGAGCGGCGAGGTGAGCAGCGTGACGATGACCGACTCGTCGGTCGCGCCGTTGTCGAGGAGCTGCCCGAAGTAGGCGACTTCGCCGGGGTTGGGGTTGATGGGTTGTCCGGGGGCGTTGGGCGGCAGGACGCCGGTGGCGAGCACGCCTTGCGACTCGTCGGGGAGGTATTCGAAGAGCATCGAGGCGGCGAGGGCGTCGTAGTACGTGAGTCCCTCGGGACCTTGCGCGAGCAGCGCCGCGGTGAGCGACGAGCGCGGTGCGCCGGCGGTGATTTGGCTGATCCAGGAGGCGGTGACGCTTGCGGGCAGGGGTGGGATGTACTGGTCGAGCGCCTCGAAGGCGGCGTTCACGAAGCCGGTGGGCGTGCCTCCGTGATCATTGTAGAATTCGTCGCTGTTGACGACGGCGGCGACGACGGCCTCGCGGCTTTGATAGTTCTGGAACGCCTGCAATTCGGACGGGCTCGCGGGCCGGCCGAGGTACTGTTCGAAGATCTGGTTGACGGCGAAGTCGCGACCTTCGGGGCTGTTCAGCAGCGCGGCGACGAGTGAGTTATAGTTGATCTGACCGGTCGCGAGCTGGTTCACCCAGTAGGCGACCTCGCCTGGTGCGGCGTTGCGGCCGAGGACGTCGCGGTAGACCGAGCGGACGTACGACGAGTTCGGGTCGACGGCGGCGTAATTGCCGCCCGAACCGAGCACGAGCGCCCAGACCTGACGGCCCGGCGCGTTGTTGCGGAGCGCGACCTTGATCGCGGCCAGGCTGTCGGGCGCGGGGGTCGAGTTCGCGCCGAAGGCGACGGAATAGTAGAGGTTCGCGATGTTGCCGAGGGCTTCGTCGGAGTTGAGGAAGTCGAGGGCGATCGTGTTTAGGGGGAGTCCGCTCGAGAGCCAGCCGTTGAGTTCCGCGGGGCTGGGGTCGCGGCCCAGAATCACGTTGTAATAGAGGGTAATCACGCCGGCCGGGCTGCCGCCGCGGGCCTGAAACTCGGGCGCGGTCATGAAGATGGAGGCGGCGTCGCGATAGGTGGAGTTCGCGAGCAGGCCGAGCCAGTTCGCGACCTCGGCGGGCTGCGGCGGACGGTTCAGGAAGCGTTCGTAGAGGTTGTTGATCTCGTGAACGCGGGCCTCGGTGCTGTTGGCGATGATGCCCGCGACGTTGAAGTAGTTGAGGGTGTTGTTCTGGAGCAGGTTGGAGAAGGTTTGCAGACCGCCGGCGTCGGGGGGTCGATTGAGGAGCAGGTTGTAGGCTCCGTTGAGGAAGTTCTGGATGGCGACGGGGGAGTTCATGACGGCGTCGCCGGCGGCGTCGCGACGGAGCATCGGCCACTGCGGCGCGGCGGCGCCGTTGGGGATTTGATAGAGCATGACGTAGTTCGGCCGGTCGAGCGCGCTCGCGGCGTTGTTGGTGACGGAGGCCAAAATATAGGGTCCGCCGGGGTTGAATTGGCCGACGGCGGCGGCGTTGAAGCGGGCGTCGGGGGTTGCGCCGGGGGCGATCGCCGACCAGACCATCTGGCCGGTCGGGCTGAACGCGCGCAGGTAGGGACCGGCCGAAACGATGATGTCCTGGGTGCCGTTGCCGAGCACGTCGGCGACGATCGGCGAGGCGTAGTTGTCGCCGGCGGAGGAGAGGTCGGGCGCGATCGGGATGCCGCCGGCCCAGCCGGGCAGGGGCTGTCCGTTGGGCTGGACGACGTGCAAATAGCCGGCGCGATCGACGGCGATGATGTCGATCTGGCCGTTGCCGAGCAGGTCGGCCGCGACGGGGGACGCATACGTTTCGTGCAGGGCCGTGGTGCTGGTCGAGGTCGCGTACGGCCAGCCGGGAAGCGTCTGCCCCTGCGGGCTGATGCCAAGGATCTGGTTGCCCGCGGGGATCGCGCCGGGCAGGCCGTGAATCTGATAGTTCAGACCGGTGCCGACGAAGATGTTGAGCGTGCCGTTGCCGCTCGTGTCGGCCAGGATCGGCGACGACCAGACGACCTCGTTCGGGTGGAAATAGCGATACAGCAGGGTGCCGGTGTTCGAGAGGATGTTCACCCAGCCGCCGTTTTGATAGAAGGTGCTCTGGCTCGAGTCGCTGCCGATCACGACTTCGGGCTTGCCGTCGCCGTCGATGTCGGCGATGACGGGGGCGGATTCGATCGTGTCGTCGGTCGTGAACCGCCAGTCGAGCGTGCCGTCGAGGTTGAACGCCGAGACCTGGTGGCCGAAGCCGCCGACGACGATCTCGGTCTTGCCGTCGCCGTTCAGGTCGGCCGCGGCGAGCGAGCCGATCACGCCGCTGTTCCCTTCGGGATTCGTCCCGCTCGACTGCGGCCAGCCCGGCAAAAGCTGCCCCGTGATCGCGTCCCAGCCGAACACCCGGCCGTCCTCGAGCGTCCCCGGCGCGTACTCGTTGCGGCCCATCGCGGCGAACAGCGCCCTGCGGCCGTTCGGCATCGTGACGACGATCGGCGTGGACATGATGTCGGCGATCTGGCCGTTCGGCAGCGGCGTCGCCTGATACGTTTGGTAAACGTAGAGGCTGCCGTCGGGGTGCGCGGCGAACGCGATCAGTTCGCCGCCCGCCGCGGCGGTGATCAATTCTTGGTGCCCGTCGCCCGCGAGGTCCGCCCAAATCGGCGACGATATAAACTGCGTTTGGGTCCACGCGCCGGTCTGCGGCAGCTCGAGCGGCGCGCCGGGATACGGCGTCGGACCCGACAAACACAGCCGACACTCGAGCGACTCCAGCACGAGGCGACGGCTCACGCGTCGAGACATGGGCACAACCTGTTCAACTCAAACGGGTGCGAATCGGAGCATGAACAGCCCCTCGGAAAGTATAGCTTTTAATCGCGCCGACGTCGAATCGCAAGCGAAATGTCGGCGCGCGGACCGGCAACGTCGCTGCGCGTCGGTTCGCGTTGCTTCTCCGCATCATCATCCCGCGCGGCGGAGGAGCGTCTTCAGGCCGCGCGCAAGCAGCGGGTGTCGGCGCGCGAGGTTCGTCAGCCGGCGCGCGACCGCGAGCGCGTTCGGACCGAGGTCGTGATACTGCGAAATCAGGCGGTGATACCCGTACGGGATGAACTCGTCGAGCGTGTTCGCGGGGGCGCGGAGAGCGGGCAGGAACGCCTCGTCCTCGCGACGCGCGTAGAAGCGGTTGAGGCCGTCGAACAAGGCGAACAGGTAGTCGTGCTCGAGCAGGATCGGCTCCCAGCGCTCCCAGCCGTTGGTCTCGACGAGCACGACGCGCGGCCGCCGGCGCGACCAGTCCATGCCGGAGATCACGTCGTATTCCAGGCCCTCGACGTCGATTTTGAGGAAGTCGATCACGCGGTCGCCGCAGTGTTCGTCGCAGACCTCGGCGAGCGTCCGCACGGGGACTTGATGGGTGATCGTGGCGATGCCGGCGTCGCGATAGGACCGCGCCAGCTCGTCGGAGAAGGTCGACCAGCCGTGGACCTTCGGCGCTTCGTGGAAGGTGAGCACGTCGGCGCGGTTCGAGACGCCGATGTTGAG
>JAJYDB010000040.1 GCA_021777845.1 Planctomycetota bacterium
ATGCGCAACCTGTTGCGCGACGTCGTGCGGCTCCAACTGGAATATTTGAACAAGAAGGAGGTCGCGTTCCAGGAACAGAGGCGGCGGCTCGAACTGTTCCAGCGACTCCCGCGGGAGACAAGGCTCCAAATTGCCGCGCTTCCCGCCGACCCCAAAGTCGCGGCGAACTTCCTGCGTTACCTCAGTGGCGCAAACCGCCACCTTTCGAGCACGATTAAGGAATTCAAACAGCACCGCGACGCGTGCGGGTACCCGAACAACCCGATCGCGGCGGAGATCGACGAGACGCCGGTGGTCCCGCCATATCAGGCGGAGATGCCGTGGTCGGCGTTGCAGCAAGCGGAATATAACGGCGACACAGTGCACGACCTGAAGCTGTCGATCGCGAAAATGGTGGAGCAACTGAACTGGTCGTTGGGCACGCTGGATGTCGTGGAGGGTCGCACGCCGCCGGCGACGGTGGGTACGGCGGCCTCGGACGCGGCGTTTTCGAAGCTCGCGGACGCGATTCGGGCGTCGCAAACGGCGTCGGAGTCGCCCGAGTCGACCCCGGAATCGGTGGCGGCGCAAAACGAAGCCAACCGCGTTGAAAGTGTTGCGGTGGTTGACGTTGCGTTCACGCGACTGACGCGTTGGCTGGCCTCGAACGCAGCGCGGGTCGTCGCGGGGATGCGGGTCGCGGGTTCGGAGTCGACCGCGGAGCCGGTCCGAACGCCTTCGGACCCCGTTCCGCCCTCAAAACCGCCCGCCTGAGGCGGTTCGTGGAGTAGAAATCCGGCGCAAATGGAGTAACTCCGCCCGGTAACTCTCCTCATTGCGAGGCGAGGGCGTCCGCGGTGCGCGCGGCGGACGAACGGGTGCGGGTGGGAAGGGGCGGGGGAAGCCCAGGTCGGCCCCCGACAGAGCGAGGGCCGACCCGACTTCGATGGCATCCTTGCACGGATCAGCGAGCACCCAGGAACGCGATGGCGTCCTCGGTCCGCTTAAAGAGGTCGTCGACCTGCGCGGGCGATTCGAAGCCGATGATGAAGGCGTCGACGGTGCCGAGTCCGAGGACAAAGCGCAGGGAGGCGTCTTTGCGTTCGGGGGTGTTGATGCGGCCTTCGCCGAGGATCTTCATGCCGATCACGCCTTTTCCGGCGTTGTGCATTTCCTCGAGCCTCGAGGCGACTTCGTCGGGCTTCTTGTCGTCCATGATCAAGCCTTCGGGGTTGATCCGGGCGAGGTCGACTTCGACGAACGGGTGTTTCGCGGAGGTGTTGAGGGGGTCGATGCCGTGGCAGCTTGTGCCGTGGGCGCGGATGATTTTCTCGCTTTTGGCGCGGTCGAGATACTCCATGGCGCCGTTGTATTCGGCGGGCCAGTCGGTTTTGGTCATGCAGTGCAGCAGGACGACGTCGATGTAGTCGACGTCGAGTTCCATCCGGTAGCGTTCGAGGTGGCTCCGGCAATTCTTGAGGTCGGTGGCGTGGGTTTTGGTTTGGATGACGTATTTGTCGCGCGGGACGCCTTTTAAGGCTGCACGCAGATAGGTGTGCGAGCCGTATTGGTCGGCGACGTCGAAGAGTGTGACGCCGCGGTCGAGGGCGTGGCGGACGACGCGGGTGAAATCCTTGACGCCGAGTCGGGTTTGGTTGCTGGCCTGGTTGATGCCGACGCTGCCGGTGCCCATGCCGATGAGGTTGACCTCGACGCCGGACTTGCCGAGCGCGCGCTTGTCGGTGGGGGACTTGGGCAGGCGTTCGCGAGCGAAGTCGGCGCGGGCGCGGGGGGCCTGGGACGCGGCGGCGGCGATGGTCGCGGCGGCGGATCCGGCGAGGAAATGACGACGATCGAGCGAAATCACAGTGGACCTCCTTCTGCGGCGACCCGATGATGGAGATGAAGGGTTGACTTCGGCGTGATTCTAACGACCCGCGCGCCGCGCTGCCAGAGGCCGTCGGGATCCGCGGCGGATCGCGTAGCGAAATGAAGACAAGAGCGTGCTGAGAGGGGTGGTTTGCGAGCGTTGCGGCGGCTTGAAGGTGCATCCATGAGCGATAATCCCGCGGAAAACTTCGATGCGGCGCGGCGCGCGCTGTGGTGGAAGCGATTCCTCGACATGCGTCCGCGGGTGCGCACGATGTTGATGATCATTGCGTTGTGCGCGGTCTGTTTCGGCTCGTGGAAGCTGCACGACGCATACGGCGAACCGCGGCGGGCGATGCGGTCGCACTATTTGCGGGTGTTGGGCGAGGGGGGTGCGACCGAGCGTCGGCCGGCGTTGGAGGGGCTCGACGCCGAGAACGACGGCTCCGACCGCCGACTGTTCCCCGCGATTCTGACGGCGACGTTCGACGAAGACGCGCGGGTGCGGGCCGTGGCGGCGTCGGCTTTGGTGCGCGCGACGTCGCGCGGCATTGCGCTTGAAAAAGAAGAATTCGCGCGCGAAGTCGTCGCGGCGACGAACGCGGTCTTCACGCTGCTCGAAGACGCCGACCCCGAGGTGCGTTTCGCGGCGACTGAGGCGCTCGGAAATTTCGGGCTGCCGAATGATCTGAAGGAGTTCGGACCGGCGGCGGCGGCGGTGCTGCCGAGGCTTACGGCGATCGCCGAGCGCGACCGCGCGTTGAAGGTGCGGGCGGCGGCGTTGCGGTCGATCGGCGCGTGGGCATCGCCCGAGCGCGAAGCGCCGGCGGTCTTGTATCGCGCGCTGCGGCGCGGCAATCCGTCGGTAGTTCGCAAGGCGGCGCTGGAAAGCCTGGTTACGCCTTATTCGCTGTCGATGCTTTGGCCCAATCAATCGAGGGTGGTCGTCGCCCTCGCGGCCGCGGCGGACGCCAACGATCCGGAGCTGTCGGCGGCAATTGGATATGAACTCCAGCGCTTCGGCTCGCTGCCCGACGCCGCATTGCCGGTCGCGATCGAAATGTTGAAAACGAACAATACTGTATTGCAGGCGGCCTTTACTCCAATCCTGGGAAGATTTGGTCCGCGGGCGCGCGCGGCGGTCCCGATTTTGGGCGAGCTCGCGCGCGTCGAAATAAGAGAGAAACTCCAGTCGGGCATCGCGTGCGCGGCGCTGGTTGCGATCGCGCCGGATTCGAACGAGGCGCAGGCGTTGCTCGAACCCTTGGTCGAGCTCGCGGCCGACGTGCCGCAAAGTTATACATATTTAGGCGTTGCGTCGATCGGATTCTCGTACAACGGCGCGGCGTCGATTCTCGAGCTTTACGGAGCACACGCCGCGGCGGCGCTGCCCGCGCTGAAAAGGCTGCGCAGGCGGGAGTCGAGCGTGCCCGACTTCGTGCCGGCGTTGATCGAGAACATTGAAACGTCGCTGAAAACACGGAAAGGTGAAACGAAGTAACGCTATGTTCACTGGACTTGTCGCAGCGTTGGGACGGGTTGAGCGCGTGACCGCGGGGGCGTCGGGGCGGCGGTTCGCGCTCTGGTGGCCGGGGCTCGCGGAGCCGCTTGCGCTTGGCGAGAGCGTCGCGGTGAACGGCTGCTGTTTGACGGTCGTCGCTTGCGACGGCGAGAGGTTTGAGGTGGAGGCGGGTCCGGAGACGCTGGCGCGCACGAATCTCGGCGGCAAAAGCGCCGGCGACGCCTTGAATTTCGAGCGTGCCTTGCGCGTCGGCGACCGTTTGGGCGGCCACTTCGTGCAAGGCCACATCGACACAACAGCGACTTTGGATGAACGTCGACGCGACGGAGACTGGGAATTCCTGCGGTTTTCGATCGATCGCGAGGCAACGAAGCTGATGGTGCCGAAGGGGTCGATCGCGGTCGACGGCGTGAGCCTGACGCTCGTCGACGTCGCGCGCGGCGGCTTTTCGATCATGCTGATCCCGCACACGATGGACGTCACAACGCTCGGCACGCTTGCAGTAGGATCACCTGTGAACATCGAGCTGGACATGATTGCAAAACACGTTCACAAGCTTTATAGCTCTCAACACCAAGAAAGCTGACATCTCGTGGCGCGACAAACTCAAAGTTATTTGCGGTCGTTGTTCGATGCGCGCGGGCTGGCGCCGCGGCGTCGCTACGGGCAGAATTTCCTGATCGACCTCAACTTGCACGAGGTGATCGTGAAGGCTGCGGAGGTGACGGCGGGCGACCTGGTGCTCGAGGTTGGGACGGGTGCGGGGGCGCTCACGAGCTTGACGGCGTCGCTGGGCGCGCATGTCGTCGCGGTTGAAGTCGACGAGGGGATGGCGCGGTTGACGCGCGAAACCCTGGGCGCCGCGTCGGAGGCGAAGGTGCTCTGCTGCGACGTGTTGGCGGGGAAAAACAAGCTCAATCCGCAGGTTGTGGAGGCTCTGCGCGGGCTGCTCGCGGAGCATCCGGGGCGACGGCTCAAGCTCGTCGCGAATCTGCCGTACAACATCGCGACGCCGCTGGTCGCGAACCTGCTCGCGAGCGACGAGCTGCGGCCGGAGCGGATCGTCGTGACGATTCAGCTCGAGTTGGCCGAGCGGATGAAGGCGTCGCCGGGCGACTCGGCGTACGGGGCGCTGTCGGTGATGGTGCAGGCGCTCGCGGACGTCGAGGTTGAGCGCGTGCTGCCGCCCAGCGTGTTTTGGCCGCGCCCGCAGGTTGATTCGGCGATCGTCGTGATCGCGACGCGCGACGAAAAACGAGCGCTCATCGACGACCTGGCATGGTTTCAAAGCGTCACGCGTCGCATCTTTACGCAGCGACGCAAAAACCTCCGCGGGGTCCTGCACGGGCTCGCCGACGGTCGGCTCGACAAGCCCGCGGTCGACGCCTTGCTCGCGCGGCTCGGCATCGACGGCACCTCGCGCGCCGAGCGCCTCGACGTCGCCCAATTCCGCGCGCTCGCCACCGCTTTGCAGCCGATTTTGGCTGAGTATTCGCAGGATGCGCACGCGATCGACGACGACTCCGATGCAACAACCACTGTGAATGACGAATGATATGACGAGGTGAACAGTCATAACGAGACGAGACCCGGCGCGCCGAGGCCGGATCTCGATTGCACAGTTGTTACAAAGTAAGACGCCTGTGATAGGTAAGGGGTGCAGACTCACAGAGGTCGCAATGTGACGATGTAACCGAGGCCGGGGTCGCCGTCGTGGAACGAGGGGCTGAGGAGGGTGGCCGCGCCGTTCTCGAGCTTATAAACAAAGGGTTTCGCGGTCGCCGGGTCATCGGGGAGGGGTACGACTTTGACCTCCCCGAGGGTTGCGGGGAGCTTGCCGGTTGCGGCGGCGTGTGCTCGGAGCGCTTCGACGACGCGGAGCGCGGCGATCTTGCGGTGGGCCCTGAGCACGGCGCGGTTGGCGTTGAAGGTTGCGGCCGAGATGGTCTCGAAGAGTTGCAACGGGCCTTGTTTCAAGGTTGCCGCGCGTTGTTCGAGGGACTTCGGCAGGTCGCCCCACTGGTCCATCGGCAGGTAGGTCGCCTTCAGCAGCTCATCCCACGTCGTCGCGACGTGATCGGCGATGTAAAGCATGAGGAGGTGAGCGTCGGACATGGGCGTGAGATGTGATCGCAGCGCGAATTGACGCGCGGCGGGCAGCAGCGCGGCGTTGAACCGGTCGAGCGGCGGGATGGCGACCTCGGTTTCGTAGGTTGCGGCGACGCGCGTCATACGGTTGTGGAGGCGTTCGAGGAGGCTGGTCCATTCGGCGTCCGTGTGCGGTTGGGCGGCGGCGACGAGCTCGGGAAACATGCGTTCGGGGAGGCGTCGTTCGAGCTCGGTTTGGTCGCGGAACGGGATCAACGGACGCGGCAGCGCGGTCAGCGCCCAGTACAAATTCGGCGCATTCGGGGCGGCGATCAAGGGTTCGAGGGCTTGCGTGGTCATCACGAAAATGCAGGAGATGCCGACGAGACCGTTGATCAAGAACGGTCCCGAGCCGACGTGCCGGCTGAAGTCGAAGCCGACGCGAATGGATGCGAGGGCGTCGTCATATTTATGGTCGATCACGGCAACGTGGGCTTTGATGCTTAGAAGACGGAGCATGACGCGGGCCTGTTGCGCGTCGGGAAGCATGATCGCGATCGAGTCTTCGGCTTGCTCGCGGAGGGTGTAGCCCCAGTCGCAGCGCTCGCGTTCGGAGCCGAATTTAAGCTGTTCGAGCTTGAATCTCATCTCGTTGATGAGTTTACGGGCGTCGTCGATCGGAAATTGAGCGGCGGGAGCGGAGAGCTCGTCGAAGGCTTTGTTGATCGCGGCGTTGACCTCGGCGGCCTTATCGCTCCAGAAGACGCGGAGGTAGACGGGAGCGGCGTTGCCGGGCTTGCGGTCGGCGGAAAGCGTGAGCAGGCGGTATCGGAAGGCGGGGGTCGCGGTCGGCGTCGGCGTGACGTTGAGGACGGTCGGGTGATCGACCGAGCCTGCGATGTTCTTATAATTTGGTTTTGCGGAAGGAGTCGGAGAGGCCCCCGGCGCGAGCTTCGACTGGACCTGCGCGCGGAGTTCGGGGGTCGCGGCGAGCAGCGTCGCGAGCGCGGTCACGTAAAGATACGAGCGGGTTGACATGGGGCGATGCTCCTTGAACGTGGATATCGGGCGTCGAATATAGGTGGATACGATACGAGGGCCCGGCGTGCGCGCGGAGCGTCCGCGCGCCGGGGTGAATCGGCTCAAAAAAAGGGCGATTGCGGCCGGACGACGCGGGCTTAGAGGCTCCAAACGTGGTCGCCGCGGCGGAGCGATCGGGGGGTGAACGGCGTTTCTTCGAGGGTGACGGAGCCGCGCGGGCTGGATGCGGGAGTCGCGGGCGCGCTCGTCGATCCGGTTTGGTTGAAGCGTCGCGTGAGCATGAGATAGCTGTCGGGCGCGGGGGACGTCGCCGGGTCGGGCGGGTCGATCGCGGCGACACGCGGCGCGGCCGGCAAGAGCGCCCGGGCCTCCTCTTGTTGGTCGACGAGCATCTGGAGGCCGACGCGCTTGGCGCGCTCCTCGGAGTACATGAGGCCGAGGGCGCCGACGACGAAGGCGAGCAGACTTGCGGCGATCAGCATGTCTTGCTTGCGGGCCTGGGAGCGGCCGACGGCGCGGCCGGTCTCGTAGAGCATGCGGTCGCGGTCGATGCGCGACGGCGAAGGCTGCAACCTTGCGAGCCGGCGCTCGACGTCGGTCAGCTTCTGTTTGGGGTCAAGTTCGGGGTCCACGTGGGTTCCAACCTTTCATGCAAGCGGGATAAGCCGGCCTCGTAACGTCGGTGCGCGGCGCTGACCGAGCAGCCGGCGAGTCTGGCGATTTCATCAAAGGTCAAGCCGCCCCAGATGCGAGCGACGACGACTTCACGATGGGCGGGGTTGAGCTCGTCGAGCAAGCGGGCGGCCTCGCGGGCGTCGAGAGCGTCGTCGACGCGGGTGGTGAACCAAGGGGCGCGGTCGGCGGCGCGGGCTTCGCGGTCGCGACGTCGTCGGTTGCCGCGGGCGTCTGAAATCGAGACGTTGCGGACGACCTCGAAGAGCCAGGCGGCCGGGTTTTCGGGGGCGTTCGGCTGCCGTGCGAGCCGCAAAAAGGCCTCCTGCACGACGTCGTCGGGGTCGCTCGACCACTGCCTGGCGAAGAGGACCAGCGCGGCGGCGTGCTCGTCGAACAAGCGTCCCAGCCGTGATGCTCCGATCGCCTTCATAAACGTCCTCGCGCCGTCGTCGCTCCTGGGGTATGACGCCGCCGACGCCGGTTTTTCCCGCGCCTCGTCCCAGAAAAAGAGAAAGCCCGGGCGGTTGGACGATCACGGAGTGGAGTGGAGCGTCGGTCAGTCTCGGCGCGCGGAGTGGAGCGTCGGTCAGTCTCGGCGCGCGGAGGCGACCTCGGGGTACGCGTCGAACGGCTTCAGCTCGGGCGCGACGACGCTGTTGTCGTGCACCAGGAGGCCGGCTTTCCCGACGAGAAAGCTCGATCCGGACGCGACCTCGAGGTTGAAGACGGGCTGCCTTTTTTGCTTCTCGACCGACGCGACGCGGGTTGTCCCGCCGAGCGCGCGGAGGACGTCGCCGGGCTTGAGTTCGCGGGCCATCGTCCAGCCGACGCCGGCCTTCCAGAACCTGTGGATGCCGGTCGCGACCACGCTCGCTCCGTCGTCGAGCGTGACCTTCAAGGTGTCGTTCGGCGGGTTGTGATAGACCGCGACGACGGGCTGATAGTCGAGCGTGCCGGTCGCGGTGTTTTGGCTCAAAACCAGGTCGCCGGGGCGGACAGCCTCGATCTTGACTGCGCCGACGAGGGTGCGGACGAGCGTCCCCGCGGCGAAGCAGGAGTGATGCTCAAACCTGCCGGAGCTGGTGATAATGCCCTCGATGGCGGGGACCGCGAAATCGAGCGGCACCTCCTGCACGATGGTCGGCACGGGTTGACCGCTGTCTTGCATGAAAGCGTATCCATGCAAGTCGACGAGCCACTTCCGCCAAGTCTCGAGGTCGCCCGTGAACGGCTGCCCGGTGGCGGCGCTGAGGACCGAGCCGGCGCGCTCGTTCATCGAGGCGGCGGCGGTGTTGTATCGATCGAGCGCGGCGGCGTCGCGGAGCATCTGCCGCTCGGCGGCGACCGCGGCCTGCCGGGCCTCAAGGACGGCCTCGCCTATATAAAGCGGCTCCATGTTTTGCAGGGTCGTCATCAGCGAGAGCGCGTTCACCCCCGAAGCGCTGCCGACGTATCCGGGAACCCCCGGAGGTGCGTTTAAAATGGTCGGCGATCCCGGCTGCGGCCGTCCGCCCCGCGCGGGAGCCGCATTGCTTACAAAGACGCTCGGCTGGTTTTGACTTTCGAGGTTCCAGGCGAGCGGGCCATAGATCTGAAAGCTGCCGTCGGGAGCGAGGTATCCGCTGCTGCCGGGGGACGGGATGAAGACCGGCAGTCCGTTCGCGTCGGTCGACCAGATGCCGCCGAGCGCGACTAGCAGTTGGATTCGCTCGAGCGGTAAGGCCGGGGGTCGATACTCGCGGGCGAGGTTGACCTTCTTCCCTTCGATGAGCAGCTCGCCGGGGGAATTGGGGCCGCCGACCGGCTTGATTTCGTACTTGATCGGGTCGCGGAGGAGCCCGACGAGCATCCCGGCGAACTCGCGGGCGTCGCGCGGGCGGAGGGTCTCGGCGGCGTTGCGACGGACCTCGTTCGAGGCTCCAAAGACGGCCGCGGTCGCGAGGGAGCGGGAGGCGCTCGGCGCGTCGATCTGGCCTAAAAGCCGGATCGCGGTCAGTTGGCCGGCGACGTCGCGCCTGCCGAAAACCGCGACGATCATCGGCACGGCGCGCGGGTCGGTGACGGTCCAGAGCGCCTTTTCAGCCTCGTCGCGCTTCTCGGGGCTCTTCGACCTGAGCATCTCGGCGTGCTTCTTGAGGAACGCCTTCCAATGCTTGTCGGCCTGTTTTTGGGCGGCGATTTCGAGCTTGTCGGCCTCGATTTGCGCCGGGGTGGTCCAGCGGCCGCCGTGCTTTTTATAACCGAGTCTGATCCACGCACCTTCGCGTTTCGGGTCGAGCTTGGTGACGGCGCGGAGGTGGGCGACCGCTTCTTTAGGCAGTCCGTTTTGTTCGCACCAGAGGGCGAGCTTCCACTGCGGGTCGGCCTGATAAGGCGTTTTGCCTCGTTTGACCTGATACTCGCGGAGGGCGGCGGCGAGTTTGGGGTCGTCGGCGACCTGGCGGGGGACGGCGTCGGGTCTGCGCCACTTGCCGTTGACCGCGACGAAGCCGAGGAGTCCGCGAGCGGCGGCGTTGTTCGGGTCGCGAAGGACGGCGACGGCGAGTTGCTTGAGCCGCTCGGCGGAGAGGCCGTGGGCTTCGCACCAGAGGGCGAGCCGGACGTGAGCCGCGGAGCTGCGGGCGGCGGCCTTGAGTTCGTCGTAGACCCTGAGGTCGGACTCGGTTTGGGTCGTCGCGGCGGAAGGATTGAAGGCCGGGACGTCGTCGGGACCGGCGGCGATCGAACCTGAGAGGGCGAGGTAGAGCAACGCCTGCGTGATCATCGCTGCGGCTCCCTGAGAACGGGCGCGGGACGAGCGTCCGAAGACTTTCAAAACATGTCTTGTGGATTTTACTTCACCCGCGATCGCTCCGCAAGCAGAAACGAGCTTCGAGCGCTGATTTGACTGTTTCGTCGACGCCGGGGGGGGGGGGGGCGCGGCGTGGGGAGCCGGTTCGGTCACGACATCGCGAGGCTTTCGAGCAGGCTGTCGGGGGCGGCGGCGTATTCGAGCGGCTCCATGGTGTAGCTCGCGCGGCCTTGGCTGAGGCTGCGGACGGCGGTGGAGTAACCGAACATTTTCTCGAGCGGGGCGCGGGCGTCGACGACCATCAGCTTGCCGCGGGTGTAGGTGCGGTCGATGAGCGCGCGGCGGCTGGAGAGGTCGGCGGTGACGTTGCCGAGGAACTCCTCGGGCGTGACGACCTCGATTTTCATGATCGGTTCGAGCAGGACCGAGCCCGACTGCTCGACGGCCTTGCGCAAGGCTTCGGACGCGGCGAATCGGAAGGCGAGGTCGTTCGAGTCGACGTCGTGGACGTCGCCGTCGACGAGCGTGATTTTCATGTCGACGAGCGGGAAGCCGGTGCGTCCGCCGGACTTCGCTTCTTCACGGAGCCCGGCCTCGATGGCGGGGATGAATTCGTTGGGGATGACTCCGCCCTTCAATTTATTGACGAAGTGGAGGGTCGGCGCGCCTTTGGGCTGGGTTTCGGGTTCGAGGTCGATGGTGACTTTCGCGTAGAGGCCGCTGCCGCCGGTTTGGCGGACGCAGGTGCCTTGGACGTGTTTGACGGTTTTTTTCACGGTTTCGCGATAGCTGACGCGGGGTCGGCCGACGTGGACCTTGAGGTTGAAGTCGCGCGTCATCCGGTTTTTGAGGATCTCCAAGTGGAGTTCGCCCATGCCGGAAATGAGAGTTTGCCCGGTTTCTTCATTCACTTTGTAGGCGAAGGTGGGATCTTCGCGGCCGAGGGCGACCAGAGTCTCGGCGAGCTTGCCTTTGTCGGCGGAGCTGATTGGTTCGATCGACATGCTGATGACGGTTTCGGGGAACTCGATTTGTTCGAGGAGGATGGGGTGCGAGGCGTCGCAGAGGGTGTCGCCGGTGACCGAATCCTTGAGTCCGACGACGCCGACGATGTCGCCGGTGGAGGCGGTCTCCACTTTTTCGCGGTCGTCGGCGCGGATGTGGTAGAGGCGCGAGCAGATTTCTTTTTTGTCTTTGCCTGGGTTGTAGACGCGTGTGCCGGCCTTGAGTTCACCGGAGTAGATGCGGACGAAGGCGAGGTCGCCGTGGGCGTCGTTTGCGATTTTGAAGACGAGGGCGGCGAAGGGTTCGTCGGGGCTGGGTTTGCGGGAGGTTTCGGTTCCTTTTTTGGGGTGTCGGCCGACGACGGGGGGTTTGTCGAGGGGGCTGGGGAGATAGGCGGCGACGGCGTCGAGGAGTTCTTGGACGCCGACGTATTTGAAGCTTGAGCCGCACAAAACGGGCTGGGCGCGGCCGGTGAGGGCGGCGCGTCGGACGGCGGCGAGGATGTCGGCCTCGGCGAGCGGTCCGCCTTCGAGGTGGGCCATGTAGACGTCGGTGAAGATCTCGTCGAAGTCGGCGAGCTGGTTGAGCATGCGTTCGCGCCAGAGTTCGGCGTCGGGTCGCATGTCGTCGGCGATTTCGGAGACGGTGACGGTGGAGCCGAGGTCCTCGGTTTTGTGGTAGAGGGCCTTCATGGCGATGAGGTCGATGATGCCTTGGAAGGCGCCCATGGTGCCTTCGGGTCCGGCGCCGATGGGGATTTGGAGCGGGATCGGGCGGCTTTCGAGGCGTTCTTCGATTTCGTGCCAGACGCGTTCGAATTCGGCGCCGATGCGGTCCATTTTGTTGATGAAGCAGATCCGCGGGACTTCGTACTTCGAGGCTTGCCGCCAGACGGTTTCGGATTGCGCCTGGACGCCTTCGACGGCGGAAAAGACGACGACGGCGCCGTCGAGGACGCGGAGCGAGCGTTCGACTTCGGCGGTGAAGTCGACGTGCCCCGGGGTGTCGATGATGTTGATGGTGACGTCCTTCCAACGGCAGGTGATCGCGGCGGCGACGATGGTGATGCCGCGTTCGCGTTCTTCGGGAAGGTAGTCGGTGACGGTGTTGCCGCGGTCGACGTCGCCCATTTTGTGGGTTTCGCCGGTGTAGTAGAGGATGCGCTCGGTGGTCGTGGTTTTGCCGGCGTCGATGTGCGCGATGATGCCGATGTTGCGGAGGGAGCGCAGGTGTGTCGAGTCGCTGTCCATGAGCTTGAGCGGTCCGTTGAGCGTGCGTGCGGCGTCGGTTCCGCCGGGAAGCGGGGGGTCGCCGGGAAAGCGTTCAGGATACCGCAAGCGGGCCCGGACGGGGAGCGCCGTCGGCATTGAATTCGCGGCGAGGCGGGGTCGGTCGCGTCGGGAACGCGGGGAATTCGGGGGGAATTCGTGCTTGCGACCGGCGTTTGTGTCCTAGGTTGCTTTTAGAGGATCGCAGGGACGGACGGATCGCGGCGGGAGGAATTGGAACACGGGAGGCGACGCGGGTGGACGTACACGGCGGACGCGCCGGGGTGATCGCGGTGCTGGCGTGTTGGGCGTCGGCGATCATTCTTGGCAAGGCGATGGTTTTGGGCGAGGCGAGCAAGCCGGGCGCGGCGCGGGAGTCGGTGCGCGCGTTGCCGGAGCCGGAGCGCGGGCGGTTTTTGGGTCGTCGGTCGCTGTTCGTGTTCGCGCATCCGATGTGTCCGTGCACGCCGGCGACGCTGGCGAGGGTCCGCGAGTTGCTGGCCGCGGCGCCGGGCTCGGTGGAGGCGACGGTGTACTTCGATCGACCCGCGGACGTGGCGTCGGACTGGGAAAGCGGCGAAAACTGGAGGATCGCTCGCTCGATTCCGGGGCTGAAGGCGGCGGTCGATTTCGACGGCGCGGCGGCGCTGCGGTTCGGGGCGACGACCTCGGGCGACGTGCTCATTTTCGATGCCGGCGGGCGGCGGGTGTTTCAAGGCGGAGTGACGGCGCTCCGCGGCGATCCGTCTGAAAACGCCGCTTGTAAAGCCGCTTACGACGTTCTCGCGGGCAAGCCGGTCGCGCGGAACGACTGGCCCGTTTTCGGCTGTCCGCTTTTTCGACCAACCGGGACGGTCGCGGCGGACGCCGTCTTGACTTCGTCATCGACGACTCGGGACGTACCGCGATGAAGCACGAGGATGTCGACGGCCTCGCGACGAAGCGAGTCGGGCTCGAAGCCGAGCTGGAAATGGACGCGGAGCGTCGCGGCGCGGAGCTGTTCGCGCGGCATCGGCTGGAGACTTCGCGGCGGATCGACCACACGTTTCTGTACCTGTTGGTGTTCGAGTGGGTGGCGTTGGTGTTCGTGGCGCTGACGGTCTCGCCGTATACGTGGGCGGGGTCGCAGTATCGGACGCACCCGCATGTTTGGGGCGCTTTGATTCTGGGCGGGATCATCGTCGCGCTGCCGGTCTGGATGATTTTGCGCAATCCCGGCGGGCAATCGACGCGTCATGTCGTGGCGGCGGCGCAGGCGTTGATGTCGGTGATGCTGATTCATCTGACCGGCGGGCGGATCGAGACGCACTTTCACGTCTTTGGCTCGCTCGCGTTCCTGGCGCTCTATCGCGACTGGCGGGTGTTGTTGACGGCGACGGTGATCACGTCGGTCGACCACTTCTTGCGGGGGACGTATTGGCCCGAGTCGGTGTTCGGGGTGTCGATCGTGGAGCCGTGGCGCTGGGTTGAGCACGCGGGCTGGGTGCTCTTCGAGGACGCGGTGTTGGTGCCGTCGTGCATTTTCGGGCTTCGCGAGGAGCGTGCTTCGTCGCGTCGCGAGGCGATGCTCGAGGCGGCGCGGGCGCGGGTCGAGTGGATCGTCGCGGTGCGTACCGGCGAGCTTGCCGAGCAGGTGGAGAAGAACGAGCGCGTGATCGAGCGTCTGCGCGCCGGCGAGGCCGAGCTGCGCAAGCTGTCGTTGGTCGCGAGCAAGACCGACAACGTCGTTGTGATCACCGACGCGCTGGGACGTATCGAGTGGGTGAACGCGGGGTTCACGCGGATCACCGAATACACGCTGGACGAAGTGATCGGCCGCACGCCGGGTTCGTTTTTGGCGGGGCCCGAGACCAGCCGCGAGGTCAGCGAGTCGATGCGCGCGAGCGTCCGGAGCGGCGAAGGCTTTCGCGTCGAGATTGTCAATTACGCGAAGTCCGGGCGCAAGTATTGGCTCGCGATCAACGCGCAGCCGATCCACGACGAGAACGGCAAGTTGACCAACTTCATCGCGATCGAAAGCGAGATCAGCGATCGCAAGGCGGCCGAGGAGGTGTTGCGCGCGAGCCGCGAGCGCTTCGAGTTGGCGGTCGCGGGCTCGAGCGCCGGCATTTGGGATTGGGACATCGAGCGCGACGACATCGAGTGCTCGCCGCGGATGTACGAGATCACGGGGCGCGACCCCGGCCGGCATTGGAATCTCAACGAGTTCATGTCGTGGGTTCACTCCGACGACCGCGAGTTGCTCCACGCGCGGGTCGAGGCCCATCTCCTGAACCGGATGCCGTTCAAGGAAGTGGAGTATCGCTTGCTCTTCGGCGACGGCTTGTTCCACTGGGTCGAGGCGAGCGGGCAGGCGACGTGGGACAAGACCGGCCTTGCGACGCGCATGGTCGGCTCGCTGTCGGACATCGGAGCGCGGAAACACGCCGAGGCGGCGCGCGAGACCGCCTCGCGCGAACTCGAGAACATCATGGAGACGATCCCGGATCTGATTTACGTGCTCGACCACGAAGGGAGGCTGGTCCGGTGGAACAAGCGCGTCGAGACGGCGACCGGGCTGACTTCGAAGGAACTGCTGGGCCGCCGGAACGTCGATTTCTTCCCGGAGTCGCGGCGCGAGCAGGTGTTGGAGTCGGCGCGGACGGTGTTCACGAAGGGCTTCGACGAGATGGAGTCCGAGATTTACGTCGCGGGGGGGCGGCTTGCGGTGCATCAGTTCTCGAGTGCGGTTTTGCGGACCCAGGACGGCCGCGTGATCGGCCTGGCGGGGATGGCGCGCGACATCACCGAGGCGCGGCGCGCGCAGGCCGAGCTTGAGGACGCGAAGAACGCCGCCGAGGCCGCCAGCCGCGCCAAAAGCGAGTTTCTCGCCAACGTCAGTCACGAGATCCGCACGCCGATGAACGGCATTATCGGCATGACCGAGCTCGCGCTCGACACCGACCTCAGCCGCGAGCAGCGCGAGTATCTCGAAATGGTCAAGTCGTCCGCCGACGGCCTCTTGACCGTGATCAACGACATCCTCGACTTCTCGAAAATCGAGGCGGGCAAGCTCGAGCTCGACCCCGTCGCTTTCGACCTGCGCGAAGCGATCGGCGATACGATGCGCTTCTTCGGACTGCAGGCGCACGAGAAGAACATCGAGCTTGTCTGCGATATCCGCCCCGAGGTGCCCGCGACGTTGCTGGGCGACCCCGCGCGGCTCCGGCAGATCGTCGTCAACCTCGTCGGCAACGCGATCAAGTTCACCGACCGCGGCGAGATCGTCGTCCGCGTCGAACGCGTCGAGGCGCACCCCGGCGACGATCGCCGCGACCTCCGCGGCGACCCGGTCGAGCTGCGCTTCTCGGTCTCCGACACCGGCATCGGCATCCCCGCCGACAAACAACGCACGATCTTCAACGCCTTTGAACAGGCCGACGGCTCGACGACGCGGCGTTACGGCGGCACAGGTCTCGGGCTGGCGATCTCGATGCGTCTCGTGGAAATGATGGGGGGTCGGATCGGCGTTTCGAGCCGCGTCGGCCACGGCAGCACCTTCTTTTTCAACGCCCGCCTGCGCATCGACGACGGCCCGCCCGAGCGCGCCCGCCCCGAGGCGAGCGCCGGCGCGCTCCGCGACGTGCCGGTCCTGGTCGTCGACGACAACGCCACCAACAGGCGGATCCTGGTCGATACGCTGGCGCGCTGGGAGATGCGCCCAAGCGCCGTCGAATCGGCCCCCGACGCGCTCGCCTCCATGCGGCGCGCCGCCGAGTCCGGCCGACGCTTCGCGATCGTTTTGATCGACGCCATGATGCCCGTGACCGACGGCTTCGAACTGGCGCGCTCGATCCACGACGACCCGGCGCTCGCGGGCTCGACGATCATGATGCTCTCGTCGGCGGGAGGACGCGAAGACGCCGCCCTTTGCAGGACGCTCGGCGTCTCGCAATACCTCGTCAAACCCGTCAAGCAGTCCGACCTCCTCGATGCGATCATGAACGTCCTCTTCGCCGCTCCCGGCACCCCCCGCGAACCCGACGCCGCGACGCCCCAACCCGCAAACAACACCCTCAATGCCCGCCCGCTCCGGCTCCTGCTCGCCGAGGACAACGCCGTCAACCAAAAGCTCGCCGTCAGATTGCTCGAAAGGCGCGGCCACCAGGTCGTCGTCGTCGACGACGGCCAACAAGCGCTCGACGCGTTCGAAGCCGCGCGGGGATCGCTAAACGCCTTCGACCTCGTCTTGATGGACGTCCAAATGCCCAACCTCGGCGGTCTCGAAGCCGCCGCGATCATCCGTCGACGCGAACAGGCCGAGGGCGGCGGACGACGCACGCCGATCATCGCCATGACCGCCCGCGCCATGAAGGGCGACCGCGAGGAATGCCTTAAATCAGGCTTCGACGGCTACGTCTCGAAGCCGCTCCGCCCGCAAAAACTCTTCGACCTCATCGACGAGCTCCGGCCTCGCGACGACGAACTCGCCGACGGCCGCCGCGCCCCCGTCTTCGATCGCGCCGCGCTCGAAGAGCTCACCGCCGGCGACTTCGACCTCCTCCGCGAAATCGTCCGACTCTTCCTCGACGACTGCCCACGCATGCTCGCCGCGATCGAGCGCGACGTCCGCGCCGGCGACCTCGCCGACCTCCACCAATCCGCGCACGAGTTCAAAGGATCCGTCGCCAATCTCGCCGCGCCCGCCGCCTTCGACGCCGCGCGCCGACTCGAGGAGATCGCGCGCTCGGGCGTCTTCGATCGCGCCGCCGCCGAACGCGCCTGGAGCAACCTCGCCCGCGACGTCGACGCGCTCCGCGACGCCCTCCGCACGCTCCTCCAACCCGTCGATCAACCGGCGACAACCTGATCGACGTTCGCGCCGCGCCGAATTCTCGCCCCCGCCACCGCTCCGACGTTACGATAATGGAGGAGACGACCGGCGGCTTTGACGCGCAATCCGCGACGACGATGCCCGCCTCGACCTTGGGGACGCGTCGCGACGTGTGGACCTTCGATCGTTTGGCCGAACCCTGGCGACTGCTCGCCTTACTGTGCATCCCCGCGGCCTGGTTGCTCGCGCGCCGCGCCCGCCGACGCATCGCTTGGCCCGCGATCTCGGCTTTTAGAGCCGCCCCGGCCACCTGCGCGAGTCGCCTCGCCGCGCTCCCCGTGCTGTTGCGGGTCGCCGCCTGTGCGTGCGTCGCGACCGCGCTCGCCCGCCCGCAGTCGGTCGGCGGCACCACGCGCACCGCCGGACGAGGCGTCGCGATCATCGCCGCGCTCGACCAAAGCTCGAGCATGAACACCGTCGACTTCCCGACCGACAAGGGGCCCGTCTCGCGTTTGAGCGCCGCCAAAACCACTCTCGCTCGCTTCATCGAAGGCCGCCCCGACGACTTGCTCGGACTCGTCGCGTTCGCGAATTATCCCGACCTCGCCTGCCCGCCGACCCTCGACCACGCCTTCCTCTTGGACGTCGTCGCCGCCCTCC
Source organism: Planctomycetota bacterium (assembly GCA_021777845.1). Classification (GTDB taxonomy): domain Bacteria; phylum Planctomycetota; class Planctomycetia; order Isosphaerales; family Isosphaeraceae; genus JAJYDB01. Next base: position 17,712 of record JAJYDB010000040.1, read on the forward strand.
GGCCCGCCCGACCCGGCGACGACGGCACGAACCTCGGCGATGCCGTCGTCTGGTCGCTCGACGCCCTCCGACATGCTCCGCCGCCGCGAAAGGTCCTCGTTTTGCTCACCGACGGTCGCGACGACCCCGCCGTCCCGCACCCCCTCGACCCCCGCGCCGCCGCCGACCTCGCACGCTCGCTCGGCATCCGACTCCACACCATCGCCGTCGGGCGACCCGGCGAACTCGCGCGCGACCTCGAACCCCGCACCCGCCTCCCCATCCCCGCCGACGCCCCGGGACCCGACCTCCATCTCTTGCGCGACCTCGCCGCGCGCGGCGGCGGACAAGCCTTCGAAGCCGCCGATCAAGCCGCGCTCGAACACGTCTTCGCGACCATCGACGCTCTCGAAAAAAGCCCCGTCCAAGGCACGATCCGCACCCGCTACGACGAGCGCTTCACCCCCTGGGTCGGACTCGCGCTCGTCGTTTTCATCGCGGAACGCACCCTCGCCGCCGGACGCTTGCGACGCATCCCTTGAATCGAATCAACCCGCGTGAGACCACCGCTTCATGATCGATTTTCAGACCCCCGCATGGTTCTGGATGCTCCTCGCGCTGCCCGCGCTCGCGCTCTGGGATCGTCGCGGCGCGCGCCTAAAAAGGCTCGCCTGGCGCGACCTCGGCCTCAACGGCACGCCGCCGGGCTCGCGCGCGCACTGGCGATTGATCGCGGCGGCCTGCTTGATTCTCGCCCTCGCCCGACCGCGCTGGGGACGTCGCGCCGAGCCCGAGCCCCCTTCCGGGCACGACGTCGTCGTTCTCATCGACGTCAGCCGCAGCATGGGCGCCGAGGACGCCGTGCCGAATCGACTCACGGCCGCCGTCGAGGCCGCGCGCGGATTAATCGCCGCGCTCGGTCGCGAGCCGGGCGATCGCGCGGCGGTCGTCGCCTTCGCGGGACGCGCCGTGCTCCGTTGTCCGCTCACCGAGAATCTCGGCGCGGCGGCCGACGTCCTCGCCGCGCTCCGGCCGGGCGACGTCGAACCCGGCGGCACCGACCTCGGCGCGGCCCTCGACGGCGCACTCGAAGCCTTCGACGACCAAGAGCACGCTCAGGGCCGGACCGTCGTTCTCCTCTCCGACGGCGAGGATCACGCCTCGAAATGGATCCGCGCCGCGGGCCGGCTCATCGACGCCGGAGTGATCGTCCACTGCGTCGCGATCGGCGACGATCGTCAGGGCCGCGAGGTCCCCTCCGGCCGTCCCGACCACGCCCCGATGCGTTATCAAGGCGAGGTCGTCGCCTCGAAACGCGTCGATGCGGCGCTCGTCGCGATCGCCGAATCCACCGGCGGCGCCTTCGTCAAGCTCGGCCTCGCGACCGCCGATTTAGGCGTGCTATATCGCGCACGCATCGAGCCCACCGCCCGCGCCGCTCGCCGCGCGCGACGCCCCGCGCCCAAGCACGAACGCTTCGACGTTTGCCTTGCCGCGGCGCTCGGATGCGCCCTCTGGGCCGAACGAGCCGGCCCTCGCAAGCCCCGCAAACGCGCTCCCAAACACCCGGCCCCGACCCTTGTCGCGTTCCTCGCGCTGCTTTCTATGGCCGCCGGAGCAACCGCCGTCGACGACCCCCCCGCGACCGAAATTCCCCCCTCAAAAGCTCAAAATCAACGCCCCGACTCGCCCGCGAAGCTGTGTGAGCGCGGCCGCGACGCCTTCGCGCGGCGCGACTACAACGCCGCGCTCGCCGCCTTCGAGCAGGTCGCCGCGCTCCGTCCCCGAGACCCCGTCGCACGCTTCGACGTCGCCGCCGCGCTCTTTCAGCTCGGCCGTTTTGAGCAGGCGCGCGACGCCTATCTCGCGGCCCGTGCCCGGGCCCGATACCAACTCCGCGCCCGCGTCGACTTCGCGCTCGGCAACACCGCCCTCGCGCTCGGCGACGTCGCCGACGCCGTCCGTCGCTACGACGCCTGCCTCGCCTCGACCGCCGGACTCTCCGGGATCTCGATGGCCGAGCTCCGCCGCGACGCCGCCATCAATCGCGCCTTCGCCCTCGACCAATCCCGCCCAACCCCCGCCGACGCGCCCTCCGAATCGAGCACGGCGACCAAGCCGAACACCAAGCGAACCTCTTCAAAAGCGCAGGCCAAACCGCCCGAGGGGGACCGCGCCGCCGCCTCGCGAAGTGCAGGCGCGAATCCGCCTCAGGTTGATCGGAACCCGCAACCGCCCGCGTCCGAGCCCCCTCCGCGCGGCGAGGGGGGCGCGGGAGGCTCCGACCGCGACCGTCGAACGCTCGATATGCGTCCAAAATCGCCCGACGAACGCCTCGACGACGCCCTCCAAAACGCCCGCGACGCCCGCGTCCGCCGTCTCCACGACGCATCGCCGCCCCCCGACGACGACGGCAATCGTAAAAACTGGTGAGTGCAGTCTCTCTCGCGTGATCGAGATCCCGTGAAACTGTGGACTCTACTAACCCTGGTCGCGACTCCACTCCTCGCCCAAACTCGGGACGAGCCGCTTGAGGTCCGCGCCCAAATCCCGACCCGCGCCTATTACGTCGGCGACTCGATCGAGCTCCGCGTCGGAGTCGTCGCCGATCGCCTTCGGCCCGAAGTCGAAACCCCCCGCGTCGACAACGCCGATGTCGCCCCAATTCCCGTCGGCAACGACTTCCGCGCCCTCGCATCGAGCGGCGTCGGCGACGCGCTCGACGAGCGTAATCTTTATGTAAGCCGCTTCAGGATCGTCCCCCGCCGCGCCGGCACGCTCGTCGTCCCGTCGCTTCAGGCCCGCGCGGGAAACCGCTCCGGACGAAGCAAGCCGCTCCGCCTCGCGATCCGCGACGTCCCGTCCCAAGGTCGAACCGAAGCCTTTTTGGGCGGCGTCGGTCGATTCGAGACGACTTCCGACGTCGAGCCGAAAACGCCCCGCGTCGGCCAAGAATTCATCTACAGCGTTCGTCTCACCGGCCCTGGTTCGCGAGGCGCGTTCGCCGCGCCGCTCCTTGCGATCGACCGACTCGCCAAACAAGGCGTTCGTGCGGAGCCCGCGACCGTCGAGGCGGTCTTCGACCCGCCGTCGCGCGTCTTTCAATTCCGCATGCGGCCCACCCGCGCTCTTGAAGTGGACCTCCCGCCGCTTGCGATCGCCGCCTTCGACCCAACCAGCGGCCGCTACCTTACCAAGACCGCGCCCAGCGTTCACCTCCGCGTCGTCGACATCGAGCCTTTCGACCCGTCGACGCTCGACTACAACCCTCCCGTCACTCGCAATTCCGGCGCAAACTCCACTCCACTCATCCTTGCCGCGGCCTTCGTCGGCCTCGCGGCCCTGTTCGCAACCCTGCGGATCCTGCTCCGACGTCGCAACCACCCGGACCGACGCGCACGTCGCCTCCTTCTCGTCGCGCGTTCTCAAATAGGCCAGGCGCGCGAACCCCAGGCGCTCGCCGCGATCCTCGTCGACGCGCTCACCGCATGGTTTGAGCTCGCCGCCGGTCGACCGCCGGGCGCACTCACCCCCGACGACGCCGCGCAGTGGCTCCAGCAGGCTAACCTCCCGGCCGAGGTTGTCGCCGACGCAGCGCGACTCGTCTCCCTCTGCGACCGCGCCCGCTTCTCGGGACACCGCGGAGATTTCGACGAACTTGCCAAGTTAGGACGTGAACTCTGCGCCGCGCTCGCGAACACAACCGGTTTCAGGCCAAAGTCGACCGCGACCGATGATTCTAGGAGCGCAAACGACGCCTAAAAAACGAAATCCGCCGTCGCGCTCAGAGCGTAACGGCGGACCCATCTCTGACCAACCCCGTCCTCAAATCAACCAAATTGCCGCAAGGCGGCCTGACTGGTCGAGCGCGTCTCCGCGGTGCTGTACAGCATCCGGAAGCTCGAATCGGTCTTCGCGCGACGTCGGTGTGCCTCGAAGTCTTCGAGCTTCAGCGGCGGCAACGTCTTGTTGATCAGATTCTCGATCGAAGTGAGCGGCTCGCCTTGATCGGGACACACGAAAAGATAGGCGACGCCGTCTTTACCCATGCGGCCGGTGCGGCCGATCCGGTGCAAATAGTTTTCCGGGTCGTCCGGGATGTCAAAGTTAACAATGTGGCTGATGTCGTTGACGTCGATGCCGCGTCCGACGACGTCGGTGGCCACAAGCACCGGAATCGAACCGTCGCGGAACCCTTGCATCACGCGGTTGCGCGCGTTTTGCGGCAGGTCGCCGTGAATCGTCGCGACGCCGGGCACCACGCCTCGGAGACGCAACGCCAACTTGTCGGCCCCGCGCTTCGTCCGTGTGAAAACAATGCACTGCCGGGGCTTGTCGCGTCGCAGCAAGTGCACCAGCAGATCGATTTTACGATCGTGATCGACCGTGACATAGTATTGCGCGATCGACTCGACCGACGGCTCGTCGCGCGATAGATTGACCTCGACCGCCTCGAACATGTAGCGTTCGGCCAATTTGCGCACTTCGGGACTGATCGTCGCCGAAAGCAACAGCGTTTGATGAGGGTTCGGCACCTTGCGCAAGATGCGTTCGATGTCGGGTCGGAAACCTTGGTCAAGCATGCGGTCGGCTTCGTCGAGCACGACATGGAAAATGTCGGTCATGACGAGCGTCTTCCGCTCCATATGGTCGATGACGCGGCCGGGCGTGCCGACGATGATGTCAACGCCGTGATGCAAGGCCCGCAACTGCCGCTCGATCGCCTCGCCGCCGTAAATGCCGCAAATCGCGACGTCCTGACCGTGCGCCAGCTTCTTCATCTCAACGACGATTTGCTGGACAAGTTCGCGGGTCGGCGCCAAAATCAGCGCTTGCGGACCCTTGCCGCGCCCTTCAAGCATCTCGATCAACGGAATCGCGAACGCGGCCGTTTTGCCGGTTCCCGTCTTGGCTTGCCCAAGCACGTCGTTACCGTCGAGAGCCTCGGGAATGAAGGCGGCTTGAATCGGAGAGGGATGCGCGTAGCCGATGGATTTCAGGGCCTGGAGCATGCTGCGGCTCAGGCCGAGGGAGTGAAACCCGGGAGGGGCGTCCTCCACTGCACTTGGAAACAAACAATACCTCCTGAAAGTGAGTCTAACTGTCTAAGTTGATCCAGTCGTCGACGCGCGACGACATTAACCTTCGTTCTCCATCTAACTTGACATATCAAAGACTACGATAACCGGTCCACCGCGTCAAACCCAAGTTTCATCGATGTTGCGGATTTTCCGCGCGACGGCCGGGAGCTTGACCGCCGCGTCGCCGTTCGGGACCGATCGAGGCACAATCCGCCACGATTTTAAGAGTCGCCGTTTTCCGTAACATCATTCTGATTGTAATCTTGCGTTCGACTTACTAAAATTGCTTCGCTGAGTAAAATTGGTATCGCGTGCGCGGAGGGCAGCCTCACGTGAAGTTGCCAGGCCGACCGTCGACTCTCGACGATGCCTTTGTTGTGACGGACCCAGACAACTCGGTCAAGAACGCGACTGCGGATCCCAGCGCGCCTGCGGCGACCGAGAGCACATCCCGCCCCTCGCGCGGGCATTTTTGGATCCGACGGCTTGGAGCGTTAGGACGCGTCGCGACGGCGGCGGCGGCACTGGTGCAACCAGTGGCGCGGCTCTGCGCGAGGCTTGACTGGCGGGCGGATCTGCTTGTGCACTTTCAGGATGCGGCGATTGTGGTCACGATTATCGCGATCGCCGCGACGATCCGACGATGGCCGTTGGTCGCTTTCACGTTGGTCGCCGTCGCCGTCTGGCAGGCGAGTGCGCTATGGACGTTCAATGGAGTGAATCCAGTGCCGGCGGTCGCGAATCGGACTTCGCCTCGAATCCGACTTTTGGTCGCGAACGTACTCTGCACAAATCGCAATTACGCTCAACTCGAGCGCCTTATTAAGGAAGAGCGACCGGACATCGTCGGTCTCGTCGAGGTATCGCCGGAGTGGATTGAGGGGTTGCACGACATCCGCGCCGAGTATCCGTTTCGGGCGGAAGTTCCGTGGGGTGCGTTCGGGCTTGCGCTTTGGTTTCGACGGCAGCCGATCCGCGTCGATCCCCCCGCGCAGTCGACGCCGGGCGGCTGGCCTTTCTTGCACGCGGTCTTTCGGTTCGAGGGGCGCGACCGCGAGCTTTGGCTCGCGCACCCAAGTTCGCCGCTTCGAGCGAGTCGTAAAATCCGCGGCTACCCCGAGTTGATCACGCTGGCCGAGCGTGTTCGCGACGCGTCCGGGTCGCGGATCGTGGCCGGTGATTTCAACACCTCGGAGGCCTCGCCTTATTTTGGCGATCTCCTCGCGATCTCTGGTCTGCGCGACAGTCGGCGCGGCTTCGGCAGGCAGCCGACGTGGCCGTCGATGATTCCCTTGCGGGTCGCGATTGATCACGTCCTGGTCTCGGACGACTGGGCGGTCCTTGACCGTCGCGTTGGAAACTCGATCGGCTCGGATCACTTCCCGTTGATTCTCGACTTGGGCGTCGCAGCGGGCGCGGAGGCCGACGCCAGCGCCGTCAAAGCGCCGTCGAGCCACGGCCAGTCGGTGTCGGTCGCCTTGCCCTGAGACGCGTCGGAGCGACGATCGCCGTCGAATTTGGCTCGATCGGCGTCTCTAAGCAGCGTGATTAAGCGGGATGCGTCGTCGGGACCGCAGGTTGCCGCGAGTTCCGGTCCAGCCTCGATTTCTTCGGTTGTCCGAGCGTGCCAGGCAGGTCCGAAGCGGGCTACCAGCGCTTCGCGGACACGCTCCGAGGCTGGAATGAGCTGTCCGCGCGGGTCGTTAGGCGGATGGGCGGACATCGAGTGGAGTTTTGCGGCGCGCGCTGCGCGTCGTCGGCGCAGTCGCTGGATCATTAAATAAGCGGCCACGAGCATCGCGACCGCGACGGCGACCAGAACCGCGATACCTCGGGCTCCGATTTCG
>JAJYDB010000299.1 GCA_021777845.1 Planctomycetota bacterium
CCCCTCCCGCGAACGCTTCGACCGACCCGCCGACCGCGAGCCCGTCCGCTTCCGCGACCGCGAAGGCGGCATGTCGCTCCGCGAACGACTCGCCCGCGACCGCGCCGAACGCGAACGCGAAGCCGCCGCCGCCGCCGGAGCCGCCGCGCCCGATCGCGACGCCGCCCCCGTCGCACGCGGCTACGAAGCCCCCGCCGAACGCCCCGAACGCCCCGAACGCCCCGAACGCCCCGAGCGAGGCGAGCGCTACGAGCGACCCGTACGCGTCGAACGCGACGACCGCGACGGCGCACCCCCCGCGCGCGCTCCCCGCGAACGCAGCTTCGGCGAGCAGATCGAGCCCGAACGCGCCCCGTTCCCCCCCCCAAGCAACGACGGCGAGGACGAGGACGTCTTCGGCGATACCGAGCTTCATGACCGTTATGAAGACATCAAGCGCGGCGAGATCCACCTCACCGAGCTCCAGAAGATGACGATGCCGCAGCTCATCGTCACCGCCAAAAACGAGGGCGTCGCCGAATACACCGGCCTTAAAAAGCAAGACCTGATCTTCAAAATCCTCAAGGAGCGGGTCAAGCAGAACGGCCTCATGTTCGGCGAGGGGACGCTCGAAGTCTTGCCCGACGGCTTCGGCTTCCTGCGCAGCCCCGACTACAACTATCTCCCTTGCCCCGACGACATTTACGTCTCGCCGAGCCAGATCAGGCGGTTCGGCCTCAAGACCGGCGCGATCGTCGCGGGCCAGATCCGGCCGCCGAAGGAGAACGAACGCTACTTCGCCCTCCTGCGCGTCGAGGCGATCAACTACGAGGACCCCGACAAGCTCAGCGAAAAGGTCGGCTTCGACGACCTCACACCGCTGCACCCGAACGGCCGCATCAGGCTCGAAACGACCGCCGACGAAATCAACATGCGAGTCGTCGACATGGTCACGCCGATCGGCAAGGGTCAGCGCGGCCTGATCGTCGCGCCGCCGCGGACCGGCAAGACCGTCCTGCTGCAAAAGATCGCCAACAGCGTGCTCGCGAACCATCCCGAAACCTACGTGATGGTCCTCCTCATCGACGAGCGGCCCGAGGAAGTCACCGAGATGGAGCGCTCAGTGAAAGGGCCGACCGCCGAGGTCGTCAGCTCGACCTTCGACGAGCCCGCCTCGCGACATATCCAGGTCGCCGAGATGGTCATCGAGAAGGCCAAGCGGATGGTCGAGTACGGCCGCGACGTCGTGATCCTGCTCGACTCGATCACCCGGCTGGCGCGGGCCTACAACACCGAGGCCCCGCACTCGGGCAAAATCCTCACCGGCGGCATCGACGCCTCCGCCCTCCAAAAGCCCAAGCGCTTCTTCGGCGCCGCCCGTAAAATCGAGGACGCCGGCAGCCTCACCATCCTCGCGACCGCACTCGTCGACACCGGCAGCCGCATGGACGACGTCATCTTCGAGGAGTTCAAAGGCACCGGCAACATGGAGCTCCACCTCGACCGCAGGCTCGTCGATAAACGCGTCTGGCCCGCCATCGACGTCAACCGCTCCGGCACCCGCCGCGAGGAATACCTCATGGACCCCGACGAACTCCGCCGCGTCTGGATCCTCCGCCGCGTCCTCAACGACATGAACCCCGTCGAGGCCATGGAACTCCTCACCGGACGCATGAAGAAGACGAAGACCAACGCCGAGTTCCTCGTCAGCATGAACCTGGTCTGATCCCCAGCCGGGCTTCCGCTCGACCGGGCCGCCGCGCGACTTCGACACCCCCCCTCGAAGTCCGCCGACGCGCCCGGCCGAGCAACCCCCGGCCGAATCGGGCCCGAAAATCCCCGCGCACGGTCGCTCGCCATGGTTTGCCGATCTCGACGCGCGCGCTCGGCGACGGCAAATCCGACTCCGACTGGGGCCGACCGCGCCGCGACCCGCTCGTCGAAAGAATTCACAACCGGCACGCAAACGCGTCCGCAACAACCCGCCGCGGAGGTTGGAAACGCGTCGACCCCCGTCGGCAACTTCGCAACCAACCCGCTCCGAACGTATTATCGTAGTTTCAAGGCCCCGTAATCCGCGACCGGGCAAGATTGGGAAACGACCTATGGCCGTGATTGAAGGTGACTTCCAGGTTGACGACGCCGCGCGATTCGCCGTCGTGATCGCCCGCTTCAACGCGCTCGCGACCGAGGCGCTGCTCGCCGGCTGTCGCGACGCCTTCGCGCGGCAAGGCGTCCGGCCCGACCGGCTCGACGTCGTCCACGTCCCCGGCGCATTCGAGATCCCCCTCGTCGCGCGACGACTCGCCGAGACCGGCAACTACCTCGCCGTCGTCTGCCTCGGCTGCGTGATCCGCGGCGAAACCGACCACTACAACCACGTCGCCGGGCAGGCCGCCGCAGGCGTCATGCACGCCGGACTCGCAACCGGCGTACCCATCATCTTCGGCATCCTCACCACCGACACCGTCGAACAAGCCCTCAACCGCTGCGGACTCAAAGGCGGCAACAAAGGCGCCGACGCCGCTTTGGCCGCACTCGAAATGTCCAGCCTCCTGCGGCGAATCACTACCAACGGCAGACGCGCGTTCGGCTTCGAGCCTCTCCCCGATCCGACCCCCGACGGAGCCTAACCCGCGCCGCCGCTCGAGCTTCGACCCCGACTCGCGAGGATCCGCATGTACCTCTCCCGTCGACAAGGCCATGAGATCGCCGGCGGCGTTTTCATGGTCGGACTCGGCATCCTCTTCCTCACCGGCTTCTGGTGGCCCGGCCTAATCTTTGTCGTCGGCGGCTCGATCCTCATCGAGGGCCTCGTCCGCGGCCGCGGCCGTCTCGCCCTCGCCGCCGCACTCTGGCCGATCCTCTTCGGCGTCTGGGCACTCCTCCGCTACAGCCCCGCCGCATTGTTCGTCGGCATCGGCGTCGGCTCCATCCTCTCGGTCTTCCTCAAACCCTGGAACTACGCCAAGCCCGCCGTCGACAACTCGCTCGACTAACCCCCCACACGACTCCCGACTTCAACCCAACCCCGCCGGGTTCCCGATGACGCCGCCGCCGCGCCTCGTTACAATCAACTCTCTATGAGCGAGGCTCTCCTCCCCCATACGTTCTGGTTCCGACTCGCGCTCGGATGCGTCCGCATCGACGACATCCCCGGCGACGACCCCGCGCGACGACTGCTCAACCTCCCCGCGCAATGCCGCCTGCCCAACGTCGCAAACCTCGCCGGATCCCCCGCTTGGGTCGAGATCAGCGCCGCCTGGAACCCCCGCGGCCTCGCCTTCGTCTTCGAAACCAACGACCAACCCGGCCTCGGCCTCAAACACAACTTCAAAGACCCCAACGACACCGACCCCGCCCGCGGACACCGCGTCCAACTCTGGGTCGATACCCGCGATACACGCGACGTCCACCGCGCCGGCCGCTTCTGCCACCGCTTCGATGTCCGCCTCGCCGGCCTCGAAAAATCCGCGGCCAACGGCACCCCGTCCTCCAAAAAAAACCGCGCGATCCACGTCGACGTCGAACGCAAACCCATCGCCCGCGCGCTCGCCGAGCCCCCGCCGTCACCCGCCGACGCCGTCCTCGCCCGCGCCGAGTCCATCAAATCCAACCCCGACGCCGGACCCGGCTGGCGACTCGAACTCTTCCTCAGAGCCCCCGCCCTCCACGGCTTCGACCCCGAATCCACCCGCAAACTCGGCTTCAACTGCGCCGTCGCCGACCCCCTCCGCGGCGAGTTCTTCCTCACCGTCGGCCGCGCCTTCCCGATCGGCGAGGATCCTAGCCTCTGGTCCGTCCTCGAACTCCGCGGCAACGCTTGATTTAACGTCCTTTTATCCTCCAGACAGGTTCATTCCCGCGATGATCGACCGCCGTAACCTCGACAGTGCCGATGAACGCGCCCCACGTCGCCAAGACGACATCGACGCCGCCATCGACGCCGCCATGAAACAAGCCGCCGCCCCCGCGCTCGCCCCCGAAACACCGCTCAAACGCCAGTGGGACGACGCCCTCGAATCCGAGCTCGAAGCCGCCCTCGCCGGCTTCGACGCCTCCACCTTCGACGTCCCCTCGCCGCGCGCCCGCGCCGCAGACCGCGCCCACGTCCCCCGCCAAGACCGCGGTCAAGAAGCCGCCCCCGGACCCCGCAAAGGCCGCGTCATCGCCGTCCGCGGCAACTCCGTCTTCGTCGACGTCGGCGGCAAGGGCGAAGGCGTCGTCCCCCTCGAACAATTCGGCGGCACCCCCCCCGAAAAAGACGCCCTCATCGACGTCGTCGTCGAACGCTTCGACGTCGACGAAGGACTCGCCGTCCTCTCCATCAAAGGCGCTGCCGTCGAGGCCGACTGGGCTACACTCCGCAAAGAAATGATCGTCGAGGCCCGCGGCGTCAAAGCCGTCAAAGGCGGACTCGAAGTCTCCGTCAACGGCATCCGCGGCTTCTGCCCAATCAGCGCCCTCGACCTCAACCGCATCGAAGACGTGAACCCCTTCATCAACCAGAAGTTCCGCGCAATCGTCACCGAGGTCAACAGCCGCGAAAAAAACCTCGTCGTCTCCCGACGACTCCTCCTCGAACAAGAACGCGCCGAACAAGCCGCCAAAACCTGGGCCGAACTCGAGGAAGGCCAAACCCGTCGCGGCGTCGTCCGCTCCGTCAAAGACTTCGGCGTCTTCGTCGACATGGGCGGCGTCGACGGACTCATCGCAATGCAAAACCTGGCCTGGTCTCGTGTTAAAGACGCAAGCTCGATCGTACGCATCGGCGACGAAGTCGACGTCAAAGTCCTCAAAATCGACCGCGTCACCCGCAAAGTCAGCCTCGGCCTCAAACAACTCGCCGTCAGCCCCTGGGACTCCGTCGAATCGAAGTACCCCCGCGGCGCCGTCGTCACCGGTAAAGTCACGCGCCTCATGGACTTCGGCGCTTTCGTCGAGCTCGAGCCCGGCATCGAGGGACTCATCCATATCAGCGAACTCGGCACCAACCGCGTCCGCAGAGTCGCCGACGTCGTCAAAGCCGACCAAGAAGTCGAAGTCCGCATCCTCAAGGTCGACGCCGAAACCAATAAGATCGCACTCACACTCCGCCCCAGCCCGACCAAACAGCCCGAGCCCGAAGTCGCCGCCGCCGAGGAGGAGCCGGAACCCGAACGCAAGCCCGTCACCTACAAAACCCCACTCAAAGGCGGCCTCGACTAACCAAAATCCCCCCCCGCCGCGCGCACCGCGGACGCCCTCGCCTCGCAAAGAGGAGAGTTACC
>JAJYDB010000041.1 GCA_021777845.1 Planctomycetota bacterium
TGTCGGGGGGGGGTGGGGCATATTCTTACGGCACGTGTTCATTTCCGCATTCTGGGTGTCGGTAGACGTCGCTGAAGTTGGGAGCTTCGCGGAAGCGCGGCGCAACAATTTCGAGATTTCCAACGGCTGTGCTCACTTTCGGATGACTTCGCGGATCTCGCGGCGGACCGTTCGACACTGAGAGTCGGTCGAGCATTCCGTGAACGATCAGCATCTGAGTCTCTCGATGAAAAACCGAAAAGTCATACTCCTTGGCTTCTTGGTGCTATTCCTCGCGGGAGCGGCGGCGCGGATTGGGTTTTGGGTTCTCTCTCGGTCTTCCGTTCACGGTTCCCGGGAGGAAGCTGCCGGAGTCGATTTAACGGCGGTGAAACCCCCGATGATCACCCTCTCAGGCCCCTCAAAGATCAAGGCGTCAAAATCGCAACTTGTCCCGATCGAAGTGGAAATCAGGCTCTCTGGTTTTGACGAATACCGTCGCGAGTTCCGATCGCTCCAAGTGGTTTCCGCCGTGGTGAAAGGAAAGATGCAAATCAATAGTTGCAAATTGTCGAGAATTGACGAAAACGGATCGGACGAGGGCGTCTTCAGATTGAAGGGCGAACTACAAGTCCCGGCGGCGCCGGGATTGTACAAATTGGTGGTTCATTCCATTTTGAATTATCATTCGTCGGGTGAGCACGACCGCAAGTCGTCGCTTTTTGAGCAAGTTGTCGGCGAAATCGAGGTTGCTCGATGAGAATGCCGGAAAACACTAAAACCAGGATCAAAGGGGGGGCACGTCGCGGCCTGACGCTGATTGAGGTGGTCGTTGTTCTGGTCGTGATAGGCATTTTGACCGCGATTCTGATCCCGGCGGTCGCGGCGATGCGAGAGTCGGCGCGACAGGCGCAATGCACGAACAATTTGCGTCAAATCGGACTCGGCTTGTCAAACTACCTCTCGACGCACGACATGTTTCCCGCCGGAAATTCAAGCCGTGGTTTTTCGTCCCTAGTCATGATTCTTCCGCACATCGAGCAGTCGCCGCTCTATCACTCGATCAACTTTGAAAACGGCGCCGCGACGCCGCCCAACGCTGCGAATACGACCTCTTACTCATCCAGGCCGGACGCTTATCACTGTCCCTCCGACGAGTTTGTTCCCGAGCCAATGCTGCGCGCGAGCAATTACGGAGGAAATCAAGGAGCAGGCGTGCAGAAGTTTGGATACAACGGCGCGTTCGCGATGACCTTGGGGTTGCGTCCCGCCAACTTCACCGACGGCCTTTCGTCGACCGCGTTCTTCTCAGAGTTTCTAGCCTCCGGCGGAGAGAATCGGGACATTAAACGGGCCGTGTTCGCATCGCCGGTGCAACTGCTCGCTGAGAGAGAATTCACGCAGTTCTGCTCCGTGTGCGCCTCGATCGATCCTGCGACAGCCGAGGTTGGTTACCCGTTCAAAGGGTGGAATTGGACGTTCGGAGATTTTGGCCAGACGCTCTACAATCACTCGCTAGGCCCCAATCAGCCGTCGTGCCTGAACGGCAACGCCTATCAACAGGGTATATGGTCGGCATCGAGCCGGCATCGCGCGGGCGTAAACGTGCTCTTCGGCGACATGCGCGTCGTATTCGTCCACGACTCGATCGAGCTCGCCGCGTGGAGGGGGATCGCGAGCCGAAACGGTGGCGAAGTCACTGCGGTCGAATGATGACTTCTCAAGCGAACTTCCCCCGAGTTGAACCGTCGAATAACAGATCGTCCAGCAACCAGAGCTCGGCATCGCGTTCAACATTCGCGCCGCGTTCCGTAGTGGAGCACTCGGTTTCACAGCCCTGCTTTTGACTTTCGCGATCACCGCGGCATAACAGCGCCCGTGGATAACCCGAACGCGGCACCTCCCGCCGCGGTGGACCCCGTGTTCCAGTCGAACGCTAAGATTGATGTCATGGGCAATTGCATCTGGTCGTTAACCGACACGAACAATGGGAATAACCCGAAGGGTGCCTAAGTCGTCCTGGCCGGCCCAAACGGGACCGTGACTTATTCGGCGTTGTCCACGCTCCCCGATATCACCATCCCCACCGGCTCAACCAACGGAAACGGCGACTGGGATGTTCAGATCACGCTCATTCCGGTGACCAATCCCCAGACGAACCAGATCTTGTACGGAACCTACAGCGTGACGGCGACCGCCATTCGAAAGGGGGAACTTGCCCATCATGGTCAACGGGAATCCCGTGAACACGACAACGAACATTACATTGCAGTGAGAGTGCGAAACGGCTGAGGGTTGATCGACTCGCCTCGTTGGCTGATGTGGCACTCGTCGACCGGTCCGAGCGTGCCCGAGGAGCCGGCAAGGTGCGCGATGGTCCAGGGGTCGATGCCCATCAGCCGCGCGGCGGTGGCGTCGACCGCGGGCAGGTTCGCACCCATCACGAGAACGCCGGCGTGCTTCGGCGTCCCCATGATCGGGCCGTCGCCTTCCATGCCGACGATGCCGTCGATGATCGCGAGATGCGGCCGCACCGTCGCGTTCAGGTCGAGAATCGACTCCGTGATCCCCGCCTGGTGGAGCACGTTTTTCGGCCAGCCGTAGCAACAGCCCGGCAACACGCCGAACAGGTTTTTCATCGAGAGCGTGACGCCCGCCCAATGGTGCGTCTTCATTTTCGGCATGGAAACGATGAGGTCTGCGTTCCGTATCGAGGCCGGCAGCGCGAGTGCGCCGAGCGTTGTGCGATTCAACTTGTTTTTCGTCCAGTCATAATCGTCGAAGTTCAAGTCGACGAAGTCGAGGCTTTCGGACGCGAGCATCGGCGCGAATTGCGACTCGTCGAGGACATAGTCGATGTCGCGGCAGTGGCCGGGCCCTTCGGCGACGACGACGCGTCGCGCGCCCCATGAGCGGTAGACCTCGGCTGCGGCGCGGACGACGAGCGGGTGCGTATTGACGTGCGGGGCGTCGCGGGTCGGTTCGACCAGATTCGGCTTCAGGAGCACCGTTTTGCCGCGTACCCAGGCGGGTCCGAAGCCGAGCTCGACGAGACCCTCGCGAATCGAGCGCTCGATCGGGTCTTGATACGAGTCAACGTGAGCAATGAAGACATCGGCGCGTTGGTGGGACTCGTCGGCGCGTTGGACGGCGCGCGCGCCGAGTCCGACCGCGGTGAGAGCGCCGGCGGCGGTGAGAAAGCCTCGACGCGTGGTGGGAATGGAGTTGTTCATCGTGTCGGACCTCGCATCAGGAACCCCGCCGAGCCTTCGAGGCCGGCCAAAAGCAAGAGCGCGAGCCGCGTCGCAGCGTCGTCGCGGGACTGAATCGCCTGGAATGTTCGCGCAAGGCGGGAGTCAGCATCGCGAGGACGCTCGCCCCAGGCGTCGAGGCCGAGAACGCTCCACGACATCGAAGCGGGAGCCTCAATCATCGGCCACTTTTGTTGTAAGTAGGCGAGAGCGCGATCGATGGTCGGCGTGCGCGGTTGCCCCGCCAGCGCGACGAGCGCGACGCCGGTCGGAGCGGGCTGCGGCCGCAGAGCGCGACCTAGAACGAGGCTGTTGCCGTAATTCCAGCCGCCGGAGGGGAGGGCGCGGTTGTCGATGAGCCGCAGGCCGGCCTCGATACGCGGGTGCGTTGCGATCGCCTCGCCGCGGAGCGCGATGAGCGCGTAGGCGGTTGGTTCGAGCCAGGCATGGGTTTGTTCGACCCATGGCCAGCCGACGATCGTCAAGTCGTGGCCGACGATGCGGACATCCGGGCTGTCTTTCGGGATGATCTTGCCGACGCGGTTGAGGAGCCACGCGACGGCGCGGCGTCGGGGCTCGGCAAAATCTTCGGAAAGAGACCATGCGCGGAGTGCGAGCGGAGTTGCCCAGGCCGGCTCGCCGGGGGCGGCGCTCATCGAGGCGCGGACCGCGCCGTCGTTGCCTTGATGCGCCGCGAGCCAGGCGAGCGCGTCCGAGACCGCGGCTTGCTCGCGACGAGATTCGGCCTCGTTGACCGACGGCGCGAGCGCGTGGGCAGCCTCGAGAGCCAGTGCGGCGAGCGCGGTCGGTTCAACCTCGCCCCGGGAACGGAGTTGATAGCCCCACGACTTGTCGCCGCGGGCTCGCTCGAGCAAGCCGCGACGCGCCTCCGCAATCCAAGATTCGTTCATCGTGTCGCGACCCCTCGCACCGTTCCGGATCCGCGTCTCAGTGAAGTGTAGGCCACGGCGGCGGGGGCGTCGTCGCGAGCTGCGCGGCTTTCGATCGGCGCTTGGCGCGGGGTCGAGCGAGAACTGCTTCCTTGGAACGCACGCCCGCGAGAGCAGGCTTTCGTGATGCCTTTTCGCAACGATGCCGACGTTCCGCAGGCTCGGACGAGGATTTTGGCTCGATCGTTTTGACAGACGCCGCACGCGGCCTAGGGTTTCGATGTTCCCGATGACGCGGCGGTCGATCGATGAGAGCGTCGACGATCGTCGCGGTGACCGAGTTGAAGATCGCTCGATTAATGCGAAACGCGACGCTCGACGAGTTCCGGCGAGGAGATTGCCGAGGGCCGCGAAGTGCATTCGACCAGAGTCGCCGATAATCGCGTCGGAGATTGTAATGTGCAAGAGTGGTTGTATTATCCTGCGTCAGCTCAAGCAGTTCCTGATCTCGGAGGACGGGCCGACGGCGGTCGAGTACGCGGTGATGTTGGCTCTGATTTTGGTCGCGTGCATCACGATCATCACGAGCCTCGGTACTCAGATTAGCGGTACGTTCAGCACGGTCGGCGGCGCGCTCGGAAGTTAGTCCGGCTCCGTTGTGAACGTTGGTAATAGAGCGAAGGCATGCGTCGGCCCCGGCGTCTGACGCCCCGAAAAAAACCAAAGCTCAAGGCGAACTCGGATTCGCAACGAGCTCGATCGCGTTCCGAACCATTGACAGATGTCCCCGCGGGAGACGAGCCGAGGCGCGTGTCTCGGACTCGAACGGCTCGGTCCGGTTTCTCGCGATTGAACGGGAGTTGAGACGATGATTCTTCACCAAGTCAAGCAGTTCCTGATCTCGGAAGACGGCCCGACGGCGGTCGAGTACGCAGTGATGTTGGCTCTGATTTTGGTCGCTTGCATCACGATCATCACGAGCCTCGGCACGAAGATCAGCGGTACGTTCAGTTCGGTCAGCAGCGCGCTCGGCGGCGGTACGACCGCTTCGTAATCGCGGCGGACAATGTCGATCACTCGCCGGGCAAAGCGCGGGAGCACTTCCCGCGCCTTGCCCGGTTTTTGCGTTTTGGCGCGGCGCGGATGAATTCTCGGGCTCGGAATGCCGGCCTGATTTGACAGACCGGCCAATCCGACACAAGGTTCCTTTGTGGCTTGTGGTCGCTGTGCGGATGGGTCGCGCTCGCGGGGCGCGACGGTGATTACGCGGTCAATTTCACCCCCAAGCGGGAAGGGTATCCGAGATGACGTCGATTGGACATGAAGCGACCTGGCTGGTCGCGGTGGTGTTGATGGAAGCCGCGATCATCGACGGCATGAAGCTGAAGGTGCCGAACTGGCTGACCTTTCATTTTGTCGTGGGTGGGCTGGCGTACGCGACCTGGATGGCGGGCTGGGCGGGATTGACGTGGTCGCTGGCGGGGATGACGCTCGGTCTGCTGTTGTTGATCCCGTTGTACGCGATCGGGGGGATGGGCGCGGGCGACGTGAAGCTGCTGGCGGGGGTCGGGGCGTGGATGGGTCCGGCGCTGACTTTAGGCGCGTTCGCGGTGTCGGCGATCGTGGGAGGTCTGATGGCGGTGGCGATGGTCGCGTGGTCGGGCCAGTACGTGCGTCACTGGGTGATGATGCAGTCGATCGGCGAAGAAATCATGACGGTACGGAATCCGTCGAAGCTAGCCGCGACGGCCGCCGCCCGGAAGCCGTCGATGATGCTCCTGCCGTACGGAATTCCGATTGCCGCGGGCTCGATCGCCTACTTCGCCTGGATGGGGTTGTTGTTCTGAAGTGGTTCATCGAAGCAACCCCGAAGCGACTTGCGCCTGTACTCGACGGGCGCGTCGCCGACTAGAAAGCGAGCGATGAGCGATGAATACGAAGACGATGGCGATCTTGGGATTCGCGGTGCTGAGCGGGCTGGCGGCGATGTTTCTGACGAGCAAAATGCTCGCGGGACAGCCGAAGCCGACGCAGGAAATGCAGGACGTTCTCGTGGCGTCGCGCGACCTGAAGCTTGAAGAGGTGTTGGTGCCCGACCTGGTCAAGGTCGTTCAGATGCCAAAGGAGAGCGTGCCTGCGGGGACGTTCTCGTCGAATAAAGATCTCGAAGGGCGATGGGTGCAGATCAAGACGCTTGAGGGCGAGCCGATACTGGAGCGGAAACTGGCGCCGAAGGGGAGTCCGGCGGGATTGGTGTCGCGGATTCCGAAGGGGCTGCGGGCGTTCGCGATTGAGGTGAACGAGCAAAGCGGCGTCTCGGGGTTTATTCTGCCGGACCATCACGTCGACGTGATCCAGGCGAAGCCGACCTCGAACAACGACCCCGCGGAAGCTGAGACAGTGGTTCAAAACGTGCTGGTGCTGGCGGCCGGTCAGACGTTCACTCGGCCCGACGATCGGTCGATCATGGCGAGGACGGTGACGCTGGCGGTGACGCCGGCGCAGGTTGACGTGCTCGTCGCGGCGCGATCGCGTGGGCCGCTGACGCTTTCGCTGCGGTCGTTGAACGACGTCGAGGTCGTGAAGTATCCGCCGAAGCCGGCTCCGAAGTCGCTCGAAGTCGTGAAGCCGACGCCGCCGCCGACGCTCGCTCCGCCGCCGGTCGTCGCGAAGAAGCCCGCGCCTCGCTACGTGACGATCTATCGAGGCGGAACGAGCATGAAACGGGTGCGCGTCGACGAAGGAGATTACGACAAGGACGACGCCGACAACGGCGACGACTCGCCCGCGCAATCGAACGCGAATCCGGCCGCAGTCGGTTTTGGATTCGGCTCGAACGTCCCGACAAGCGGCTCGACGCCGCGATGAGCGCGGTCGGACGCGGTGGTGCGTGACCGACCGCCGCGACCGCGAACCAAGAATCGATGACCTTGGAATCGCCTCACAAGGCCGGGTGAAACGCCATGAAGGATGTAATTCGCGTCATTTTGATCGACCCGCTTCCCGAGTCGCGGCACGGCCTGCACGCAATGCTGTCCGCCAGTCCGGAGTTCTGGGTCGCGGACGTCTTCAACACCTATGAGAATGCGGTACGACGCGTACTCGAAGTCAACGCCGACCTTGTGATCGTTGCGATCGACGCCGATCCGGTCGCGGGCGTTCGTCTGGTGCAGGCACTGACTCACGAATGCCCTCGTGCCGTCACGGTACCCGCGAGCATGACTCGCGACAGCTCGATCATCTTGCAGGTCGTCCGCGCCGGCGCCCGTGAATTCCTCACGTTGCCGATCGCTCACGACGCGTTTGTCGCGACCGTCGGGCGGTTGTTCGAGGGTCGCGAAGCGGCGAAGCCCGAAGCTGAGCACGGACCGCACATTATCGCGACCGCAGGCGCGGCGGGGGGCGTGGGATGCACGAGCATCGCCGTCAATTTGGCCGCCACGCTGGCCAAAACCTCGGGTCACGAGACGTTGCTGGCCGATTTCGACCTCCTGCTCGGCACCGTTGACGCCTGCCTCGACATCGTCACGACGCGGACATTGCTCGACGTCACGCAGAACATCGCGCGGCTCGACCTCACGCTGCTGAAGAGGTCGGCGACGCAGCACTCCAGCGGTCTGTACGTGCTGCCGCACCCCGCCGCGTTCGAGGACGCCGCGAAGATCGACCCGGAAACGCTGCGGCGCGTGCTGTCCCTGTTTAAGTCGGCGTACGCAACCATCGTGATCGATACGAGCAAGGGGTTGCAGGCGACCGACTTTCTCGCCTACGAATCGGCCGACGTCATTCTCGTCGTGACCCAGCTCGACCTAACCTGTCTGAGAAACACGGCGCGGCTGCTGGATTTGTTCCGCCAGTTCGACAATTTGATCGACCGCGTGAAGCTGGTCGTAAATCGCGTAGGTCAGACCGAGAACGAAATCAGCCTGAAAAAGGCCGAAGAGACGTTGAAGATGCCGATCGCGTGGCAGTTGCCGAACGCGCAGAAGACGTTTCAGAACGCCCGGATGAAGGGGGTGACGATCGAGGCCGAAGCACCGGGCTCGCGATCACACCAAGTATTTCTCGACATGGCGCAAAAGCTCCGGCCGTTTCCGGTCGTCGAAATACCGAAACAACGTCGCGGCCTTTTCGCGGCCTTGTTCTAAGCTTGCGTTGAGGTGTGGACGGATTCAGGGCGGCCCGGAAGCGGGTCGATGTTCAGTCGTACGCGCGGGAGTGACGGGAAATGCTAAAGGGATTGGGACGAAGCCCGTTTGGGTCGCGGCCGTCGCTGCCGGCGACGGGTTCCACGACCGAGTTGCCTTCGACGATCTGCGAGCCAAGCCTCGCCGCCGGCCCGGCGGCGGCCTCCGCCGCGCCCGCGACCGCGGCATTCACGCCGCCCGCCGCGCCAACGGCACAAGCGGCTCCCTCGTCGTTCCCGCCCGCGCCGCCCGTCGCGCCGACGCGGCCCAGCGAGCCCTCCCCGCCGACCAAGGTCGCCCGCGAAGTCGACGAAGCGTACGAGACGCTCAAGCGGCATATCCATATGCGCTTGATCGATCGCCTCGACATGAACCGCGTCGGCGAAATGGACCCGATCACGCTCCGCAACGAGATCCGCGGCGTCGTCGAGATGCTCTGCGACTCTGAGAACCCGCTCTTGAATCGCGACGAGCGCAAACGGCTCGTGAACGAGATTCTCGACGAGACTTTCGGCTTCGGTCCGCTCGAGCTCTTGCTCAAGGACGACAAGATCGGCGACATCATGATCAACGGCCCGAAAAAGATTTATATTGAAAAGGCCGGCCGAATCGAGCGCTCGGAGGTTGTCTTTCGCGACAACGAACATCTGCTCCAGATCATCGACCGCATTGTCTCACGGGTTGGGCGTCGCGTCGACGAAACTTCGCCGATGGTCGACGCGCGGCTCCCGAACGGCTCGCGGTTCAACGCGATCATCCCGCCGTTGGCGCTCGACGGCGCAGTGGTCACGATCCGCATGTTCGGGTCGAAACCGCTCACGAAGGATGACCTGCTGCGGTTCAAGGCGTTCACGCCCGAGATGCTCGCGATCATGGAAGGCGCGATGAAAGCGCGGCTGAACATCATCATTTCGGGCGGCACCGGCTCTGGAAAAACGACGCTGCTGAACACCCTTTCGAGCTTCATTCAGCACGATCACCGCGTGATCACGATCGAAGACGCGGCCGAGCTTCAGCTTCAGCAGGATCACGTCGTCCGTCTGGAAACGCGGCCCGCGAACATCGAAGGCCGCGGCGCGGTCACGGCGACCGACCTTGTGAAAAACGCTCTCCGCATGCGTCCCGACCGGATCATCATCGGCGAGTGCCGCGGCGCGGAGACGCTTGACATGATCCAGGCGATGAACACCGGCCACGAAGGCTCGATGACGACCGTGCACGCGAACACGCCGCGCGATGCGTTGAGCCGGCTCGAAACCATGATCAGCATGGCCGGCCTTGAGCTGCCGATCCGCGCCTTGCGCTCGCAGTTCGCATCCGCGGTCGACCTCATCATCCAGGCGAGCCGGCTTTCCGGCGGACCTCGGAAAGTGACCAGTATCTCCGAGGTCGTGGGCATGGAAGGCGACACGATCATCATGCAGGAAATCTTTGCCTTCCGCGCGCTCGGCGTCGACGAGAAGAGTCGAGCGTACGGCGAATTCATCTCGACCGGCATCCGGCCAACCTTCATGGACCGCCTCGAACAGGCGGGATGTCACCTCTCGCCTGATCTTTTCCGTCAACGCGTCATGCTCAAGGATTAAGTCGGGTGCCTCAACCGATTGCGGATGACCATCAATGACCGCGCAAGAAATGATTCCGTTCGTCGTCGGCGGCGGGGTGCTCGGCCTCGTGACGATCGTCACTCTCGTCTCCGGCCGCAAGGGCAACGCTCAGGCCGAAAAACGGCTCGAAGACCTCACCGGCGGCAAGCGGGCCGCGAAGAGCGAAGCCGCCGCAAACCTTTTGATGCGCCCCCGCGCCATCGACCTCGGCGGCACGTCGTTCTGGAACAAGGTCGTCCCAAACGCGGAGAACTTGAACCGACTCTTCGAGCAGGCGGACGTCAGCCTCGGCTTCAACCAATTCATGCTGATCGTCGGCGGTTTGGCGGCGTCGGGCTTGGTCGCGGGCTTGCTGTTCCACATGCCGATCTTGCTGATTCCGATCGCGGCCGGATTCCTCGGCGCATTGCCGTTCCTGTGGCTAAAACAGCGGAAGGCGTCGCGCGTCAAAAAATTCATGACCGCGATGCCCGAGGCCGTCGAACTCGTCAGCCGCGCTCTCCGCGCCGGACACGGACTCGCCTCAGGTATGCATCTCGTCTCCGAAGAGATGAAAGGCCCGATCGCCGACGAGTTCGGACGCGTCTTTGAAGAGCAGAATCTCGGCATTCCGATCGAAGTCTCGCTCCGCGGCCTCGCCGACCGCATCCCGACCATGGACGTTCGATTCTTCGTGATCGCCGTCATCGTGCAACGCTCGACCGGCGGCGATTTGGCCGAGGTTCTCGACAAAATCGGACGCCTGATTCGCGAACGCTTCGAACTTTTCGGGCACGTCAAGGGACTCACCGCCGAGGGACGGCTCTCGGGTTTGATTCTGCTTGCATTGCCGCCCGGATTGCTCGGGTTTCTCTCGTTCTCAAACTATAATTACGTCAGCGTTCTATTTACGACTCCGATCGGCACCAAAATGCTTGCGATCACCGCGGTGCTGCAGACGATCGGCGCGCTGGTGATCAAGAAGATCGTCGCGATCAAGGTGTGACATGTCGCTCAATTCAATTTCGATCGCCGCCGTGCTGCCGTTCGTCGTCTTCCTTGCGATCACGCTTGGCGCATGGGGGTTGCTGTCGATCTGGGCAAGCATGAACTCGACCGCCGAGGCGCGGTTGAAGCGGATCATGGATCCGAGCGCGCAACGTCCCGACGCCGAGTCGATCGCGAAGAAGCAGGACCAGCTTCAGACGAAGTTCGCCGCCGCGGCGAACCAGTTGGGCAAGAGCCTGCGACCGACGAACGAAGTCGACATCGGCAAGATGCGTTTGAAGCTGCTGAACGCGGGCTTTCGCGGCGAGCAGGCGGTGCAGGTGTACTACGGCTTGAAGGGGCTGTCGACTTTGATTTTGCTTGCGGTCGCGACCCCGTTGATGGTGAAGAGCTATGGAATGTCGCAGACGACCATGACGTATCTCGCGCTCGTCGCGGCGCTCGGGTACATGCTGCCCGGTACTTTTCTCGGCAGCATTACGAAGAAGCGCATGGAGTCGATCTTTCTCTCGCTGCCCGACGCAATTGACCTGATGGTCGTGTGCGTCGAGGCGGGTTTGGGGCTCGACGCCGCGATGAGGCGAGTCACGAGCGAACTCGGCGATTCGTCGCCGGCGCTCTGTGAAGAGTTCGCGATCTCGAATTTTCAGATGCAGATGGGCCGACCGCGTAAGGATGTCCTCCGCGACCTCGCCGTCCGGACCGGCGTCGACGACCTCCGCGCGCTGGCCGCCGTGATCATCCAGGCCGAACGGTTTGGCTCGAGCGTGGGCAAGGCGCTCCGCGTCCATTCCGACGCCATGCGACTCAAACGCAGGCAGCTCGCCGAGGAACGAGCCGCCAAAACCGCGGTCAAAATCATGATTCCTCTCATTATGTTCATTTTTCCGGGCGTGTTTATCGTGCTCGTGGGGCCGGCGGGAATTCAGATCGCGAACACCTTGATGAAATGACCGCGCGCGTCCGCAAACCCGCGGCGCACGCCTTTCAGGAT
Organism: Planctomycetota bacterium; assembly: GCA_021777845.1. Lineage (GTDB taxonomy): Bacteria > Planctomycetota > Planctomycetia > Isosphaerales > Isosphaeraceae > JAJYDB01. The sequence goes on from JAJYDB010000041.1 coordinate 11,896, forward strand.
GAGTTCGATGCGAAAAAACAGGGAGTACAACCTCGATTGCGACCGGATCCGGAGGCGGACCAAGGGGCTCCGCGTGATGCTCGTCGCGTTCGGTTTGCTGATGTCGCCGATCGTTTACGACGGCTCGCGCGTCTGCGCGGCGCGGTGGCGGTCGATGTACCACGGTGACGAGTACGTTGAAACCCCGGTGTTTGATACGCTCAACGAAATGTGGTACGACGCCTCGCGCGCCGTTCAAGCGACGATCCATCCGTATTTTTACAACCTGCCCTGGAAGACGAACATCGTGGTGCCGATCGCGGCGGGTTGGGCCGTCGTGACCGCTTTGCTGCTGCGCAAGTGACCGATCGATCGGCGGATCGACGTGCGCGGCGACGCTCACTCGCTTGGTCGAACGCGGGTCGACCAAGCCCGAGCCGCGGCAAGCATCGCGGCCTCGACGACCGCGAGCGCCGCGAGCATCACCAGCGCCACGCCCGCGAGGTGACTCTCGACGCCTGTGTGCAGCAGGCTCCAGAGGAAACGCGTGAGCGTCTCGGTGCCCGGCGGCTCGACGATTTTGGTCGCCGCCAACTCGCCCATCGCGAACAAAAACGACATGCCCCACGCCGCCGCGGTCGCCCCCGCCGAAAGCGGCAGCGCAACGCGCGCCCAACGCTGCCAAGGTCCGTCGCCGTCGAGCTCGGCGGCCTCGAAGTACGCGCGCGGCATTGTCCGCAACGTCGGCCAAAGCACCAACAGCGCGAACGGCAGCGCCCGCGCGCTCACCGCTAAAATGATGATCGCGTTTGAGCTGTAGAGCGCTCCGACATCGCGGTAAGCCAGCACGAACGCCATCCCCACCACCGGCCCCGGCGTCGCGAACCCGAGCGCCGCCGCGCCCGCCGCGACCCATCGCCAGACGCTCGGACGGCACGCCTTCCAAGCCAACGGCCACGCGACCAGCACCGCCAATCCCGCCGCCAACGCCGAGATCGTCGCCGAAACCGCAAACGGTTCGAGAACCTCGGGCGCCGCGCGCCGGAGTGTGCCGAGCACGCCGCCGAGCGTCCACGCGGGCGGCCCGCCCGCCGATGCAGGCCCCACGCGACCCGCACGTAGAATCAGACCGTACATCGGCAGAGCGACGATGTTCCCTACTGTCAGCGCGAAGATCACACCCAAGGGAAATCGCAGGCGTCCGAGCCTCCACAGTCGTCCGCGCGACGTCGCCGCGGCTAGACGCGCCGGGTCCATCCGCAACAGTCCGCGCGCCGTCAACAGCACCAGTCCGCCAAGCACGACCAGTGGGGGCAATGCGACCGCCGCCGCCGCCGCGGGTCCGTGTCCCAGCTCTTTGCGCGTGTAGGCTTCCTCGGCATAGGTGCGAACTTGAAGCAAGTCCGTGATCGTCATTTCTCCCGATGTAAGCACTGCCGCGGCGAGCGCCGCACCCGCGAGCGCACCCAGCGCGCGTCGCAACGTTACGCCGAACAGGACGCGCGTCGCGCCGCGATCCAACAACGCCAGTTCTTCGAGTTCCGGCTCGACGGTCCGCAGCCCAACCCCCGCGATGAAGACGACCCAGGGCAACGCCGCCAGCGCATGCACAACCGCAGCGCCCCACCAGTCGATGAGCCACGGCGCGCCGCCAATCAACTGCGAACGGCCCGCGTTGCCGAACGCTCCCAGCCAAGCCGTCGCGTGCAGGGGCAAGGGCACGAACGCCGCCAACGCCAGCAATGCAAGCAGTCCGCCGCGACCCCAAACGTCGGTCCGAAACAGCAACACCGCCGAAGGAATCCCCACGGCGCAAGCAATCCCAACCGCGACCAGCGTCACTCGCAGCGACGTCGCGGCGAGCGCGAGCGGTCGCGGCACCCCCGCGGTTCCCGGCGACTCCGTGATTGTCGCGGCCTGATCGCCGTCCGGCCGCATCGCTTCATACACCGTCGCCGCCGCGGGCCAGATCAGGATCAACCCCAGCGCGCACCAAAGCGCGACGTCGCCGAGCAAGCTCGTCGCGCGCGTCCTTAACCTCGAGTCCGCGATCCGTTCGACCATCGTTTTCATAAGCTGATCTTGAGCCGCCCCGTCAACTTGAGGCGATCGAGCAATAGGATCAAACGCTCGCCGACCACGTCCGCCCACACCTTCGACCCGAGCGGCGAAAAATGCCCGTCGGCGATCTCGCCGTTGAACAGCGGGCTGTTCACCGTCGGCTGCTTCGCGCGAATCCGCTCCGCGGTCTTCTTGAGATGCGTATTCACGAACGACTCGATCGGGTTGACGTACGTCAGGCCCGTCGTTTGGCTCAAGTTCGAGACGATGCCCGGGTAATAACCCTCTTTCCGAGCACTTGCGAGTTGCATCTCGAAGGGGACCGGCACGGTGAGCTGAAGCACGCCGCGGGTCCGGCAAAACTGCGCAATCTCGCCGAACCAATACCGCGCTTCGTCGCGGTCGCCGCCGCCCTCGATGACCTCGAATTCGTTGCCGAAATCGTTCGCGAACACGCTCATGATGACGAACTGCGGCTTGATCCGATCAAAGTACTCGATCATCGAGTAGTAATACTGCTCCGGCGAGTATCCCAGCACTCCGGTGTTGAGAATTGAGACATCGACATGATAATGGTCGTGCAGGAGTCGACGAAGGTTTTCCGACGGGACGTCGTTGTCGCCGATGAAGAGCGCCTGCATGAAAGAATCGCCGAGCACGAGGCCGCGCAGCGTCGCATTCGGGTTCGGCTCGGGTCCGCGGCAGCCCCACGAATTCGTCGATTGTTCAGAGCCGTCGACGCGGATCGCGCCGCTCCCTTCCATCGCCGCGGGCAGTTCGGGTCGATCGGGGACGAGGAAAAAGCCAAGCACGCCTTCCTTCAGGGTGATGTGCCGCAGCCAGACCGAGCGCACGTTTGGTTTGAGGCGGTACGACCGGCCGCGGTCGTCTGCTTCGAATGTGGTCGACGGGAGCAGCAGCGTGCGGTCGAAGTTCCCCCAGCGCAACAGCGCGTGCTCGGGGTCGAGTCCCGAATAGATCATCAGTTTTTGCAGACCCGGCTCGGCTTGATCAAATGCGCGCCGCAGCGCGGGCCGGGTGAGCGCGACGCCGAGTTCGCGGCGGGCACGCCAGCGCGAGTCGATCTCGCCGCGGTCGGGCTCGAGGCCGACGAGACCCTGCACCGCCCAGCGCGCCGAGGTCGCGAACTCCACCACCTTCGTCCGGCCCAGTTGCGACGTCGCCGTCACGAGCGCGAGCAGCGCGATCGTGATCATGACCATCGCTCGCTTGAAGAGGCGTTCGAGGCGGCGGGCGCGCGTCCAATACGCGAATTCGCGTTGCACGAACCGCGGCGCGCGGACCAGTTCAAGACGCCATTTCATCGCGACGCAACCTGGGCGGGGTGTGCTTCGATCCTCGAAACGGGGGCGGCCTTTGATTCTCGCGCAACCCGCGGCCCGCTTCAACCCAAACGACCTCGCGACGGGCATTTCTCGTCGCCGGCCGCGATTTACGATAAACTCGCGTGCAGGGTCGCGACGTTAATTCCGCGGAGCGGATCCACATGACCGACGAACTTCTGAAGCGACTGGGAATCGCCGACCTGAACAGCGGCGTCCGCGGCGACTGCTGGGTCGACCTGCCCGACGGCGGAGAGCTTGCCTCGATCAACCCCGCGACGAGCGCTCCGATCGCACGCATCGCCCTCGGCGGCAAGTCCGACGTCGAGGATGTGATCGACTCCGCGCAACGCGCCTGGCCGCGCTGGCGCGACACGCCCGCCCCGCGTCGCGGCGAAGTTGTCCGTCAAATCGGCGCGGCGCTGCGTGCGCACAAGGATGACCTCGCCATGCTGGTCACGCTCGAAGCGGGCAAAATCCGCTCTGAGGGACTTGGCGAGGTGCAGGAAATGATCGATATGGCCGACTTCGCGGTCGGGCTTTCGCGGCAACTGCACGGGCTCACGATCGCGAGCGAACGACCGCGGCACAGAATGATCGAACAGTGGCACCCGCTCGGCCCGATCGGCGTGATCACGGCCTTCAACTTCCCCGTCGCGGTCTGGGCGTGGAACGCGTTCGTCGCGGCGGTTTGCGGCGACACCATCGTCTGGAAGCCTTCGCCCGAGACCCCTCTGACCGCGATCGCGACGCAAAAAATAGTCGACCGCGTCGCCGAGTCGAACGGCTGCGTCGGCGTCTTCAACCTCTGCGTCGGCGACGTCGAACACGTCGGCGAGCCGCTCGTCGCGGACCGACGGCTCCCCTTGATTTCCGCGACCGGAAGCTGCCGGATGGGCAGGCGCGTCGGCGAAGTCGTCGCGCAACGACTCGGCCGCTCGCTGCTCGAACTCGGCGGCAATAACGGCCTGATCGTCACGCCGAGCGCCGACCACGAGCTCGCGCTCCGCGCCGTCTTGTTCAGCGCCGTCGGCACCGCCGGCCAGCGTTGCACTTCGCTCCGTCGCCTGATCGCGCACGAATCGATCGCCGACGCGCTCGTCGACCGCCTCGCGCTCGCCTATCAATCGCTCCCCATCGGCGACCCGCGCGACGACGGCGTCCTCGTCGGACCCCTCATCAACAACCGCGCCGTCGACGCCATGCAGGCCGCCCTCGCGCTCGCGCAAGAGCAGGGGGGCACGCTCGTCACCGGCGGCAAGACGCTCGCGCGCGCCGGTTCGTTCGTCGCCCCCGCGATCGTCCGCGCGCGTCCCGAGATGCCCATCGTCGGCGTCGAAACATTCGCGCCGATCCTTTATGTGATGACGTACCGCGACTTTGACGAAGCGATCGCGATCCACAACGCCGTCGAGCAAGGTCTAAGCTCGGCGCTGTTCACGACCGACCTCCGCGAGGCCGAGCGCTTCCTCGCGGCCGACGGCTCCGACTGCGGCCTCGCGAACGTCAACGTCGGCACCTCGGGCGCGGAAATCGGCGGTGCCTTCGGCGGCGAAAAAGCCACCGGCGGCGGTCGCGAAGCCGGCTCCGATGCCTGGAAAGCCTACATGCGACGCCAAACCTGCGTCGTCAACCGCGGCAACGACCTCCCGCTCGCGCAAGGCGTGCGTTTTGACGTTCTCTGATGCCATCATGGCATCTTATCTTGAAAATTACGGCCTGCTCAGGCGAGCGAGCGTCGCGTCGACGTCCGCGTAGTCGAAAACCCACACAAGCGGCACGCCCCACTTTTCGACGACGTGCGCGGGCTTCGCGGCTTCGATCAGCATGCGGTCAAGCTTCGAAAACGCCCCCGGGCGATTTTGGACGACGTACCAGCTCCACGCGCCCGGATCGGTCGGCAGGATACCGTGCCGGATTTGACGCGTTTGCCGCAAATAAAGCCACGACGTCGGAAACGTCGCAAACCGAATCTTCCCGTTCGGCGGCGTGTTCACGTCGAGCCAGTCGAGCGTGCCGCGGTCGAGCGCGTCCCAATAATACGTCGGCTCCATGCCCAGCCGCGTCGCGCCCGGCAGTCCGCCCACGAGCGGGCTGTAATACGAGAGCGGGACCGGCATCATCAACACCACGCTCGCCAAGCCTTCGAGCAGCGCCGCCGCGATCAGCACGCGCCCCCAACGCCCCAGTCGCTCGATCACCGACGCCGCACCCAAACCCGCCACCAACGCCAACACGCCAAACGCCGGCAAAAATTGACGGACGCCGTCGTGACCCGGCGTGTGCGGCAACGCTCGCAAAAACAGCAGAAAGAGCCAGTGACCCAGCGCCAGCAAGCCGATCGGCTCCAACCGCCGTCGCAGCAGCCCACGCGCCGCTCCCGCAACCGCGAACATCAAGAATCCCGCGGGTACTACCAGAACCGTCCACGCGAGCGTGTTCCACCACGGCAGCGACTCGCGCGGCGTGTTCACCACCTGCCCGAAAAAAAGCACCGGGATCGGAATCGTCTTCGCACGCGTCAGGTTCGATCGCAAGAACCGCGCCAATCCTGTCAACGGCTCGGTCCACCACGGCGGATTGAGCAAGTAGAGCACAGCCAGAGCAACGATTCCCCCCGCGACCAGCGCAACCAGTCCGCGACGGCTCTTCGTCAGGATCGACCACGCGAAATACGGCAGAGGCAGGAACCACCCGGTCAGCTTCGTATCGGCCGCGGCACCCAGAATGAGGCCGAAAACCAACACCCAGCCCCACCGAGGTCCTCGCGTTGCTTCGTCGGGACCGCGCTCGACGGCGCGCGCGAAGGCAAGTATCGAGAGCACCCACAGGCACGTCAAAATCGCGTCGTACGCCGCGTAATGCCCGTGCGCGAACAGCCGCGGCTGACCAATCCACGCTCCCCACGCCAGCCACCCCGGCCAATAACCCCACCGCGCGGCCACGAACGCGAACAACACGCCCGCCGTCGCTCCGAACAGCAGAATCGGGCCGAGCCGCGCGCGCGGCAACTCCGCCCAACTCGGCGCGATCATATCCCCGACGAGTCCCACCAGCGCGTAAAACGGCGGATGCCCGTGCGGCTCCTCCCGCGCGAACGGCCAGAACCACGCCAGCACTTCCGGATCCGTCAACAAGGACTTGTACGTGCCAACTTGAGCGCGACCCGGGGCCGGCGCGCCTGTCTGCTGCACCAATTCTTCGAGGGGCGGCGACCAATGCTCCGCGAACTTCGACGGATCTTCTAAGGCCAGCGACCATGCACGCAGTCGTGCTTCGCGGCCCAGCGTATAGCCTTCATCCCAAACCATCGAGAGCCGCGGCTCGCTCGCCAACATCACCGCGACGGTCGCCGCCGTTAGCAACAGCGTTCGAAACGCAAGCTTCAACAGCGGTCTATCCGCAGGCGCGGCCGGATTCTCGGGTCGAGGAGGCGATCCGGTCATCGTCGGTCGCCCCGTTTCAAACCTCGACCCGCCGCGCGGCAGAGCCGTTCAGAAAATCACGACGGCATCAACCCCGGACGCAACCGCCGCGATCACGCCTCGACCGCGGTCAAAAGCGTCCGCACAACCTGTTCCGTGCCTGATTCGACACCGGGCGCGGCCGATGCCGACCACGAAGGCGCTTCACCCACGCTCCGAATCAACGCGATCTCATGACAACTCGGGAACAAGGGACAGCGCACGCACTCATTCCAAATCTTGTGCGGGAGTTCCGCCTTGTCGATCTGCCGATAGCCGCATTTCTCGAAAAACTCCGCGACGTAAGTCAGCGTGAACACCGTCTCGATCTCAAGCGCGCGCGCCGACTCCCAACACGCGTCGACAAGCCCTCGACCCACCCCGCGCTTGTGCACGCTCTCGGCGACCGCCAGGCATTTCAGCTCGGCGAGATCCTCCCAGAACACATGCAACGCGGCACAACCGATGATCGCCCCCTCGTCGTCGGTCGCGACGACAAACTCGCGAATCGACTCGTAAAGCTCGCCCAGCGAGCGGCGGATCATCAACTTGCGGTCGGCAAACGTGCGGATCAACTCGGCGATCGCAGGCACGTCACCCACCCGAGCGGGACGAATGTTCAATCGAGGAACCCCCAAACCCCGGCGCGTGCCGAGCGTTCTTGCCTTCCCCGCCGACGAGCCGTACCCTACGGACCGCGCGAGGCGAACTTACTATTCTACGTCGTCATATCTCGCAAACAAGATCAAATCCCGCATCATTTCGCGACCGCCTGCACACGCGATTCCGCCTCGAGATCGCTCGCCGTTGTCGCGACCGCTCGAGCCGTCCGCTTCGGTAACACTCGCTCGCGATAAAAGATCTCCATATGTCGATAGTCCGGCCCGTGATTCACCGGACGCAGCCCGAACGTCCGAGCGATCTCGTCGTTTGCCTGTTCCAGCGTCCACCCGCAGAACATCGTCCGGTACGCGATTTGAACCATCGACGCGCGATTCACCCCGTGGTGGCAATGAAAATACACAGGCTGGTTCGCCGGATCCGCAACCTCCTTCGCCGCCTGCTCGATCAGTTCCGAAATCGTCGGCGAGCCGGGCACGTCGCGCAGGTCAACGATCGGAATATGTACCCAGCGGATGCCAAGTTCCGCCGCCAAAGCTCGCTCTTGGATTACCAACGGGTGGTCGTCGGGATGCGCGAGCGCCACGATCGTTTTGATCCCGTGCTTGCGCACGATTCGACGCATCGGCCAATCCTTTTGCCACCCGCCTCGATAAATCTTGCCGGGCAGAACCTCGGCAAATTCGCGAGCGAATACGTAGTCATGCCCGTGACGCCAGAGTTGCTCGCCCGCGACAGCGACCAGCCCCGCGGCCAAAAGTCCACGCAACCACAAGCGCCGTAAGCTGTTCACGCCGTAGCCCTCCGATCAGCCGGCGTCCGACGGATTGCCGCCCCGCAATCGCCGCCGCGACGAGCCGACGATCCTATCCACGCGACCAACCGCGTCAAGGTAGGTCGGCCGCGCGAGATCCGCACGCATCGCTCCGACCTCGAACGACCGTCCCGCTTGAGTGACATCGACCGTCCTGCGGGCAGCGTCCACGAAAGCCGTTTGAGCGCTCTTGAACATCTGTCCTCTGGACAGTATGGTAGTATACATCTTGGAAGTACGCAAGCCCTTCGAGCCGCGAGCGATGACCGACCCCAATCGACCGATCGCAACCGGACGCGGCACAGCCATGAGCCCGCCGAACCGATTCGAGTCGACCTCGTTCGAACTCGACCTCGAACAACTCGAGCACGACGACGACTATCTCGACCAGCTTCGGCGACCGCCCACGGAGTACATCCCCGACCGCTCGCGAACCATCGTTGCCGAAAACGACAGCCCGGATATCGGCTTTCGATTCAGCATGAACCCGTATCGAGGCTGCGCCCACGGCTGCTCTTACTGCTATGCAAGGCCGTATCACGAATATCTAGGCTTAAACGCCGGGCTCGACTTCGAAACGAAGATCCTCGTGAAGGAATCCGCCCCCGAACTCTTCCGCGAATTCTTAAGTCGCGACGCCTGGCGACCCGAGCCGATCTCCTTGTCCGGCGTGACGGATTGCTATCAGCCCGCCGAGCGCGAATTCCGCCTCACGCGCGCGTGCCTCGAGGTGGCGCTCGCGGCCCGTCAGCCTGTCACGATTGTTACTAAGAACGCCCTCATTGCGCGCGACCTAGACATTCTCAGCGCCATGGCCGCGCTGCGCTTGGTGCATGTAAGTTTCAGCATAACCACGCTCGACGCCGACCTGGCACGCGTCATGGAGCCGCGCACCAGCACTCCCGCGGCGCGTCTCCGTGCGATGAAAGTCCTTTCCAAGAAAGGGGTTCCGATTCGCGTGATGACCGCGCCGATCATCCCTGGTCTGAACGAAAGCGAAATCCCGGCACTGCTTGAGGCGGCGAAGGATTCGGGCGCGCGTGCCGCGGGGTATATCATGCTGCGGCTCCCGCTCGCCGTCGAACCGATTTTCCTCGAGTGGCTCGAACGAACGCAACCATTGCGCCGGACCAAAGTCGAGCACGCGATTCGACAGGTCCGCGACGGCAACCTCAGCGACGCGTGTTTCGGCTCTCGAATGAGCGGGACCGGCGTGCGCGCGGCCCAGATTGCCAAGTTGTTCCGACTTTTCACACGCCGATTTAAGCTTGACGGCGAGCTACCTGAGCTTGATTGCAGTCTCTTCCGACCCCCTCGACCGGTGATCGGGCAATTACGACTCTTTTGACGACGATCGACGCGCCGTTTGACCTGATTTTGAACTCGCCGGAATCCGAGGAATGATTATGATGCGGACCAACCTGGGAATCCGCGCCGCGCCCGCCGCTTCGGACCGGCCGCGCGACGCTTTCGGGACAGTTCGACGATGGACTCGCAAGCGAACATGGATGTTCCCGCGATCGCAACCGACGTCTCGTCTCCTACCACGATGCAACGCGAAGGGGCGGCCTCGCCGCTCGCGGTCACGTGGCTCATCGTTGTTTCGACGCTGTTGCGGCTCGTCTGGGCGGGGTCGCTCGGGCCGGGCAACGACGAGGCGTATCATTACTTGTTCGTGACGCACCCTGATTGGAGTTATTTCGATCACCCGCCTTTGATGGCGATGGTCGAACGATTTGGACTCGCTGTTACCGGCGGCGTCGCGACGATTTTTACGCTTCGATTCGGCTTTGTGTTGTTGTTTGCGGCGTCGACGTGGCTCTTGGCTCGGCTGGCAACACGGTTTTTTGGGCCGCGTGCGGGATTTTGGGCGGCGCTGGCGCTCAACGTCAGCGGTTATCATTCCGCGGCGGCCGGGGTGTTTATTCTGCCGGACGGCCCCTTGCTGTTCTTCTGGTTGCTCACGCTCGAGCGGCTCGCGGCGGCGTTCGACCTCCCTTGGCCCGCGGAGGGCCCTTCGTCGAAACCCGCTCGGTCGAAGTTCGATTCGTACGGCACTTGGCTCTGCGTCGGCCTGGCATGGGGCGGCGCAATGCTCAGCAAGTATCACGGCCTATTTTTGCCGGTTGGAACCTGCCTTTTTTGTCTCATCAACCGCGACGCACGGCGAGCTCTCCGCACTCCCGGACCGTATCTCGCCGCCGTGGCCGGACTTGCGGTGTTTTCGCCGGTGTTGATTTGGAATGCCGAGCACGGGTGGGTTTCGTTCGCGTTTCAAGGAAGCCGCGCGCTCGCGGAAGGCGCTGCCAAACTCCGAGTTGACGCGCTCTTGACTGCGGTGCTCGGACAGGCGGTCTACCTCTTCCCTTGGATTTGGCTACCGATGGCGGTGATGCTGCTGAGGCAACTCGCCGACGTGGCACGCGGCCGATCCTCGGAGCCTGCCGCGCTTTTTTTGACGTGCCAGGCGGTCGTTCCCCTCGGGGCGTTTTTGGCGGTCGCGACGATCCGGCCGATCCTGCCGCACTGGACTTTGATCGGGTTTGTCGCGCTGTACCCGTTGCTTGGGCGGGCGTGGGCGGCGGCGAGCATGATTCACCCGCAACGCTCCCGGCGACGCTTAATATGGCTGGTGTCGACGCCGATCGCGCTCGCGTGTCTGGTCGCGGCTCAAACACATTGGGGTGTTTTCCAGCGCGCTGCGGCGACGCTCGCGTCGAGGCTCGCGCCCACTGCATTTTCGCAGGTTGCCGCCGCGCGGCCGACCGCCGATGCCCGCCCGCGCGTCCTGAAGGGCGACCCCACCGCGGATATGTACGGCTGGGATCAGGTCGTGGAGGAACTCGATCGCCGAGGGCTGCTCGATCGCCCCAGCACCTTCCTTTTCACGAATAATTGGACGCACAGCGGCCAGCTCGCGTTCGCGGCGCGGCGGCGGCGGAGCACCGTCCTTTGCTTCAATCAACCCGACGCGCGCGGCTTCGCGTTTTGGAGCCGGCCCGACGCCTGGCTCGGCCGCGACGGTGTCTTGGTCGCGCTCAACGACAACCCCGTCGAGCCCGATTGCTACGACTCTTGGTTCTCCAAGATTACGCCGATCGGTTCGTTCGAGGTTGTCCGCGGCGGCGTGGCGGTGCGTCGTATTCGCCTGTTTCTGTGCGTCAATCACAAGCGGCCGTTCCCTTTCGACCACCTGGCAAAGTTCGGTCAAACGTCGACGGCGGCTGCCGCGACGTCGCCGGTCGCGACCCGCGCCGAGGCCGCCGCGACGCGCCGCTGACAACCATTCGCAAAAAGTCCGACTCGCCAGATCCTCGACCATACCCGTACAATAGAACGTACCGATCATTCTTGTCGGCCGTGGAAAGGAGCGGGCGGAGCCTATGCCGAGCAACTCCACGCGATCGAGGCGGCTCTCGCGGGCAGCGCTCAACTCGCGGCTGATTGGGCTTTATCACATCTTCCTTCGCCGTGCGCTCCAACACTTTTTTCCGGACGCGATCCTCGAAACCCCCGACGACCGCAGCTTTATCGACCTTCAGGTCACCGACGATCGCTTTTCGTACCGGATCAGCGACGACCCCGATGGATTCGGACTCGCCATCGACTGGTTCAAGACGCGTTACTTGTTCCAGCCGGGCAGCCCGAAGCCGTTTTCAGCCGCCGAGCGCAAGCTGATCGGCGTCGCGGTGAATACGCTTGTCGAACGCTTTCGCGGCCTCTATGAGCACGACGCCGTCCACCGCGCCGAACGGTTTCATTATGCCGCTGAAGACGTCATTATCTCCGAATTTATGGAGATGGAGAATCCGAACCGGCTGAGCTCGGCGCTGGAGGCGATGCGGGTTTCGGCGCTCTCAACCTACGAAAACCGACGGCTTTCGACGGGCGCGCTCCTGCTCGGAACTCCGAACGACCCCGCATGGCCGGGTTGGACGAACCCCGAGGGCGCGCCGCGGTTCAATGTTCGGCTCACCGCGATCAAAGGCTTCCATCGGCTTTGCGACGGTGTCGACACGGTGTTTCTGGTCGACCGCGAGGGCGACCTGGCGCGCGCGATCGACATTCACGCCTGGGCGGAGCGCACCCAGGGCCCGGGGCCGACGTCGGTGCCGTGTCCGCGCGACTCCCATAGTCATGCGAAGGCGACGCTTTCCGGCGGGCATATCTGCGTCGTCCTCACTCCGTCGCAGGAGATCAAGATTTTCGCGGACGGCGTCATGGCCTTCGCCTTCAGCGACGCCCGCTGGCGACT
>JAJYDB010000042.1 GCA_021777845.1 Planctomycetota bacterium
CCGAAGGCGTCGAGGGCTTCGACAGCGACGGCGAACGGGGTCGCGACGAATTGGGTCGTCGGGAAAGGAGCGAAGCCGATGCGCTTGGCCGCGGCCGGCAGGACGTTGACGCCGGCGGTTTGCGAAAAGTTGCCGCGCGGGCCGGTGATCGTCACGGTTTCGGAGCCGGCCTTATATAAGGTGAGGATAAACGTGTGCGACCCGTGGTCGGCGGCGGTGTAGGTGTAGGCGGCGGGGAGGGTCGCGCGGGGGTCGCTGCTATGGAAGACGACTGTTTCGCCGGTCCGTCCCGCGAAAGTGAGCGCGAACGGCACGCCTGCGGTCGTAGTCGCGGTGGGAGGCGTTACCGGGCCGCTCGTCGAGCCGAACGAGTTGATCGAGAAAGTCACGGTGGTCGGCAGGTTGCCGGTGGGGTACTGGATGTTGGTCGAGAAGTTACCCTGGTCGTCGAAGGGATAACCGTAGACGAGCCCGTTCACGCTGATGCCGGTTGCGGGGTTGGTCGAGCTGTTTTGATGGAGGAACGCCGAGTAGAGGTTCGACGTCGATGTAGGCGCGTAGAACCGGTACGGCGGGGTGACGCTCGACGCGGCTTGTCCGCCGAGATCGACGAAGGAGGTCGGCGGCGGCGTGGTGTTGGGCACGTTTGCGATCAGCACCTCGCCGCCCGAGCTTGTGCCTCGATAAATATTGAACGACGACGCGACCGAAGGGTCGATCGCGGACCAATTGAGTGTGACCGAAGTCTGGCCGGCGGCGAGCGTCGCGGCGACTTCGCGCGTCGGGACGGTTTCTCCGCCCGCGGCGAGCACCGAGGTGATCTCGTAATAGTAGGTTTGGCCGGACGTCAAGGCACCGCCCGCGCCGGGGGTCGGGTCGGCGCTGAATTGGAGCGGATTCACCCACTGGTTCGCGGGGATGGTCGTGAGGCCGCGGTTGAAGGCGGAGACGATCACGTTCTCGATGTTGCCGATCGACTTTTGGGCGTCGCCCGAGTTCGGCAGGCTGAGAACGTTAGGGTCGACCGAGTTGGTCGCGAACACGCCGTCGCAGCCGAAGACCATTTGCGAAGGGGACTCGTTCGGGGAAGTGACCGCGGCGAGCCAGGCAGGCATCGGCGGAAGCGCGGCGTTGTTTGTGTTCGTCGAGAACATGGGGTCGTAAATATTGAAGGTGACGCCGTTGAATTCGCCGCCGGATCCCGTGAGCTGGAGCGCCGTGTAGGGGACGGTTGACCAACTCGGCGTGAAGGTGACGACGTGACCGCTGAAAGTCGTGTTGCCGTATCCCGACGCCTGGGGACTCTGCGTGTAGACGAAGGTGTTGCTCGGGTTCGCGTAGAAGCTGAAGAAGTTGTTGATCGCCGGCGTGAAGTAGGTGCTGAGGGGGTCGAAGCCGTAGCTGTTCGAGGGGGGCGTTTGGGCGGTGGGGGCGAAGCCGGTGTCGGTGAACGTGGTGGCGGATGCGCCCGCGACCGAGCCGATAAGCTGGAATCCGCTGATCGCGGGCGGGTGGGCGCCGCTGCCGTCGGGAGCCAGGCCGACCCCTCGGTAAATGTTGTACCCGGTGGTCTCGCTGCTGCCGAGGACGAACGCGTTGTTCTGGCCTCCGGCGGTCTGGATGCCGGTGTACGCTTGCCAATTGAGGACGACGCTCGACGTGTTGTTCACGATCCCGCCGGCATAGGCGAGATTCGCGCTCGGCATCGTTTCGCCGGTGACGCTCTTCGCGGTGATCAAGTAATAATAGGCGGTGCCCGCGATTAGTCCGCCGGTGCCGCCTGTCCCTTGCGCCGCGGCCGAAATCAGGCTTGGGCCGTCTTTCTCAAAGGTGCCCAGCACTGTTTGCGGCGCGATCAACCGCACCTGTTGGCCGCTGCTGTTTTGGCCGAGTTGCAGCGACTCGAGAAACGCTTGGTTCTGTGTTTGGAACGCGTTGCTGAACGCCGTGAAGAACGTCGCGCGATTGGGCGTCGTGCCGACCGTCGCCAGCGGGTAGGGCGCGGCGTTCGACGACGTGACCGTGTACGTAAAGCCGAGCTGGTCGACCTCGGAAATGTCGACGTCCAGCGAATAGTTGCCCGCCGTGGGTTCGGTGTTGGTCAACTCGAAGAGCGAGAAAACGTCGTTCGGATTTGTCGCCGAGGTCGGCACCGCGACAAAGCCCGTGCTGTACGCACCGCTCGTTTGGATCGCCAATCCCTTATTAGGCCCGACGAACATCACCGCCGCGCCCGCCAAAAGCTGCTGCGCCGGAATCGGAATCGACACCGTGACCGGCAGCGTGTTCGTGGTCGAGGGGTCCGTGAGCGTGATCAACGTCAGCGCGCCCGAAGTCGGCACATTCTGATACGAGTACGCGCCCGGCGACGTCTCGGCGAGAAACTCTTGTTCGGTCTGGGTTTGACCCTGCGCCAAGGGCGCGTTGCCGAAAAGCGCAAGCTGCACCCCGAGATTTGCGACGTCCGCCGGGATTTGGAATTGGAACGTCGTCAACGCCGCGGGCGTGATGCGACGCTCGAGCTCGCGGTCAAAGACCCCGCCTCGCAGCGCTTCGATTTTGCTTCGTGAACGCCGTCGGAGCCGAACCGAGCTGAAATCATGTGTGCGCAGCGTCATGGATGCCTCGTCGCCAAGAGAGTAGCGAATGTTGTCATGGGGGGATTGCGCAGAATAGGAGGTTCGTGCACGAGTAGCAAGACTCCGAAGGCCAGCATAGAACCGATTTTTAAATGTGCGGGGCCGGCGTCGCGGATTAATTTGGATGCGATGTTGGGGGCGAACAACTTTTTCAAGTCCGAGGCGCGCGGATTTGTCGCTCAAGACGCTGTCCGGCAGTCACATCCCGCGGTCCAGGGGCGAGAACGATGAACGGCTCGATGAGAATCTGGGTCTTGCCGTTGTGGTGCGCGGTGTGCGCGTCGCGGGCTTGGGCGCAGGAGCCCGGCGGGACGACCACGGCGGCGACGACGAACGTGCGCGGCGCGGAGTATCCGCGGATCGATTCTGACCTGCGCGTCACGTTCCGGATCAAAGCGCCCGAGGCGCGGCGGGTGGAGTTCGACCGCGGCAAGCGTTACGCGGCGACGCGCTCCGACGACGGCTACTGGACGGCCGTGACCGACCCGCAGGTGCCGGGCTTTCATTACTACGGGGTCGTGATCGACGGCGTCTTGGTGAACGACCCGGCGAGCGAGACCTTTTACGGGACGGGTCGCGAATCAAGCGGCATCGAGATCCCCGAAAAAGGGGTCGATTTCTACGCGCCGCGCGACGTCCCGCACGGCGAAATCCGCGAGCGCTGGTACTTCTCGAAGACTACCGAGGCCTGGCGACGCGTGTTCGTCTACACCCCGCCCGACTACGACACGAACCGCGATGCGCGCTACCCCGTGCTTTATTTGCAGCACGGCGCCGGGGAGGATGAGCGCGGGTGGTCGAACCAGGGACGCGTCGGCTTTATCATGGATAATCTGCTGGCCGAAGGCAAAGCCAAGCCGATGCTCGTGGTGATGGAGCAAGGCTACGCGCGCAGGCCCGGCGACCCCCCGCCGCCGACGCGTCCTCCCGCGGCCCCGCCGGCCGCCGCCGATCGCAAGAACGCCCCGACGCTCGCCGCGCGGAGCAAAGCCGCCGCGAATCCCCCGAATTTCAGCCGGATGTTCTCCGCGTTCGATGAGGTTGTCGTCAAGGACCTGATCCCGATGATCGACCGCACCTACCGGACGATCCCCGATCGCGAGCACAGGGCGATCGCGGGCCTCTCGATGGGCGGCATGCAGGCGTTCCAGATCGGCCTGGGGCATCTCGACACGTTCGCCTCGATCGGCGGGTTCAGCGGGGCGGGCGGCGGATTCGGCGGCGGTGCGTTCGACCCCAAGACCGCGCATCACGGCGTCATGGCCGACGCAAGCGACTTCAACGCGCGCGTCCGCCTGCTCTGGCTCGGGATCGGCACGGCCGAACAAAAGCGGATGTACGACAGCGTGAAGAACTATCACGCCGCGCTCGAGCGGGCGGGCATCAAATACGTCTATTACGAGTCGCCCGGCACCGCGCACGAATGGCTCACATGGCGGCGTTCGCTGCATGAATTCGCCCCGCTGCTGTTCGCGAGCAACGCCCCCGTCGCGCGACAACAGCCGCGGCTCCGCCGTCCGCGCGCTCCGATCGTGCTCGGTTCCGACGACAAGCCCGCGTTTCCTGCGGCTCCGGCTGGGTTCGACCGCAAAAACGAAGACATCCCGCACGGCAAGGTCGAGACGGTCGCGTACGACTCGAAGTCCGTCGGCACGCGCCGCAAAATGCTCGTCTACACGCCGCCGGGGTTCTCGACCGACCGCACCTATCCAGTCCTCTATCTCTTGCATGGAATCGGCGGCGACGAGGAGGAGTGGCACCGGCACGGCAAGCCCGAGGTGATCCTCGACAATCTTTACGCCGCGCAGAAAATCGCGCCGATGATCGTCGTCATGCCGAACGGCCGCGCCCAGAAGAACGACCGCGCCGAGGGCGACGTTTTCCGCAGCGCCCCGGCCTTCGAGGCCGACCTCCTGAAGGACGTGATCCCGTTTATCGAAGCGCACTACCCGGCGCGGAAGGGGCCGGAAAACCGCGCGCTGGCCGGGCTCTCGATGGGCGGCGGTCAGTCGCTCAACTTCGGTCTGGGAAACCTCGATACTTTCGCGTGGGTCGGCGGTTTTTCGTCCGCGCCCAACACCCGCGCGCCCGAGAAGTTGTTGCCGAAGCCCGAGGACGCGGCCCCGCGGCTCAAACTGCTCTGGGTCTCGTGCGGCGACAAGGACGGACTTATCGAGATCAGTCAACGCGTGCACGGCTATCTCAAAGAGCACCACGTGCCGCACGTCTGGCACGTCGACTCCGGCCCGCATAACTTCGACGTCTGGAAGAACGACCTCTATCTGTTCTCACAACAGATCTTTCGTTGACCGGCCCGGCCCCTCGGAGCAACCGCGAAATCGCTCCGGGGGGCGCTGTTTGACGCGTGCGGCGATCGAGACGCCCGACGTGGTTCTGTTCGCGCTCACGTCGTACATACTTGAAAGCGCGGGCGTCGGAGCGTTCCTGGGTGCTTTGATCGTCGTTGACCATCCCGGGCCGCGTTTTTTTTTTTTGAACTTTGCCCGCAGGAGACTTGACACGCGGTCAAGAACTTGCGTTATAGTAACTAGGTACAAGTTGCCTTACCGATCCGCGACTCAATAGCCAGGAGTTGACACGGCGTGAGGTGTCGAGCGGCGGCGATCTTCCGGGCGGTGCTGGTCGTTAGCGCGGGCCTTATGGCCTTGTGCGGCGACCGTGCGGCCGTTGCCGGCGGCTGCCACTCCTACGAACGCCCGCGAGTCACTCTCACATTCCGGCTTGACCGCGACGATCAACTGCTGATCGCGACCATGTCAAGCCTGCCCTCGAATACTCACTTCGCGCCCGTGCCCTGCACCGACGACGCAACGTCGGCCTCGCGCGGTGTAACGGTCGCGTCCGCCTCGGCAGTGATCGCGTTCGACCCCACGCGGCTCACTTCGCCCTCGCGACGCGCCTTGCTCCCCGCGTCCGATGCTTGCCCGCTCGACGCACGCTGCAAAGGGCTCGACCGCCCGCCGCGCGTTTGACCATCGCGGCATCGCGCCGCGCACCTCGAACGGATCGGCTTGCGCGTCTCAGCGTACGCGAAGGTTCTTGGGAGAGACCTTCGTTCACGCCCCGATGCCGCCGCCGCATGACCCCGCGCGCTTGACAGAGCGCGCGGGGGGTTCCGTTTCAATCAACCCTGCTATCGACATCGACGGACCACATCCGCAACTCCCGCCCGCGGCTGCTTTCAGGGCACGTTCACGGAGGCTATTCAAGACCATGTCCGCCGCCGCTCGGACGCCGGTTGATCGTCGCGGTCGCGTTTATAGGCCCGCCGTCGGCCCGCGTCTGCGTCCTTTACTTTGGGTTTTGCTCGTCGGCTTTGCGCTGCTGAGCGCGACCGGCGTCTACATGGCCGGCGTCACCGCGCTCACTTGGAAACTCGGCTCCACGCAACAAACGCCCTTTTACTTTCTGATGGTTCTGTTGCATCTCGCGTTGGGGCTGGCGATTGTGACGCCGTTCGTGCTGTTTGGCGTGATTCACTTGGCGACGTCGTGGAAGCGTCCGAATCGCGCGGCGGTTCGCTACGGCCTGGCGCTGCTCGCGGTGTCGACCTTGATTCTGGTCTCGGGCGTCGTTTTGATCCGGCTCGACGTTTTCAGCGTGAAGGATCCGCGCGTCCGGGACGTCGGCTATTGGCTGCACGTCGTTACGCCTTTGGTCGCCGTCGTGCTCTATGTGCGGCACCGACTCGCGGGACCGATGATCCGCTGGCAATGGGCGCGACGCGTCGGCGCGGTGACGGCGTTCGTGCTGGTCGGGATGGGGTTGCTGCACGCGCAGGATCCGACTCGGTTCGCGCAGCGCGGTCCGAAGGAAGGGCGGAAGTATTTCGAGCCTTCCTCCGCCATCACCGCCGACGGCAACTTCATCGCGGCCGACTCGCTGATGACCGATCAGTATTGCTTACGCTGCCACCAAGACGCCTACGAGGGCTGGTTCCACTCGTCGCACCACTTGAGCTCGTTCAACAACCCGTTGTACAAGTTCAGCGTCCGCGAGACGCGGCAGGTTTCGCTGAAAGAGGACGGCAACACGAAGCGCTCGCGCTGGTGCGCGGGCTGCCACGACCCCGTCCCGTTTTTCGGCGGCGATTTCGACAACGCCGAATACGACGACACGAACTCGAAGTCCAGCCAAGCGGGCATCACGTGCGTGACGTGCCACTCGATCACGTCGGTCGACAGCACCCGCGGCAACGCGGCGTTCACGATCTCGCAGCCGCGCTACTATCCCGGCGCGCTCAGCGACATCCCGCTTGTCCGCGCGGTCTCGGATGCGTTGGTCAAGGCCAAGCCCGAGTATCACAAGTCAACGTTGATGCGTCCATTGATGCGCGACTCGAGGTTCTGCTCGACGTGCCACAAAGTCGGGCTGCCGTACGACGTCACGCATTACAAGGATTTCAGCCGCGGACAGAACCACTGGGATACGTTTTTGCTCTCGGGCGTCTCCGGACACGGGGCGCGCAGCTTTTATTACCCTCCGAAAGCCAAATCCGAGTGCGCGCAGTGCCACATGGAGCTGGTTGCGTCGAACGACTTCGGCGCGCGCGACTTCGACGAGTCCGGCACGCCTAAGATTCACAGTCACATGTTTACGGCGGCAAATACCGGCCTCGGCACGGTCCTGAAGGACGAGAAGATGACCGCCGCGGCCGAGAAGTACCTCACCACCGAGAAGGTGCGGGTCGATGTCTTCGCGCTCCGCGAGGGGGCGGGGGTCGACGGCGCGCTGCTCGGTCCGATTCGGCCCGCGACGCCGGTTTTGAAGCGCGGCGCGAAGTATCTCGTCGAGGTTGTCGTGCGGACGTTGGGCGTCGGGCACCCGCTCACGCAGGGGACTGTCGACTCGAACGAAATCTGGGTCGAGTTGATCGCGACGCAGGACGGCAAGGTGATCGGCCGCTCGGGCGGACGCGACGCCGACGATCGCGTCGACCCGTTCTCGCATTTTATCAACGTGTATATGCTCGACCGCAACGGGAAGCGAATCGACCGCCGCAACCCGCAGGACATTTTCGTGCCGCTGTACAACAAACAGATCCCGCCGGGCGCGGGTCAGGTTGTGCATTTCGGTCTGGAGACGCCGGGCGGGGCGACGTCGCCGATCACGCTCGAGGCGCGCGTGAACTATCGCAAATTTGACCGCACGTACATGGATTACGTCTTCGGCAAGGGGCAAGGCCCGAAGCTGCCGGTGGTGGTGACGGCGCGCGACGAGGTCGTGTTGCCGGTCGAGGGGGGCAAGTCCGTGACCAACCCGCCGTCGCCGATCAAGGACGGTTGGCAGCGCTGGAACGACTACGGGATCGGACTCTTGCTCGAAGGCGGCGACAAGGGCGGTCAGAAGGGCGAGCTGCGGCAGGCTGAGGCTGCCTTCGGCGAGGTTGCGAAACTGGGCCGCGTCGACGGCTGGGTGAACTTGGCGCGGGTGCTGGTGCGCGAAGGGCGCGTCCCCGAGGCGCGCGAGGCGGTCGACGCCGCCGCGAAGCAGGCTGAACCCCCCGCGCCGTGGACGATCAACTGGTTGACCGCGCAGATCAACGAGCGCAACGGGCACCTCGACGAGGCGATCGCCGCGTACGAGTCGGTGCTCGCGACCAAAATCCCGGCACGCGGCTTCGACTTCAGCCTCGACTACGAGGTGATCAACGCGCTCGCGAACGTGTATTACGCTCGTTCGCGCGTCGAACCGGCGACGAGTCCCGAACGTACCGCGCTGCTGAGGAAGTCAATCGAAAACTACGAGCGCGTCCTCACGATCGACTCCGAGAACGTGGCGGCGCATTACGGTCTCGGTCAGGCGTACGGGAACGCGGCGTGGAGGGCCGACCTGAGCGGCGCGGCGAAGGTCGGCATCTATCCGCGACGACCCGAGGGCGGCGTCGTGGAGGAGTTGCACGCGCGGATTTTGTGGGCGTCCGAGACCGGTGTGGACGCGAACGTACGTGCCGCGCGTGCGCTCGGCGTCGCCGAGTCGATCGAGAGGTTGCTCGGCGCGGGGCGGAACGTGGTGGGGTCGCCGCTTGAGCCGCTGCACGAGGTCGTCGCGAAGCTCGCTCCGGTTTGGAGTACCGAGGCCGACCCGGCCGCCCGCGCGGCACTCTCCAAGACGCTCGAGAGCGTTCACAAGGCCTTGCATGGGCTGCTGAAGGTCGACGAGACCGCGGAGGGGCGCGCCTTCCGGCTCGCTCGCGAGCGCGACCCCGCCGCCGATCAAAACGCGCAGGCGATTGTGATCCACTCGTTGCATCGACCCGGCGCGCCTGGCATCGCGGCAGTACCCCAATCAACCCTGACCGGCCCGTCTCGCGAGAGCGCGTCGATCGATCCGAAACATTGATATGGCAATCCTGTGGAGAGCCCGCGGGGCAGATATTATGTGCAAAGGCGTCCGAAGAGTGATGCGGCGCATCCTCGGTGCGGCGGCGGCGTGCGCGGTGGTCGGTTGCACGCGCGAGCCGGAGCCGGCGAAGATCGCCCCCGCGGTTGCGCCCGTGCAGACGGTCGAAGTGAAGACGGAAACGCTGCCGCGTGTGCGGTTCGTCGAGGTCACGAAAGACGCGGGCATCGACTTCACGCATTGCAGCGGAGCGACCGGCGCGAAGCTGCTGCCCGAGACGATGGGGTCCGGCGTCGCATTCCTCGATTACGACGGCGACGGCGACTTCGACCTGTTTTTCGTGAACGCGTGCCCATGGCCGGGTGAGAGCGCCAAGCCGGGCGCCTCGACGACGCAGAAGCTGTATCGGAACGACGGCCGCGGCAAGTTCGAGGACGTCACGAAGGCCGCCGGGCTTGATTTGACCTGCTTCGGGATGGGGGTCGGGGTCGGCGACTTCGATAACGACGGCGACGACGACCTTTATCTGACGACCGTCGACGGCGGCCGGCTGTTGCGCAACGACGGCGGCAAGTTCCTCGACGTCACGGCGATGATGAACGCGGGCGCGGGAGGCGGCTGGCTCACGAGCGCGGCCTTCTTCGATATGGACAACGACGGCGATCTCGATTTGTTCGTGGGTCGATACGTCAATTGGTCGGCGGAGTACGACAAGAAGCAATCGTTTAATCTGAGCGGCACGAACGAGCGTTCGTACGGGCCGCCGACGGCGTTTAACGGCAGCTTTTGCACGCTCCTACGCAACGACGGCGATCGCTTCGTCGACGTGAGCGCGGCCGCCGGGATTCAAATCAAAACGCCCGACTTGAAGGCCCCGGTGGCGAAGTCGCTTGGCGTCGCGCCGTACGATATCGACGGCGACGGCCGCGTCGATATCGCCGTCGCGAACGACACCGTGCCGAATTTCCTTTTTCACAACCTGGGCGACGGGAAGTTTGACGAAATCGGGATCGCCGCGGGGATGGCATTCGATCAAGCCGGCTCGGCGCGAGGCGCGATGGGCATTGACTGGGCCGACTTCAAGAACGACGGCACGCTCGGCCTCGTGATCGGCAACTTCGCGAACGAAATGACGGCTCTGTATGTGACCGACGAGCCGGAAACGTTGCAATTCTCGGATCTCGCGAACATTTACGGGCTGGGGGCGCCGACGCAGCCGCCGATGAAGTTCGGCATTTTCTTTTTCGATTACGACCTCGACGGTCGTCTCGACGTGTTGTCGACGAACGGGCACCTCGAGAACGACATCGCGAAGGTGCAAAAGTCGCAAACGTATGAGCAAGCCGCGCAACTGTTTTGGAACACAGGGAAGCCGGGTCGGTCGCTGTTCGCGCAGGTAGGGCCGGAGGCGGCGGGGCCGGACTTGTTCACGCCGATCGTCGGCCGCGGCAGCGCGTATGCGGACATCGACGGCGACGGCGATTTGGACGTCGTCTTGACGTCGAACGGCGGCCGCGCGCGGCTTTTCCGCAACGACGGCGGCAGTCGGAATCACGCGGTGCGGCTGCGCCTGCGCGGGACGAAATCAAACCGCGACGGCATCGGCGCGCGGGTGACGGCGAAGGCCGGCGACCGGACGCAGCGTCGCCAGTTGTTTCTCGCGAAGGGATACATGTCAAGCGTCGAGCCGGTGCTGACGATCGGTTTGGGAGCCGCCGAGAAGGCCGACGAGCTAAAAATCCAATGGCCGTCCGGCAAGACGACGACGTTGACCAACGTCAAAGCCGGCCCGCTGCTCGTCGACGAGGAGAAGGGCCCGATGCCTGGGACGTCGAAATGACGTCGGGCTTGGACACGGGCGGGTGCGATCGCACGACCGTCGGGGGCATGGTGCAAGCCGCACTCAGACGTGCAGCGGAGTGGCACGCGGGCCAGACGCGTCGAGGTTCGGGATTGCCGTATTTGGAGCACGTGTGCGGCGTCGCGCTGGCGTTGGCACGCGCCGGATTTGACGACGAGGTCGTGGCTGCGGGTCTGCTGCACGACGCCGTTGAGGATACAGGCGTGACGCTCGAAACGATCCGCGCGGAGTTCGGCGCGCGCGTTGCCGACATCGTCGCCGCGTGCTCCGAACGCAAGATCGACCACGAAGGCGCGCAGAGGCCGTGGTTCGACCGCAAGAGCGAGCATCTGCGCGAACTCGCCGCGGCTTCCCTCGATGCGCGCGCCGTCGTACTCGCCGACAAGCTGCACAACCTGCGCAGCATTGCGGCCGACGTGTCATCCGGCATCAATGTCTGGACGCTCTTTCACGCCGGCCGAGCCGAGGTACTCTGGTATTATCGCACCTCGATCGACGTCTGCGCGGGACGCGACCCGGCGCTCGCGGCATTAGCCGACGCGTGTCGCGCTGTGCTCCGCGAACTCGAGTGATCTCGGGACTCGACGGGGTTTACACCTCAGGCGAAGTGCCATAGGCGTGCGACCCGTCGTCGTACCCCTTCTCGTCTTCGTCTCGCGCCGCTCCGTAAACGTGTGCACGGCCGTCCTCGTCCGCTTCGGTCCCTTCCTCGTCGGAGCTGGATCCGTAGGCGTGCGCGGGGTCAATCTCGCTTCCGGCGTTGTCGGCGTCGCCGGGGCTTGAGACCGACGCGCGGCCTTTGCGACGTTGTTTGAGCTCGTCGATCTTCGCGATTTGCTCGTCGAGGGCGGCCTCGACGGTTTCGGGGCTCGCGTCGATGGGTCGCGCATTCTTCTCGGCGTGCATCTTGGCGATCAGCTTCGCGCGATGCTCGTCGAGAATCGCCGCGGCGGCTTCCGCGCTCAGGTCTTCGCCCCGCGCCCGGTGCTCGGCTTGCATCTTCTCGATCAGTTCAGCGCGCTTCTTCGGATCTCCGAGTCGTTTGAGTGCGGTTTCGCGTTGGTGGTCGACTCCGCGTTGCAGGCGTTCGACATCGGAGGTCGCGCGGACTTCGGCCTCGCGGTCGAGCATGGCGGCTTTGCGAGCCAAAGTGGCCTTCAGCTCTTCCTGCATGTCCTTTTTCGCGTCGCGTTGGTCAAGGCTGCCGCCGCCGGTTTTGAGGAATTTCTTCGCTCCCATCGCGCTCTCGAGCGCATCGTCGGCGCTCAGGACAACTTCGGCGCCTGTTTTGTCCGCGGCACCGTCGATAAAGGCGACTCGGGTAGGGAGGATCTCGTTTCTCGGCGCGTAGCCAAGCTTCATCAGTACCTGCTTCGCCTTCGCAATCGTCTCCAGCTCAACGTGGATCAGCTTGGCCGCGGCGGCGAGCTTGGCGTCGCGGGCGTCGAGTTTGTCGAGCAACGCGTGGTCGGCTCCCTTCTCGTCCCGCGCCGCGGTCTGAGCGTACTCGCGTTCGAGATCCTTCAACTCGTTCGCATTCTCGGCCAAAGACGCCTCAAGCTTTGCCTGCTGCTTGAGGGTCGCGTGGATCAACTCGGCGGCCTTGCCCTCGGGCGGTTCGTCGTTGGTGTCGGTCCAATCTTGATCGAGCAGCGCGCCTTGCCTTGCAAGCAGTTCGAGCACCTGGATCATCTGCACCATGCCCGGCTTGTAGTGGCCGCTCGCGTTATAGATCGCGGCGATGCGCCCGTCGCCGTCGATATCGACGGCCCCCGCGCTCAAAACCGGCTTGCCGGCAAGCACGCTCGAGTGGTGCTTCAAGACGTCCTTGGCGACCATTTGGCCGGTAATCGGGTGCGTCGTCGTGCCGGTGATCGTCGGTTCTTGCTTGAACCAGTGCATCTTCCCGGTTTCGGGATCGGCGACGAATTCCTTGTGGCCCTTTACGACTCTGCCGGAGGCGTCGGTGAGGCTGCCGTCGAGGGCGATCTTCAACTCGCTCGCGGCACGCTCGGCGTCGTTGTACATCTTCGTGACGCGCCGATCCCAGTCGTCAAACGGGACCATTCGCTCTTCCCACTCGCGGACGATTCCTTCCCACATCGCGTGCAGGTCGTTGAATTTGGCCTGGGCCGCGGCGACAACCTCGTCCCAAGACTTCATTCTCGCGGCGAAGGCGTCGTCCTGCTCGCCCTCGTCGCGACGCGGTCTCGGGGGCACGACGAGCTTTGGCTCCTTGGGACGAGAGAGGCCGTTGAGCCCGACGTTGTCCTTCCGCCAGCCGAACTTGCTCTCCTCGCCTTCGTAGACCGCGGCGCGCGGCTGCACCTGCACTCCGCCCGCGTTGATCGCCTGCTGCCGGGCCTCGATCCGCGCGTCGGCCTCCGTCACGCGACCGGCCGCGGCTTCGATCGACTCCGCGTCGTCAGGCGTCCGCAGCGCCTCGACCAGCGCAGCCTTACGCGCTGCTCGCTCAACAAGCAACTGCTTCATCTCGGGGTCGTTCGCGAGCGGGTCGGGATACTTCTTCACGACCATCGCCTTCAAGTCGCCGATCCGCTTCGCCGTCAGCTTGGTGAGCGCGGGACCGCGACGCCGCGGCTTCTTCTGCCCGGCGGGCCGGATGGTCCCCTCCTCGTCATCTTCGTCCTCGGAGTCGGAGTCCAAGTCGTCCCACTCGTCGTCGTCCTCTTCCTCATCCGATTCGGATTTCGATTCCGAGTCGTTCTGGAGCGGGAAGTAGCCGGCATCGCTTTCGTCGTTCTCGGCTCGCTCGTACATCTCGTAATCGTCGAGTTCGCTCTCCGACGATTCGTCGAGCGCTCCGGGTCGCGCCGGACTCGCGGGCGTTTCGGCCTCGCCTCGAACGTCGCGGGTGAACGCCGGCGCGGAGGTTTCGGGATGGATGTGCTCGATCGCCGCGTGCGCGTCGACCCCGCCGGCGGGAGGAACAGGCCGTGCCGCCGCGCGCGAGCCGCCGATTTGAGGGCCCGCGGGAGCATTGGACCGCGCGGCGGTGCGTTGACCGCCGATTTGCGGGCCGGCGGAGCTGCCGAGCGGCTTTTGACCAGTCACGAAGCCCGCGCGTCGAGGAGTCGCGTCGTCTTTTTCGTCCTCGTCCTCATCCTCATCGTGTTCCTCGGGCTTGCCGACGGCGAGCTCAAGCGGCCTCTTGAAGCCGGTCGCGCGCACGGCCTTCTCGAGTTGGTCGGGCGGCACCTTGCCGCGCGTGGTCGTGAGCGTGACGCCTTTTTCGCCCGCCTCGGTTTTTACCGTCACGCGGCCCTGTGCCGGTTCCCTCTCCTTAACCCTCGTCTTTACCTCCGCGAGGATCTCTTTCGGCACGGGGCCGACCAAAAGCAGCGGTGCTACCTTGCCGTTCTCGAATTTAAACTTGTCGAAGTAGAGAAACTTCGAGCGATCGCCGCTGACGTGCTCAAGGTCGGTCTTGATCCCGGCCTTGTACTTGTCGTAATTAAAGATTGACTTGAAATCTTTGAAGGGCATCGCCCACTCTCCTTGATCGAGTCGCGGACGTACATTTCCGCGGTTCGAGACGAGGACCGAACAACTCAAGCCGTCCTTAAGGTCTAAATACTACGCCGTAAGACCTCCCGACGTGACCCGGAATTGCCGCGCGCTCGATCTCTACTCGTTATGATCCACACCTGTCGCCCGTGGGGCAAGAAGAAAGACAAACGGGATCGGAAATTACTCTTGTGCCTGAGCACTCTCGAGTTATCCATAAACTCAGAGCTACAAGACGAGAGAGCTTGCGGGTCGCTCCTTCGAATGAAGCCCCGACTTTTGGGCTAATTGACTTGATCGCGAGGTCGCCGCGTCGCGACACAACAAGTCCAAATGAGGACCGCTGGGATCGACGAATCATTCTTAAGTTGCCGCGCAGTCGCCCAGCGTCAAAGCCGTGAACTAGCCGCAACGGCACCGCACGAGCAGGCGAGCATATCGGGAGTCGGATCGCCGAGAATAAAACGCGATATCGTGGCCTGAACAAGCCGGCCGAGGATTGCTCCGACCATTGCTCCGGCGAGACATCCGACTCCGCCGATGCTCGCGAGTTCTTGATAAACGCCTCGGGATGCGTTGATTTTCGTGCCGGCTGTCGGGTCGAAGATCGCCGCGGCCGGTCCGATCCGATCGACGTTCACCGCGCCTCCGGCGCGACGGGTCGAGACAGACGCAGTTCGATCGCGCGCCAGACGCGCAGAGGGTGGTCGGTTTGGATGACGTCGATGCCCAGATCGATCGCTCGCATATAAGCCTCGACGGTTTCGTAATAACCGAGCGCGTCCGAGAAAACGAGTATGCCGCGCGCGTGGCACCGGTCAATGAGATCTTTGGAGAGGATCGCCCAATTGGCGTCGAACGCGTAGGGTTTGATCTCGTCGGCGAGTTTGTCGAGATCGCGCGGGTCGTTCAGCGACGGCATGCGCCTGACCTCCGGGTCGATGGACCGCAGCCTGGTTAGGTACGACGGCGACTGAAAAACGACGCTTCGGCGCGTCATGTTGTGACGTCGCAGGAGTTCAGCGACCTGTTCAGGGGGGATCGATTTCGCGTCGAGGTAGAGCCCGCAACGGCCCGAGAGCGCGGTCAGCGCCTGCTCGAACGTCGGGATCCTCGTTCCCTTGAAGGGTTGACCGAACCACGACCCGGCGTCGACGCGCGCGAGGTCGTCGGCGTTTTGATCGGAGATCGAGCCGCGAGCGTTCGAGGTGCGGTTCAGGCGAGCGTCGTGGAGGAGCATGCAGACGCCGTCGCGACTGCGCCGGATGTCGAGCTCGATGTAATCGGCGCCGAGGGCGATCGCGCGTTCGATCGTCGGCATCGTGTTTTCGGGCGCGTAGCGCGAGGCCGCGCGGTGAAACGAGATTTGCACGGGACGGGCTGCTCCGCGGGACTGAATCGACCAGACGATGAACTCTTGAGGGAAGTCGGTGAGGACGCAGTTGACCCCGGCGGCGACGAGTCGAGACCAAGTTTCCGGCCGGTCCTGGTCGCGACCGGTTGCGTCGGCTTCGACCCACGTACCGCGTTCGCGGCAGGCGCGACAGAAGTCGGATGTCGCCAGTCGCGCCGGAATCTCGACGGCGTCGAGAGGAGTCCTGCGCGGACGACTTTCGAGATCGGCGCGCGAGCCGCAGCGTTCCATCACGGCGATTTGGCCCGCGGATGCGGCACGCACCCGAGCCGTCGTGTCGGCATCGCCGAGGACGATCACCTGCCGGATCATTCCCGCCCGCTTGATTTCGTCGACCAGCGACTCTGGATCAACCTGCGCGCACTCAAGTCGCAGGTTGATCCGCCCCTTCGAGAGTGCTAGCGCCCTCCTTAAAGTTAGCAACCGCACGCCCTCGTAGCGTCTCGCGAACCACGATCCGGCATCGAGTTGTTCGATCTCGGCGAGGGTGCGCGACGCGACCTCCCCGGAGCCGTCGGACAGGTTCTCCAATTTGGGGTCGTGTGCGAGCACGTGCGCGCCGTCGCGCGTCAAACGCACAGTGACCGCGACCCACTCGATGCCGTCGTCGGCGCAGATCAAGATCGACGAAGGCGTGCTCTGCGGCGCCGTCCCGCGGGCTCCGCCGTGCGCCGTCACCTGCACCGGCCTCGGGGGCTTCAAAGGCTCGAAAAACTTCGAGCGCACGACTGCGGAGACTTCGCCGGCGGGTACGACCGGGGCCAAAAAAACGACCGCCGAGACCGGCAACGCCCACCACGCGAGCGAGCGCCGTTTCGATTTTCGCATCGTGATCCCGTTCTCCCAAGGTGACCGCGGGCGACGACCCAAGAGACGCCGCCCTGCGCGCCCACAATCGTCAGTACGCGTCGGCGCTAATGACCTCGCCGCCGTTGATCGACCCCAACGCCTGGTACACGCCCGGCGCGAATTGAGCCGGAGCGACCACCTGCCAACCGGTCGGGGTCAACACCGCACCGTTGGGGAAGCCGTACGGACCGGTCAGGACCCAGGACGAAACCGAATCCTTGATGAAGCGGACCGATCCGTCGCACATCGCGAAGTTTGCTCCGCCGGGATGAAAGCTCGACGCCGCATCAATGAACGACCCTGCTTCGGTCACCGCGGCGAAGTTGGACTCTTTCTTTTGAGGGTTGATCGGATAGAACGTCGTGAAGGCGGTGTCGCCGTAGTTGCCCGAGATCCACCAATTCCAGTCGTTGAACGACCGCCCGGCCTGCAACAAGCCGTGCGCATGCTCGCTGAAGGCGATCGTGTTGCTCGTGCCGTCCGTTACCGAGGCGATCCTCACGTTCGTACGGCTCACCGGATACAACGGAGAGTATCCCAACGAAACGATCGCCCCGTTGTGCTGCGACAGCGAGGTCTGGGCGTTCGACATGCTGCCGCCGAAAAGCGGCGAACCATAAGACTCGCCCGCCCACTCTCCGTAGCAACCCGCGTAGCTTCCGAATTTGAAAGTGATCGGCAGCGCGTGCGAGCCCGACGACGCCTCAACGTAGCTCGCATCCATCACCACGGCGTCGCTGGGACAGAACAGCGTGTTGATGCTTGTTCCGTCGACCGTCATGTTCGCGTCGGTCCGGTACGCGAGACTCATATTGTAGGCGTTGAAAATCGGAGCGCCGTCCATGTAGCTCAGCATCTGGCCAAAGCAACTGTAAGACTGGTCCCACCCCGACATGGGCGCCTGTTGAAGCATGAAAGCACCGGGCCAGCAACCATTCGCACTTTCGTAATTTGCCATCGCCAGACCGAGTTGCTTGAGGTTGTTCACGCACTGCGCCCGCCGCGCGGCTTCGCGCGCCGACTGCACCGCCGGAAGCAAAAGCGCAATCAAGACCGCGATGATCGCAATCACAACGAGCAACTCGATCAGCGTGAAGCCGTGGACACGACGCGTCGGCAACGTGGGAAGAGTCATCGAAATCTCCTTGAGGTCGAACAAGTGAGGCGGGGGGAGCTAAACCTCGGCGAGCCCCGGACGCCGCGAAATCGTGAGCGAGTACGGTCGCAACGATCATTTTCGTGGGCCGCCTTGTGCCGGCGGCTTCTTCAGCTTCGCGATCCCAGTCCCTTTGTCGGGCGCCGCGACTGTGCCGGCGCGCGGCTGCGTCGCGTCCTGGCCGCCGCCGCACCCGCACGCGAGGCAGGCGGATCCAAACAACAACGACGCCGCGAACGCTTTCATCGAGCGATGCAACAAATCTCACACTCATTTAGTTTAAAGGATCGAGAAAGGCGTTGATTACGCCGGTGTGCGACAAAGATAGAATTTTTCTGTGAAGTTCGCAAGTAACGAGTTAGAGAGGTTGGAGAAGAATTTAATCCGGCTTGCCTTTGTGCGCGCGGAAACGCGGCGGGCTGCGCGGGATGTCCTTGACCTCGCGAGGGGGGTTCGGCCAATCTGGGGGCATGGCGAGGCAAGCCTCGCCTGCTTTGGGATCCCCCGCGCCGTTTGGGTCGTTCGCGCATCGCCCGCCGCGGCGGGCGCCGATATCCATGTAATAGGGAGTGAAACCGCCTCCGATGAGCCACGAATTGACGCAAATTACCGCCGTACACGGTCGGGAGATCCTCGACAGTCGGGGCAATCCGACCGTTGAGGTCGACGTTCACCTCGCCGACGGCTCGATCGGCCGCGCGGCGGTCCCTTCGGGCGCCAGCACCGGCATTTATGAAGCCGTCGAGCTGCGCGACGGCGACAAAAAACGCTACCTCGGCAAAGGCGTGTTGAAGGCCGTCGAGAACGTGAACAAGCAACTCGCGAAGGTTGTGATCGGCCTTGATGCGAGCGACCAGAACGGCCTCGACCTCGCGCTGATCGCCGCCGACGGCACCGAGAACAAAGGCAAACTCGGCGCGAATGCCATCCTCGGCGTGTCGCTCGCCGCGGCGAAGGCCGCCGCCGCCGCCGCCGGGCTGCCGCTGTATCGTTATATCGGCGGGGCCAATGCGCGCGTCCTGCCCGTGCCGATGGCGAACATCATCAACGGCGGCAAACACGCCGACAACAAGATCGACTTCCAAGAGTTCATGGTGATGCCGCTCGGCGCGAAAAGCTTCGCCGAAGGCATCCGGATGGTTGCCGAAGTCTTCCACACGCTCAAGTCGGTCCTAAAAAAGGCCGGCCACAACACCAACGTCGGCGACGAGGGCGGCTTCGCGCCCAACCTCGACAACGAAGAGGCCATCTCGTTCATTTTGGACGCGATCTCGAAGGCCGGCTACACCGCGGGCCTCGACAAAGACTTTGCGATCGCGCTCGACTGCGCCTCGTCCGAGCTGTTCGACGAAGGCGACAAGAAGGGCTACAAGTTCTGGAAGTCGAACCCCGACCGCCTGTTCTCCACCGCCGAGTTGATCGACCTGTTCGCGTCGTGGGTGGAGAAATATCCGATCATCTCGATCGAGGATCCGCTCGACCAAGACGACTGGGAAGGCTACGCGCAGATGACCCGCGTACTCGGCGGCAAGACGCAGGTTGTCGGCGACGACTTCTTCGTCACGAACCCCGTGCGACTCGCCGAGGGGATCACGAAAGAATGCTGCAACAGCATTTTGATCAAGGTGAACCAGATCGGCACGCTCACCGAGACGCTCGAGGCCGTCCAAATGGCGCAGCGGAACGGCTACACCGCGATCATCAGCCACCGCTCGGGTGAGACCGAGGACGCGACCATCGCCGATATCGCCGTCGCGACCAACGCCGGCCAAATTAAAACCGGCAGCGCCTCGCGCTCCGACCGCATCGCGAAGTACAACCAACTCTTGCGCATCGAGGAAGCACTCGGCGCGAGCGCAATCTACAACCGCATGAAGTGAGTGCGACCCGTCCCCGGGCTTGAAACTTCTCCCACGCGCCGCCGGCGGCTCGACCGCCGGCGGACGCTACGGACCCACATCCTCGATTTCATGACCTCCGCGGTCGCCGCACTCGGCACGACCCGCTCTAAATATGGCAGCCGCCTCCGTTTTTCTCGATGTACCGCTGGTGATACTCTTCGGCGCGCCAAAAGGTCGCGGCGGGGACGACTTGCGTGACGATCGGCCGCCGCAACCGACCGCTCGCGTCGAGGCCTTCCTTCGAAGCGAGCGCCGCGGCGAGCTGCGCTTCGTCGTGTACGAAAATCGCCGAGCGATATTGCGTGCCGATGTCCGGGCCTTGTCGGTTCAAGGTCGTTGGGTCATGCAGATCCCAGAAGACGTCGAGCAGCGTTTCATAGCGGACCTCGGTCGGGTCAAATTCAAGCTGGACGACCTCGGCGTGGCCGGTCCGGCCGGTGCAGACGTCGCGGTAGCTCGGGTTGTCGAGCGTTCCGCCCATGTAGCCGACGGCGGTCGAAAGCACGCCCGGCACGCGTCGAAAAGCCTCCTCGACACCCCAAAAACAGCCCGCGCCAAAGGTTGCGGTCGCCACGTCCTCGCCCCTTTCTAGCCTGTCCGCGTTGATCATGCACGTCTTTATCGTATCCGATCGTCTCGTGATCGTCGCTCGGAACGGAATCAAGTAACGCCTTTCGCGGCGTCCGGTTGACAGGGGCGGGGTTGACCCGCAACAGTGAAGGACGGCAACGAATTCGTTCACACGATTGTAGGTCGCATGGATGTGACGCCCGGGCGGGATGCAGCTTCATGTCGACCTCGAACCCGAATGAGCCGGTCGCGCAGCCGAAACGGCGCTTCCGGCGGCTTTTGACGCGACTGGTCCTGTTGATCTTCGTGGCTTTGGCGGCGGGGTTCGCGACGCTGCCGCAGTTGCTTTCGACCGAGCCGGGACGTCGCTGGCTGCTCTCGAAGGCGAACGCGGCGCTCGCGCCCGGCGGCTCGATTCACTTCGACGCGATCTCCCTCTCGTGGACCGAGCCGACGCGCGTGACCGGCTTGAAGTTGTACGGCGAGCGCGGCGAGACGATCGTCGACGCGCCGCGAGCCGAACTCTCGCGGAGCCTCTGGAGGCTGATCACGGACCACCCCAAAGTGGGCAAGGTGCGCCTCGAAAAGGCAGCGCTGGTCGTCGAACGCGACAACGACGGCAGCGGCGACGGCGACATCGACTTGTTCAAGGCGCTCGAGCCGGTCCTGCACCCGAAGCCGAACGGCGAGTTAATCATCGAGATCGTCGACGGCAGTCTGACCGTGACCGGGCCGGGTCTGCCGGCGCCGATTCGCGCGGGCAAATTCGACGCGAAAATTGCGTTTCCGTCGGCGCCCGAGCTGTGGTCATGGAGCGCGCGGCTCGCCGACCCGGTCGCTGAGAAGCCCGGTGGGGTGATTACCTTCGAGGGAAGCCGCAACTTTTGGAGGGAGGCCGAAGAGGGCCGGATTATCAAAGTGCAAGTGCAGGCCGACGCATGGCCGATCGCGCTCGATCGCCCCGACGTCGCGACGCACGCGCTGCTCGCCGGCAGCTTGAGCGCGACGATCGCTAAGGGCGACGTCGTAACCCGCGGCAAGCTGGAATTGAGCGGCGTCGAGCTCGCGGGCTCGTCGCTCAACGATCACGCGCTGCGCGTCGATCGCGTCACGGCGAACTGGGATCTGGACGTGACATCAAGCACCGGGGCCTCTCTGCAGAGCTTCAAGGCCGGCGCGCCGAGCGTCATCTTGGATCCCGGCGGAACGTCGGCCCGCGAGTATGGCCCGATCGAGCTCGACCTCACCGGCAAATTGTCGACCGACGGCAATAAGATCGAGGGGCTCAAGGCCGCGATCACTTCGACGCAAGGCACCCTGCACGCCGAAGGGTCGATCGACGATATGAAAGGTGCCCGGCGGATCGATCTGAACGGAGCGATCGAGCCCGACTGGAAGGCGTTGCAAGAGCTTGCGGCCGCGCGACTTGGACCAAACACCGAGCTGGCGGGCAAGAGCTGCGTCTGGTCGATCCGAGGCCCGCTCTCAACGCTCGGCGAGGGACTCGAAGCGGCTGCAAAGAACTTCGACGCTCGATTCGCGCTCACCATCGACCGATTTCGCGCCTTTGGGATTCGCACGGGCTCGACGACGCTCGCGGCGACGCTGAAGAAGGGCGCGATCGCGATCGACCCAATCGATACCTCGCTGAACAACGGTCGAATTCACCTCGAACCGATTCTGACCCGCGACGACAAGGGCCGGCGAGTGGCACGAATCATGCCGGGTTCGTACGTCAAGGACGCTGAAATCGACCAGGAAGTGACGCATCGCGTGCTGCTCTATGCCGCGCCTGCCTTGGACCAGGCGACTCGCATCCAAGGTCGGCTCTCCGCCGATATCAGGCTGGCCGACTTCCCGCTCGATCCCGTCGTGAACTCGAAGGAAGGCCCGAACGTCGACGCGACGATCGGCTTTCACGACGTCGAATTCGGGCCCGGCCCGTTCATCGTGATGCTGCTCGACCTAGTCCAGATCCGCGATCGGCCCGTCATGCGTCTCAACCAGCCGATCGTGATGACGATCGCGAACCGACGCGTCGTGACCCGAGGGATGTCGATTCCGATCGGCAAGATCAGCCGGATCGACATCGAAGGCTGGGTTGATTTTGACCGTCGGATCGAAATGGCGGCTTCGATTGCGCTGCCGAGGCTCGCCCCGGCCGATATGCCGATTCTCGGCGCCGTGCTTTCGGGCGGACGGGTCACGATCCCGATCCGCGGGACGCTCGACAAGCCGACCGTCGATCCGAAGGCGTTCGCTGATGGGATGAAGGATCTCGGTCGCGACGTGCTCGGAAACGTCGCCGGGGCCGGCGCGATCGACCTGTTTCAGCAGTTGATCAAGCCCCGCAATCGAGCCCCGAGACGCGACCAGAATGCGGCGGGATCGAGCCCGCCGCGTCCCCCTGCCCCGATGTTGCCCGATGCTTTGCCCGGGGACGACCAAGCCGGCGCGAACAAGAAGCTCTCGGTGACGCCAGGCACTCCCAAACCGCCTCGGCCCAATCCGCCCGCACTCACGCCCGAGGAACGCCGCGAGCGTAGGCTCGAGAAGAAGGCCGAGCGTGTGAAAAAACGCGAACTTCGGAAGGAAGAGATGCTCGAGAAGAAGCTCGAGCGGCTCCGCGAGCAGAACCTCGACGACGAAAAGAAGTCGACGAATCCGAGCGGGGCGTGATTTCGACCGAACCGGCCTCGTCAAATGTCGTCTCGACGCTAGAATCCGGAGGATAAGACGCGGCGGGCGCGTCGAGGCGTCAAGGGAGTCCGACGTGTCGAAGCGGTCGCGGTTGGCGACGTTGATGGCCCTGCAATACGGCGTTCAAGGCTCCTTTTGGCCGCTGCTGACGCTTCACCTGCGCGACCTCGGGATCGGCGAGCGGCATCGCGGCTGGATTTTCGCGACGTACGCCGTCGGGGCGACCGTGACGTCGCTCGGATTTGGACAGCTTGTCGATCGGGTCTGGTCGTCGCAATACGTGATTGCGGCGGTATATGCGATCGGCGCTTGCTTTTTGGCCGCGATCGCGGCGGGGGTTGCCACCGATCCGGTCCCGCTGTTCGCGATTTTTCTCGCCTACTGGCTGTTCACGGCACCGACTTACGGCCTTTCGGTTTCGCTCGTGCTGCGAAATCTCGACGAGCCCAAGCGCGATTTCGGCGGCGTGCGGCTCTGGGGGACGGTTGGTTGGATGTGTGCCGGTTGGCTGGTTTCGGCCACCATGGTGTGGGTTGACGGCACTCCTCATACAGGCATTCACGTGGCGTTTTGGATAGCCGCGGCACTCTCCGCGGGGGTCTCGGCGTGGAGCTTGACGTTGCCCAACACGCCGCCGCTCGCCGTCGGCGCGCGGGCAAAGTTCGGCGCGCGATCGCTTGTCAACATGTTGGCGACGAACCACCTCGCGGCGTTTCTGCTTGTTTCGATGGGATTCTATTTGTGCAACCCGTTCATCTATCAGTTGATTCCGCCGTATCTTGAGTCGGAGGGGATGGCGAAACCGCGGATTCCGACGGCGATGTCGCTCGGGCAGATCCCCGAGATCGCGGGATTGTTCTTGCTGCCGTTTTTATTCCGCAGGCTGGGCGAGGTCGGGACACTGCGGCTGGGGCTGTTCGCGTGGTTTGCGCGGTTTGGGATCCTGGCGCTCGGGCCGCCGTTGTGGCTCGCGGTCGCGACGATACCGCTGCAGGGCGTTGGCGTGGCTTGCTTTATGGTAGGTGGACAGGTGTATGTTGACCGACGCGCTCCGGCGCATCTGCGCGCGAGTGCGCAGACGCTGCTCTTCTTTCTCTCTTCGGGGATCGCGTCGCTTTGCGGCGGTGTGGTCGCGGGCGAAATCGCTTCGCGGAGCGGTGACGAGTGGGCAATTGTATTTGTCATACCTTGCGTTGTGAACCTGCTGCTGCTACTTTATTTTCGAGCGGGTATTGAGACCGGCCTCGTACGCGACGAGACGCCGGGGCGTGACGTTTTGTCCGTGGAAGCGCGGCCCGTCGCGGTGCTTGGGCCCGTGAGCCGAGGTTGTCTCGCGACGGAGCCGGCCGATGGGTGATTATCTCCGCCTATTGACCGTGAGTGATCGGGAAATCCCGCTCGCCGACTTGCAAC